>DHHV01000094.1 GCA_002403455.1 Hyphomonadaceae bacterium UBA4763 | reverse complement strand
ACTTCTTCAACAGCCTGTTAAAGCTTCACGGACAGGGGATCAATGGCGGGGAGGCGGCTTGATCGCGCGCGGGGACGTTGCGAGGGCTGCGCAGCCAAATTCAAGTTTTTCGAACTCGCATCAATTAGCCGCGCAAGAAGGCTCGACCTAAGCCTCCCACGGATTAATCACCTTGAGGCCAGCCGCCCGAAACGGGATAACATCACGCGTGGCGATCGCAAATCCATTCGCAATAGCTGTGGCGGCGATGCAAGCATCTGCGGTCTCAATGGCGACGCCCGCCCTGCGCCCCCTTGCCAATAGCTCTGCATAAACTTTCGTGCACGCCATATCGAACGGCAGAACCCGACCGACAAATTTTGGCAAAACGCCATTTTCGAGATTATTGTCTAACGCAGCTTTTCTTTTTCCTTCCGCCATACAACTGACGCCGAAGCGCATTTCTCCGACAACGATTGCAGACAAATAAAGATTTTCCAGCAATTGCGAATCAATCCAGGCAATAACGCGTCGATCTGGAAAATGATTTAGCGGTTGTGAAATAACGTTTGTGTCAAGCAATATCATTCAAAATTTGTCACACGCGCCGGGGTGTTTTTGCTACCGCTTTCGAAAAGCGCAAACTCTTCTTCAGTGAGTTGAAGTTTCTGGCCGATTTCCGCCAAATACGTACCTAGTTTGATGCGCCCTTCTGGCTTGACGGCGATTTCCAGAATGTCCCGTATCTCGGCCTCGATGCTTCGACCATTCTGCGCGGCTCGCTCGCCGATCGCATGGTGAACGTCATCTGGAACATCGTTGATTGTCACGGACGGCATCGTTGAAATCTCAATTTTGATAACACTTGTTGCATATTAGCAAATTGCACGCATCCGCACAACAAACGCCTCGCGTGCAATCATCTGCCCCCCCGCTTGCCCCTTCACGCCCATCGCCATCCCGATCCGCGCCCCTGGAAATTCCCATTGCGGCCGGCGATATCATCGTCTAACGATAAAATCTCATCAGGGAGAGTGACGATGGCGGCGCGGCAGTTTCAATTGGGCGTTTCGGCGCGATGGGCATTGGGCGCCTCGGCGCTGGCGATTTTAGCGCTCAGCGGCTGCAGCCCATCTGATGCGCCGCTCACCGCCACTGAAGCGCCGGGCATCTCGGTGCCGTTTGAGAAATTCACGCTCGATAATGGCCTGCAAGTCGTCCTGCATGTCGACAAGTCCGATCCCGTCGTCGCCATCAATCTTGCCGCCCATGTCGGCTCGGCGCGCGAATTGCCGGGCCGTACCGGCTTTGCGCATTTATTTGAGCATTTATTGTTCTTGGACTCCGAAAACCTTGGCTATGGCGGCCTTGATGAGATGAACACCCGCATTGGCGGCGAAGGCACCAATGGTTTTACCACCTCGGACATGACGCAATATTTCCAGGCCGTGCCGGCCGATGCGTTGGAAAAAGTCATCTGGGCGGAGGCCGACAAGCTCGGTTATTTCATCAACACGGTCAGCCAAGCCGTCATCGACAATGAAAAGCAGGTCGTCAAAAACGAAAAGCGCCAGCGCGTCGACAACCAGGCCTATGGCCATAATTTCGATGTAATCGGCAAAGCGCTCTACCCGGCCGACCACCCTTATTCTTGGCAAGTGATCGGCTCGCTCGCCGATCTGCAAGCCGCGACCTTGGAGGACACCCGCCAATTCTATCGCCGTTGGTATGTGCCCAATAATGTCACCGTCACCATTGCCGGCGACTTTGACCCGGCGCTCGCCAAGACCTTGGTCGAGAAATATTTCGGCGAAATTCCGCGCGGCGAAGACGCGCCCAAAAGCGCGCCGAAACCGGTGACGCTCGCGCAGAGCATCTCGCTGATGCACGAAGACAATTTCGCTACCGTGCCGCAATTGACCATGGTCTGGCCGACCGTCGAGGAATATCATCCCGACAGCTACGCCTTGAACATCTTGGCGCAATATCTGACCGACGGCAAACGCGCGCCGCTCAACGAAGTGCTGATCGACGAGGAAAAGCTCACCTCCAACGTCGCCATGTTTGCGTTCGAAAAAGAGCTCGCCAGCGAGATGTTGCTGATCGTGCGGGCCAATGCCGGCGCCGATCTCGACGCCTTCCCGGCCGCGCTCGCCACAGCCTTTGCGCGTTTCGAAACCAATGGCATCGCGCAAGCCGATCTCGACCGCATCAAGGCCGGCCTCGAAGTGCAATTCTATGGCGAGATCGAAAGCGCGCTCGGCAAAGCGATCCAGCTCAGCGAATACAATATTTTCACCGGCGATCCGGGCTTTTTGCGGCGCGATCTGGCCGCCTTGCAAGGCGTCACCATCGCGGACGTCCGCCGCGTCTATGACACCTATATCAAGAACAAGCCGTTCATTTCGACCAGTTTCGTGCCGAAAGGCGCGCCGCAGCTCGCGATTGAGGGCGCCGTCCCGGCCAACATCGTCGAAGAGCCGATCATCGCCGGCGCCGACGCGCCGGTGCAATTTGACCCGACCGTGCGTAATTTCGAGCGCACGCCCTCGGCTTTTGACCGCACCAAGGAACCCGATTTTGGCGCGCCCTATACGCTCGCGACCCCGCAAGTGTGGCGCGCGGCGTTCAGCAATGGGGTCGGGGTGGTCGGCCTTGAGTCGCGCGAGACCCCGCTCGTGACCTTTTCCTTGAAGATCGACGCAGGCCGCCGCCGCGGCGACGCCACGAAGCCGGCCATTGCCGCGCTGACCGCCGATCTGATGAACAAAGGCACGGCCAACCGCACCACCGCCGAGCTTGAAGACGCCATCAAAGCGCTTGGCTCCGAACTTTCGATCAGCGCCGATGCCGACGGCGCCTATGTGTCGGGCACGACATTGGCGCGCAATTTCAACGCCACGATTGCGCTCGTCCAAGAAATGCTGACGCAGCCGCGCTGGGATGCCGAAGAATTCGACCTCCTCAAACGCCGGCAATTGACCAATCTCGACCAGGCCGAAGCCAATCCGAATTTCCTCGCCGCCCGTGAGGCCGCCAAGCTCGCTTATCCGGCCGATCATGTGCTGCATTATGTCGGCTATGGCGCGAAGGATAAGCTCGAAGCGGTGACGCTCGACGATCTCAAAGCCTTCTACGCCGCCCATTACCGCCCCGGCGGCGCGCAATTGCGTATCGTCGGCGCGGTCAATCAGAGCGCGGTGACGGCGGCTTTTGCCGGGCTTGTCGAGACCTGGAGCGGGGCGGCGACGCCCGCCCCCACCCTCGCCCCGCCGGCCGAGATCGCCCAATCCAAGGTTTATTTTTATGACGTGCCGGACGCCAAGCAATCGGTGTTGCGCATCGTCCGCCCGGCTTTGCCGGCGACCGCCGCCGATTACCCGCTCGCCCGCGCCGTCAATTTCCTGCTGGGCGATATCTACACCTCGCGGCTCAATACCGAATTGCGGGTCAATCGCGGCTATACTTATGGCATCGGGTCGTCATTCAACGGCTCGAGCGATCGCGGCGAGTTCTTGATCGGCTCCAGCGTGCGCACCAATGTGACGCTCGAATCGCTGCAATTGATCCGCGAGATCGTCAGCGCCTATGGTCCGAGCTTTTCGGAAGCCGACCTTGCCACGTTGAAAAGCGCGCTGTTGCGCGGCCAGGCCCTGCAGACCGAAACGCTCGGCGCCAAATTGGGCTTGCTGCAAGACATTAGCGATTTTGGCTATCCGGACGATTTCCGCGCCCGCAACGCCACCGCCATTCAGGCGCTGACGCTGGACGGCGTGAAACGCTTGGCCGCGGATTATCTTCGCCCCGATGCGATGAATTGGGTGGTGGTCGGCGACGCCAAAACCCAACGCGCCCGTTTGGCCGATTTAGGCTTTGGCGAGCCGGTCGCGCTCAACAAATAAGGAAAACCCGACCCGGCGGGAGGGCTTCGCGCCTTCCCGCGGGATCGGCCTATACGTCAATCAGACCCCCTGGGTCTTGAACCAATCCAGCATCCGCGCCCAGGCGCGTTCGGCCGCATCCTTGTTGTAAGACGGGCGATAATCGGCGTGAAAGCCGTGCTGGGTGTCGGCGAACACCAAGATCCGCGAGCCGGTCGGATTGTTATTGGCCGCCAGCGCTTTGCGCATCTCATCGACCTGCACCAGCGGAATGCCGTTATCCATGTCGGCGTAAAGCCCCAGCACCGGGGCTTTCAGCTCGGCGGCGATCTCGGTCGGGAATTTGCGGTCTTCGGTACGCTGCGGCGGCGGCGTCATCCGGCCATACCAGGCCGCGCCCGCCTTGATCTTGGCCGAATGGGCCGAGGCCATCCACACCACCGCGCCGCCCCAGCAATAGCCCGTGATGGCGATCCGATCGGCGGCGACGAAGTCCTGCCCCTCAAGCCAGGCAATCGCGCCATCGACATCGCCCATGACCTGCGCATTATTGGCCGAGCCGACAATCCCCAGCAATTGCTGGCGGGTTTCGGGATTGTTGAAATCCAAGGTCGAGGGATCGCCCGCCCGGTCAAAGAAATCCGGCGCGATCGCCACATAGCCAAGCTTGGCCAAACGATGGCAAATGTCTTTGATATATTTGTGGATGCCGAAAATCTCGTTGACGACGATCACGCAAGGATAGGCGCCGGCCTCGGCCGGCCGCGCCACATAAGCCGGCAAATCATAATCGCCATGGCCTTTGAAACGCGGCTCGAGGATCGAGAGGCCATCGGTCGGCGTTGTGATCGCTTGCGCATTGACGGGTCCGGCCAGCGCAAACGTGCTGGTGAAAATGCTGGCGGCCATGACGCCACGGCGGGTCAGAGCGGGGGAGAGATCATCCGTGCCCTCGGGCGATTTCAAAATGACGGTCATGGCGGCCTCCTTTTTGGCGTGCGGCCAATGGTAAAGGCGCGACGGGGGGCGTTGCGCTCAATTCGCCGTGATCAGGCGTTTTGCGCCGGCGCGCCACCGAGGATCAGCGCCTTGAACAAGCCGCCCATGCCGTTCGGATCGATCAGCCGCGCAAAACCGGCTTGCAGCCCCGGCGCCGCTTCAGGCGCGGCCAATTCCAGCGCCGCCAGCCGCGCCGCCCCGCCCAGCCCCAGCAACAGCGCGCGCTGGGTAAACGGTCCCGCGACCTGCAAGCCCGCCGCGGCCGCCAGCCCGCTTACATGCGCAAAATCGACGTGAGCGGTGATATCGCCCGTTCCAAACGCCGCCAACGGGCTGCATTTTTGGTGGCGCACGAGGCCTTGCAGGCTGTCGCCGATCCCGCTCTCCATCGCGCCATAATCGACGCAGAGCGCGATCATCGGAGCTTGCGCGGCCCGCGCCGCAATCGCCGCGACAAATTCGGCGTCCTGAGGGCGCAGCTCCAGCACCGCCCCGATCGGCGCCGCGCGCCAATGCGCTGGCAGCGGCCCAATCCCTTGCGGCGCCCAATCGGCCAAGCCAAATTGGGGGCGGCCCGCATCGTCCAATCCAACCAGCCGCTCGCGCAAGCCGTCGGGCGTTTGCACAAATTGCCGGATCGGCCAGCAATCGAGCACTTCATTGGCCAGCAGCGCCGCCGGCCCCGCCGCAATCGCGCAAAGGTCGGGCGCATGCGCAACGGGGATCGGCGCATTGGCCAGCACGGCGCGCTGGCGGGCTTGCAAGACCGGCGAGGGCTCGACCAAAACGATCGCGGCCGCCGCGCAAAATTCGGGCGCTTGCGCAAAGACGCGGCAGGCGTCCGCCATCAACGACCCGCGCCCGGGACCCATTTCAATGACGAAAAACCGCGCTGGCCGGCCCATCGCGATCCATTGCGCGACGACCCAGACGCCCAATAGCTCGCCGAAGATCTGCGAGATCTCCGGCGCCGTGACGAAATGCCCGCTTGCCCCGATCGGGTCCTGATCGCGATAGGTCCCCTGCGCGCCATAGGCCGCCGCCGCCATGAATTGGTCAACGCGCAACGGCCCATGGGC
Organism: Hyphomonadaceae bacterium UBA4763; assembly: GCA_002403455.1. Classification (GTDB taxonomy): domain Bacteria; phylum Pseudomonadota; class Alphaproteobacteria; order Caulobacterales; family Aquidulcibacteraceae; genus UBA4763. The sequence goes on along the minus strand of DHHV01000094.1, from coordinate 20,772 downwards.
GGCGATCAAACGCGCCAAACGGTCAAGGCCGTCCTCGCCGATCACGCCGTTTCAGGACGCGTGGATTTGCCGAGATAACGCGCCAACATCACCGCCCCAATCACAATCATCGGGATCGACAAGATCATGCCCATGGTCAGGCCGAGCGGGAAGTCCGGCATATGGAAATCCGGCTCGCGCACGGTCTCCACCCCGGTCCGAAACACCCCATAGCCGAGCAGAAAGACGGCAATGCTCATGCCTGGCCGCTGCAGCGCTTTGAGCGGCCCATGGCTCGCCCAACGCAGGATCAGGAACAAGACAACGCCCTCGAGTGCGGCTTCGTATAATTGGCTTGGATGGCGCGGATCGGGGCCGGCTTGCGGGAAAATCACCGCCCAAGGCGCATCCGATTGCCGCCCCCACAGCTCGCCATTGATGAAATTGGCGATCCGCCCGAAAAAAAGTCCAAACGGCGTCGCCAAAGCCGCGCAATCGCCGAGCGTCAGAACAGGCACTTTATGCGCCCGCGCCACCAATATAACGGCCAAGCACACGCCCAAAAATCCGCCGTGAAATGACATGCCGCCATCCCACACCCGCAGGATTTGCAGCGGATCAGTCCAGATCATGCTCGGGTTGTAAAACAGCACCGAGCCGAGCCGGCCGCCGCCAATGACGCCCAAGGCGCCATAAAACAACAGGTCATCGGCGATCGCCGCATTGGGTCGGGCTTGCCCCTCGCGCCACAAGGGAGCGTTCCGGCCCACCATGACAATATACCGCCAGGCCAACACGAGCCCGGCCATATAAGCCAGCGCATACCAGCGCAGCGGGAACGGGCCAAAGGTCTGCCCGAACGCCTCAAACGCGGGCAATGTAAAGACGTCCGGCTTGATCCAGGCCGGAAACGGGATCGCAGCGGAAAATTCCACTGCGGCGACAACATGTTGCATTCAACGCGTCCCGACTTACATTAACGGCTCACAGCAAGGCGCGTTTCCAGCCTTGCGCGGGCGAGGATGTACGCCAATGCAAACACAAAATCCACTGTTGGACGATTTCGGCCGCTTGATGACTTCGGCCTTTGGCGCCGCCCAAGCCATGGGCGATGAAGCCAAAGCCATGGCGCGCGCGCAGGTCGAAAAAATGATCGCCGACATGGATTTGGTGCGCCGCGAGGAATTCGAAGTGATGAAATCCCTCGCCGAAACCGCCTTTACGCGCGCCGAGGCGCTCGCCGTCCGGGTCGAAGCGCTGGAAGCGCAACTCGCCGGGCGGAAAACGTAAAAGTCTATTCCGCCGGCAGCGGCGCGCCGGTCTTCGCCTTTTGACCAAACCGCGCCAGAATTTCGCTGGCGCGCACTTCGCCGAGTGCGCCGGCCCGGAACAATTTGCCAGACAGCCACAGCACCAGCGGAATAAACGCCAGCAAAAGCGCGACCGGTCCCAGCCATTCGATCAGGCTGAGCTCCGTCGGCAAGCGCACCAGCAAGAAGAACGGGGTAAAGATCGGCACCCAGGTCAGCGCTTTGATGTAACCGGCATCGGGATTTTGAAGCGCCGGGATCAACATCATCATCGGCAGGATGATGATCATCATGGCAAAACCCATGAAGCTTTGCGATTCTTGCAGGGTTTCGCAGGTCGAGCCGATCGCCAGAAAGACCGATCCGAACACCACATAGCCGGCGATGAACAACAGCACAAAGGCGAGGAACAGCCCTGGCTGCCAAATCGCCTCAATCACCGGTTGCGGGATGGCGCCGGCTTGCACGGCGCCAAAGCTGACCAAAGACCCCAAGAGGCCCCAGACCCCGATCATCAACAGACTAACGGAGGCAACGCCGAGCAATTTGCCTAGCAGGATCGATTGCAGCGGCGCCGTGGTCAGCAACGTGTCGAGGATTTTATTGCCGCGCTCTTCGACGATCGAACTCATTAAAATTGCCGCCGAGCTTAAAATCGCGTTGAACAACAAAAAGGCGAGAAAAAAGCCAACAATTGCAGGCAAGCGATCGCGCAACGACACGGTTGAACCGCCATTTTCGCCGGTTCCGCTCGGTTTGTAATCGGTGATATTGACCCGCACCCGCTCGACGTCATCGACAGCGGCGGCGTCCAGCCCTTTCAGGCGAATGGCGTTGGCGCGCGCTTCGCGCAAAAGCGCGCCGCTCATCGTTTCGCGCAAATCGCGGCTGGCGATGTTTTCGCTCCAATATTCCGCCGACAATTCGCCGTCGGCATTGGTGCGGATAACGAACGCGGCGAACAAATCAGCGCCGCTGGGCAGTTTCTGGTCGCCGGTCAAAAAGGGGCGCAGCCCGTCGATGCTGTCGGCCGGCGCAGGCTCATAAACAAATTGCCGCCGCGGTGCGTCAAACCCGCGCGCAATGCCGCTGCGAAACAGTTCGACTTGCTGAATAGCCGCATCGAGACCAGCTTGACTGGGGTCGGCGTCGAACGTCGCCAAGACGTCATCGGCTTTGTCTGGCGCAGCGATCCGCACGACCGCCGCCAAAGCGCTGCGCGCTTCGCGCCAATAGGCTTCCTCCATGCGTTCGGCGAGCCGCGCCGCCCGTTCCGCATCGGAATCCAGAATGACGAAATGTCGAACCGGGGCCGCGCGCTCGGACAATAATGGCGCGCTCATGCCCAGCAGCATGAACAACGGCACCGAGGCAAGGCTGATCCAGAACCCGGGAGCGGACAAATAAGCCCACAATTCGCGGAAAGCGATCAATCGCATGGCGCGCAACATGGCTTTAGGCTCCTTTGGCCGACGGGGCGGCTTGACCTTCGACAAGGCGAACAAAGACGTCGCGCAATTGCGGACGAGACGGCTCGAAGCGCGTCAGCGGCGCGCCGGCGGCGACCAGACCTGACAATAAGCGCCGCGTTCCTTGCGCATCGGCGGCGCCGATCTTGTAGCCGGCCCCGTTACGCTCAGCGGCAAAGCCGTTTTCGCGGGCAAAGCGCGGCAAATCGAAGCTTTCTTCCGTCGCCACCAAAACCGATTGCGGCGCAAGCGCCATGGCCGAGGCGACATCGCCGTCGAACATTTTCTGCCCCTTGGCGATCAGCACAATATGGTCGCACAAACGCTCGGCATGTTCCATGACATGGGTCGAGAACAAAATCGTGCAGCCGCGCGCTTTCAAATCCAGCAAAATGTCTTCGAGCGTTTGTTGATTGACCGGGTCAAGACCTGAAAACGGCTCATCGAAGATCACAAATTCGGGCTCATGCGCGATAGAGGCCAATAACTGCACTTTTTGCGCCATGCCCTTGGAAAGCTTTTTGACTTTCTGCCGGCCCCATTCCTTCAAACCATAGCGCTCGAGCATCGCATCGGCCCGCTTATGCGCGGTTGTCGCGTCAACGCCTTTTAATTGCGCGAAATAGGCAATGACGGCGCGCGGCGTCATGGCTTTATAAATGCCGCGCTCTTCGGGCAAATAGCCGGTTCGCATCAGCGCCGCGCGGTTGATCGGCGCGCCAAACAAGGCAATTTCGCCCGAACTTGGCTCTAAAATACCGGCGATCATGCGCATGGTGGTCGACTTTCCAGCCCCGTTCGGACCCAAAAACCCGAACATTTGGCCGCGCAAGGCCCGGAAACTGACATCGCGCACGGCTAAAAAATCACCATAGGACTTGCGCACATGCCGCAATTCCAAGAGCACATCGCCCTCTAAAGGCTTCTCTGACAACGCGCCCCTCCAACCTTACGCTAACGGTACAGACGACATATCGATTGCCAATAACGCCCCGTCAAGAGCGCTTCCCTTCGTTTTGACGCGCCGCGCCTTGAAACTTTGTCAAAAAAAACACCGCAAAACGCGCCGAAAAACCTTGCAATCGGCGGCTCTCGCTCGCATATGCGCGCTCCATTTTTGCCCCATCGAGGTGACCGACAGCCCGACAATGACTGAAATCTTGATTGAACGCCCTGAACATGGGGCCGCGGTCGAAGCGTTGTTCGATGAAGTTTTCGGTCCGGGACGGTTTGCCAAAACCGCCGAACGCTTGCGCGAAGGCAATCAACGTCTGCAAAATTGCTCGTTCGTTGCTTTCAAACCGGACGGATTTGCCGGCGCCGTGCGGCAATGGCCGATCGATATTGGCGGCGCTCCCGCCGTTCTATTGGGCCCGATCGCCATCGCGCCGCGCTGGAAAGATAATGGCGTTGGCGCCAAATTGATGCAGTCGGCGATCGACTCAGCGCGCGAAAATGGCCATTCCGGCATCCTGTTGGTCGGCGATTTGGCCTATTATGGCCGCTTTGGTTTTGCGTGCGAGCCGCATAGGTTCACGCTTCCGGGCCCTGTCGACCCTCTACGCGTCCTGTTTTTGCCGCTTCATGCGCGTTTTTTGCCGCTTCGCGGCGCGCTAAAACACCCCGATTCATCTATAAACGCCGCTATGGATCGCCCCTTGCGCGCGTGAGGGCTTTTTCCCATATCGCGCTTACGCTGTATTGGCCGGGATTCTTGGTCAATACAGCCTTTCCAGGGATCGTCACATGCGCGGATGCTCGGTTTCGAGGCCCAGTTGACGTTCGCCATAGAGAGGAAATGAGACGGATATGAGCAAAGTTATCGGCATTGACCTTGGCACCACCAATTCTTGCGTAGCGATCATGGAAGGATCGCAACCAAAAGTCATTGAAAACGCTGAAGGCGCGCGCACGACGCCCTCGGTTGTGGCGTTTACCGACAATGGCGAGCGCCTGATCGGCCAGCCGGCCCGGCGTCAAGCGGTGACCAATCCCGAACACACTTTTTATGCGATTAAACGGCTGATTGGCCGCAAATTTCAGGACAAAACGGTCCAGAAAGACATTGCGCTGACCCCGTTCAAAATCGTGTCTGGGCAAAATGGCGACGCTTTTGTCCAAGGGCGCGACAAGCAATACGCCCCGCCGGAAATCTCGGCGTTTGTCCTGCAGAAAATGAAAGAAACCGCCGAGGCTTATCTCGGGGAAACGGTGACCAAAGCGGTCATCACCGTGCCGGCTTATTTCGACGATGCGCAGCGTCAGGCGACGAAAGACGCTGGCCGCATTGCCGGATTGGAAGTCTTGCGCATTATAAACGAGCCGACGGCGGCGGCGCTGGCTTATGGTTTAGATAAAGGCGGCAATCGGACGATCGCGGTCTATGATCTCGGCGGCGGCACCTTTGATATTTCCGTCTTGGAGATTGGCGATGGCGTCTTTGAAGTGCGCTCAACCAATGGCGATACTTTCCTGGGCGGTGAGGATTTCGACAACCGGATCGTTGATTATTTCGTCGATGAATTCCGCAAAGATAAGGGCGTTGATCTGAAAGGCGACAAGATCGCTTTGCAGCGCCTGAAAGACGAAGCCGAAAAAGCCAAGAAAGAATTATCGACGACGGCACAATATGAAGTGAACTTGCCGTTCATTTCCATGGACCCGAATACGCGGACCCCGCTCCATTTGACCTTGAAGCTGACGCGCGCCAAGTTCGAAAGCCTCGTCGAAGACCTTGTGCAGCGCACGATCGCGCCCTGCCGCGCTGCGTTGAAAGACGCCAATCTCTCCGCCAGCGATATCCATGAAGTGGTGCTGGTCGGCGGTATGACGCGGATGCCGCGTATCCAACAGGTCGTGAAAGAGTTTTTTGGTCGCGAACCGCATAAGGGCGTCAATCCGGACGAAGTGGTCGCCATCGGCGCCGCCATTCAGGCCGGCGTGCTGCAAGGCGATGTGAAAAATGTCGTTTTACTTGACGTTACGCCGTTGTCTCTGGGTATTGAGACGTTGGGCGGGGTATTCACCCGGTTGATTGATCGCAACACCACAATCCCGACTAAGAAGGGCCAAGTCTTTTCGACCGCCGAAGACAACCAAAACGCAGTGACCATTCGCGTATTCCAGGGCGAACGAGAAATGGCCGCCGACAATAAATTGCTCGGCCAATTTGATCTTGTCGGCATCCCGCCGGCGCCGCGCGGCGTGCCGCAAGTCGAAGTGACCTTCGACATCGACGCCAATGGCATTGTCTCGGTCTCCGCACGCGATAAAGCGACCAATAAAGAACAATCGATCCGCATCCAGGCGCAGTCTGGGCTGACCGAAGCAGAAATCCAACGCATGGTCCGCGAAGCAGAAGAGCACGCGAGCGAAGACAAAGCGCGCCGCGAAGCGGTCGAGGCGAAAAACACCGGCGAGGCTTTACTGCACTCGACCGACAAGGCCTTAAAAGAGCATGGCGATAAACTACAGCCGGGCGATAAAGCGGCAATCGAGACGGCGATGAGCGAGCTGCGCGCCGCCCTCGACGGGGCCGATCCGGCCGCCATCGCGCAGAAATCCGCGACGCTCCAGCAGGTCGCCATGAAACTTGGCGAAGCCCTTTATAAAGACAGCCAAGCGCAAAATGCCGGCGCAGGTTCTGATAAGGATGACGGCGTCATTGACGCTGAATTCGAAGAATCAGGCGCCGATAAACGCAGCGCATAACGACAAATCGGGCCGGCGGTTGACGGTTTCGTCTTCCGCCGGTCTACCGTTTTACCGGAGCCGTTGGCGCCATGGCGAGCAAAGACCTCTACGAGACCTTGGGCGTGGCGCGTGAAGCGGACGCGGCGGCCCTCAAATCGGCCTATCGCAAATTGGCGATGAAATATCACCCGGACCAGAATCCGGGCGACAAAGCCGCCGAAGATAAATTCAAAGACATCAACGAAGCTTATTCGATCTTATCCGACGCCGAAAAGCGCGCCGCTTATGACCGATATGGCATGGCCGCCTTCCAAAATGGCGCCGGCGGCGGCGGCCAGGGCTACAGCGATTTCCGCGACGTTTTTTCGGAAATGTTTGGGGATGTTTTCAGCGAAGCCTTCGGCCGATCGGGCGGGCGCAGCCGGTCTGGGCCGCAACGCGGCGCCGATTTGCGCTATGATCTGGATTTAACACTGGAAGAAGCGTTTGCCGGCAAAGACTCGAAGATCGAGGTGCCTAGTCTTCAACCATGCGTAACCTGTGATTCGACCGGCGCCGCGCCTGGCACCAAAGTGGAAACTTGTTCCATGTGTCGTGGCGCAGGTCGCGTCCGCGCGACGCAAGGGTTTTTTACCGTCGAACGCACCTGTCCCACCTGCCACGGCGCCGGGCAAACCATCGCTTCTCCTTGCAAGTCTTGCGCCGGACAAGGCGCGCAGCGCGTGAAGCGCACGCTCAGCGTGCAAATCCCGCCCGGCGTTGACACCGGCACGCGCATCCGCCTGACCGGCGAAGGCGAGCCCGGCGCGCGCGGCGGCCCGCGCGGCGATCTCTATGTAATCGTTACGATTATTCCGCATCCGCTGTTTGAACGGGACGGGCCGAACTTGTTCTGCCGCGCCTCGGTGCCAATGGTGACGGCGGCCTTGGGCGGCGAAATCGAAACCCCGACAATCGAAGGCGGCCGCGTCAAAATAAAGATCCCTGAAGGGGCGCAGACGGGTAAGAAAATGCGGCTGCGCGGCGAAGGCATGTCGCAATTGCGCGCCCGCGAACGCGGCGATCTGGTGGTGGAATTATTTGTCGAGACGCCAACAAAGCTGACGCTGCGCCAGCGCGAAATCCTGGAAGAATTTCGCCAAGAATCTTGCGCTGATTGTTATCCAGAACATGAAAGTTTTGTCGGCAAGGCGAAGAAGTTCTGGCAAGATTTGTCGGGCTGACGACCGCAATGTGATCTTGCGCGCGGAATGTGTCTGACCTAGCCTCCGTTTGCCCTGTCGGGCGAATGGGAGGGTTAGATGAAAAATATGCTGATGATGGCGCTGTCGGTTGCGTTGGCGCTTGGCGCGTGTACGCAGAAGCCGCCAGCAGAAGAGACCAATAATAATCAGGTGACTGACATTACGCAGGCAGAATCGACCTGCCCCGATGATGGTCCGCGCTTTCCGTTGTCGGGTATTTGTCAGGGGCGCGCCGTCAACTTTCTGAATCTGGAGCGCGATCCGCCTTATCTGCCCGATAATTGTACCTGGACGGTCAATGAAACGGAAATGGCTGACCAGGTATTGCTCTATCAGGCGGCGACCTGCGATGGACGCGCGACGAAATTGCAATTTGCCGGCGGCGCCCGCGCGGCTGAATTTACCTATGAAATATCGGCCTTTCAGGGCGATTTAGCTGATCAGGAACAGGCGCCGTTGATCCGCGTTATTAAGTCTGATCCGGCTGATCCTACCGCCAATCTGCTCGCCTTCGCACGTTCAGCCATCGAAGACCCGGCCGAGGCGGCGCAATGCGTGGTGAAGGAAATCCTCGGCGATGGCGATGTTCCCGGTCATTTTGTCGTTGACCTCGCAAATCCGCCGCCATCAGAGAATGAACCGCGCACCGCCTGCGGCCCTTATGGTCTTGACGAAGATAGCCAGAAGTTTTGGCGGATAAGCGATGGATTTTCGTGGTTTTTTGATTTGGGCCAGGACGTCTTAGACTTCGATCCCTATTCCATGGTCGTGGTCGAGCGCCGCGTCAATCCTGGCGGCTACTCCGCGCCGTAAGGTCTTTACGTTTCCGCGATCGGTTTGAGCGGCGCCCTGCGGCGTTCAGCCGCTTTGCGCGCGCCACATGTTGGGTATATGTTCTCGCCCTTGGTTCGGAGGGGGCAATGGACGAACAAGAGGCGAGCAAATCGCAAGAAACGCGCGGCGCAGCAAGCCAATGGCTAATTCGGGAGCGGCTAGCGATCGCGTTTCTGTTCCTTATCGTGCTTATAGGCGGAGCTGTTGGGGTTCGTTGGTCCGGCCTAGAAGAGCACAGTGGCGAATTTGAAACGTGGGCGGAAGCGTTTTATCGATCCTTGCAATTATTCGGGTTAAATTTTGAGAGTGGAGGTTTTCAAACCGCCGACGAACCCGCTGGTACTGGTTCTAGTGTAGAATACAATTGGTTACTTATAACTGCGCGTTTTTTGGCGCCGTTCGTAACTTTTTTCGCGATTATTTCGTTATTTTTTCGATCGGCTTTTGATGAGGTAAAAAAATGGCGTAGGTTGCTAAATTTCAATCATATTGTTTTGGTGGGATTTGGCCCAACGGGTCAAGCGGTAGCGAAACGTCTTTGCCAGACGCGGAAGGACGCCAATAACGCGCTTCTGGTGATCTTGACGCGGACGGCGACGGCTGACGCGGTCCGGCTGGCGAACAAGTTGAACGCAGTCATTCTTTATGGCGATCCTTCGTCGCAAGTGCTGCTCAAACGCGCGATAAATCGCGGCACCCCGTTTGTTTATGTCGCGATGGATGATGATTTGGCGACATTGGACGCGATAGAAGCCGTCCAAGGGAGCCTTCGCGATCTCGAGAACAAGCGCAACACGACGCAGACGCCAAAGGCTCGGGACGGCGGGAGCCCAGGTGTAAAAACAAAAGTTCGCGCGTTTTTTTCCGACATGGATGTTGTTCATAACCTCGCCGATGCGGACGCCAGTGGCTTTTGGCTTCAAGAAAAAACCCGTTGTTTTTCGATCAAATGGGAAACGGCGAAATTGCTGATCCGCGAGGCACGGTTCGATCGCGCTGCTTTGGCGCGCGGGCAAGACCGCTTGCATTTGGTCCTTGTTGGCGCAGGGTTCCAGGCGGAAGCCATTTTAGCGGAAACGCTGAATTCGTGTATGCGGATCGATTTGCGACCGCCGAAACTCACCGTGATCGGCCAGGGCGCGAACGCCTTAAAAGAACGGTTGCGCCGGCGCGCGCCGGGCTTTTTTCTCGATCCGGCGCAAGGCGGGCTTTATGCAGATGCGCGGCCGGAGCTCGCCTTTTTTGAATGCGATCCCGAGACACTGAACTTCGCGGAACAAGACGCACTTCGCGGCGACGCAACAGCGTGGGTGGTCTGCACGCCGGATGAAAACATCAATTTGCGGGTGTCGATTGCCCTGCAAGCAGCAATGCGGCGAAAACATGTATACGGCGCGCAAATCTACATGCGCGTATGGGGCGAAAAAGGCGGCGAAGTCCACGACATCGCGTCGCGCTCCATCGGCTTGATCCGGGTTTTTGGCGCGCTCGGAACGCTGTTGGATCGCGGTGATTATTTTGATCAAGGTTTAGATGGGGGCGCAATTGACCTGCATCGGCGCTATCAGGCAGCTGGCAGAATATTGGCCGATGCAAAATTGATTGATGGTTTTGCCGAACCAGATTGGCAGGACCTCGCTGAGTCGTTGCGCGCCTCGAACCGTCGACTTGCACGGCATGGCCCGATGAAATTGGAGGATCTGGGGTTTCATTGGCGCGGGTTATCCGGGATCGGGCTTTTATCCGCGGACGACCGCAAGACGTTCACAAGCCAGCTCCCGAAATTGTCACAGACACCAGATGATGTTTCGGAGCCAATTTCCAAACGCTTTCTTCGAACCGTCATTCAAGAGCATGATCGGTGGTCGATCGACCGCGTGATCGACGGCTGGTTGTCGGGAACAACGCGCAATGACTCCCGCCGTATCCATCCAGCAATGATCCATTGGAGCAATGTCGATCTTGGCACACGGGCCTATGATTCCATTCTTGTGCGCGCGCTTTTGCTTGACCAGCCGGCATCGAGCCAATCGAACAGAAAACATCGTGTGAATAAGGCAGATTTGCCGATGGCTTTTTTGATTTCGACGGGGATTGTTAGTGTTGCTACAGATGGCAACCTAATTGCCAGTGAAATCGAGGCATTGCCGGACAATGTCACTGAATTGACGATGCTTTTTCATGAAAAGAACCCAGCGCGGCCAAGCAAAACAGAAATCTCAAAGGAGGCGAGCTATTTGACTTTAGCTGGTGCTCGCAAATTGTTCGCTGAGCGGCAACGCTTGTGCGTTGTTCGCTTGGTATTTCAGGAGCCGCCCTCTCCGCCCGTCTTTGACCTTGCAGCAATAATCGCCGATGTTGCGCTGGCCCAGGGCCTACGCGTCGAGACCGATTGGGCCTGGGAGGCGCAACCCTTTCCGCCGGCGATCGGGGCGTCAAGCGCCCCCTAAGGAAGCGGCGATATAAGCGGCGCAATCGGCGATCCCCTCGCGGGCGATTTTCGACACCGCCGTCATCGAGAAAAAGCCGTGCACCTGGCTGGGGAAGTCTTTGACCAGCACCGGCACGCCGGCTTTGGCGAGCGCTTCGGCGTAAGCGCGGGCTTCATCGCGCAACGGATCAAAGCCGGCGGTGACGATCAAGGTCGGCGGCAGGCCGGCGAGATTGGTCGCCAGCAAGGGCGAGGCGTCGGCGTTATGGGGGTCGATCTGGCCGCCGAGATAGGCCTGTTTGAAAAAATCGATTGCCCGCGCGGTGAGGAAAAACCCATCGGCAAATTGAAGACGCGAGGGCGTCGCCTCGACAAATTGGGTGATCGGATAGAACAACGCCTGGAGCGCCGGCTCGGGCCCGCCTTGGTCGCGCAAGCGGCGTGCGGCGACAGTGGCGATATTGGCGCCGGCCGAATCGCCGGCAATGGCGAGGCGATCGGGATCGATCTTGAGGGCGGGAGCGCTGCGCACCGCCCAGGAAAAGCCGGCGACGGCGTCGTCGAGGCCAGCCGGAAAAACATGCTCGGGCGCGCGCCGGTAATCGAGCGCCAGCACGCGGCAGCGGCTATCGCCAGCGAGGCGCCGACAGAGCATGTCATGGCTTTCGAGGTCAGCCAGCATGAAATCGCCGCCATGGAAAAACACGATGCCGGGGCCGGGGCCAAGGCTCGCGCCCTCGGGTGTATAGAGTCGACCAGAAATCGGCCCGGCGGCGCCATCGGCGATAACGTTGTCGATCCGCGACAGCTTCGGCGCATCGGTTTCAAAGGCGCGGGCCCCTTTGAAAAATTCCTCGCGGGCGCGCTCCATCGGCCGGCGCCAATCGAGCGGATCGGCTTTGAGATGGTCGAGCCAAGCTTTTAATTGCGGGTCAAGCGCCATTTGGAATCGGCTTTGGGTTGGCGGCGAGCGGTCGAGAATTGCCGATCGCTTGCGCGATCCTGCAGGGCTTCGTCAAGTTGCGCAAGCCGATGGATCAATGGCCGGGATCAGTGCGCCTGCGCCCAGGTCTTGGCGGCGCGCGCCTCGACCGTCAGCGGGACCGAGAGGGCGATCGCGGGCAGCGGCGCCTGCTCCATGACGCGGCGCGCGAGTGCGGCGGTGGCGTCGGCCTCGGCTTCTGGCGCTTCGAAGATCAATTCGTCATGCACTTGCAGCAACATGCGGGCGCGCAAGCCGGCCTCGGCGAGCGCATTGGGCAGGCGCGCCATGGCGCGCTTGATGACGTCGGCGGCCGAGCCTTGGATCGGCGCGTTGATCGCCTGGCGCTCGCCAAATTGGCGCTGCTGCTGGGTTTTGGCGGCGATGTCGCGGACATGCACGCGCCGGCCAAAAGCGGTCTCGACATAGCCTTTGTCCCGGGCGAAGGCTTTGGTCCGCTCCATGTAATCCTTGATGCCGGGAAAGCGCTCGAAATAGCGATGGATGTAGTCTTGCGCCTCGCGCGGCTCGATGCCCAATTGATTGGCAAGGCCATAGCCGGAAATGCCATAGATAATGCCGAAATTGATTGCTTTGGCTTTGCGGCGGATCAGCGGATCCATGCCCTCGATGGGCACGCCGAACATTTCCGAGGCGGTCATGGAATGGATGTCTTGGCCGCGACGGAAGGCGTCTTTAAGGGCGCCGATATCGGCGATATGGGCGAGCAGGCGCAGCTCGATCTGGCTGTAATCGGCCGAGATCAGGACCGAGCCGGGCGGAGCGATAAAGGCCTCGCGGATCATGCGGCCTTCTTCGGTGCGCACCGGGATGTTTTGGACATTCGGATCGGAGGAGGCCAGCCGGCCGGTATTGGCGCCGGTCAGGCTGAACGAGGTATGGACGCGCCCGGTCGCAGGATCGGCCGCCTCACGCAAAGCGTCCGCATAAGTGCCCTTCAGCTTGGCGAGCATGCGCCAGTCCAAAATGACTTGCGGCAATTCGTGGCCTTGCGCGGCGAGGCCTTCGAGCATGTCGGCGTCGGTCGACCAGGCGCCGGTGGCGGTGCGCTTGCCGCCGGGCAAGCCCATGTCGTCAAACAGCAATTCGCCCAATTGCTTGGGGCTGGCGAGGTTGAAGGCGCGGCCGGCGAGGCTGTAGGCTTTGGCTTCGAGCGCCGCCATTTTCTGGGCAAAACGGCCCGACAGCCGCGATAATTCATCGCGATCAACGAGAATGCCGGCGAGCTCCATGTCGGCGATGATGGCGGGCATGGCGCGCTCGATCCGCGCATAGACGCGGCGGATGCCGTCGGCCTGCAGACGCGCGGCGAGGATATGGTAGAGCCGCAAGGTGACGTCGGCGTCTTCGGCGGCATAAGCGGTCGCCTGGTCGATCGGGACGCGGTCGAAAGTGATCTGGCTTTTGCCGCTGCCGCAGAGCTGCGCAAACGGGATGGGGGCGTGGCCAAGATAACGCAGGCTGAGTTCGTCCATGCCATGGCCGCCGCGCCCGGCGTCGAGCACGAAGGACATCAGCATGGTGTCGTCATAGGGCGCGACGCGCAGGCCATAGCGGGCAAGCACGGCGATGTCGTATTTGATGTTCTGGCCGATTTTCAGCACGCTCGGCGCTTCGAGCAGGGGTTTGAGCGCGGCGATGGCGGCGTCGAGGGCGAGTTGCAGCGGCGGCGGCGCGGCCTCGGACAGCAAATCAGCCGCGGGACTGCGATGGCCAAGCGGGATGTAACAGGCCTCGTTCGGGCCGATTGCAAGCGATATGCCGACCAGGCGCGCATGGGTCGCCGACAGCGCGTCGGTCTCGGTGTCCACCGCCATCGTTCCGGCGGCAAAGGCGCGCGCGATCCAGGCCTCGAGGCGGGGCAGATCGGTGACGGTTTCATAGCGGCCGCGGTCAATGCTGCGCTGGGAATCGGGGTCAGCGCCAGCGGCGGGGCCGGCCTCGCCCAAAGCGGCGCGCACGCGTTTGGCGAGGGCCCTGAACTCCATGTCGTCGAGATAAGGCGCCAAAACTTGCGGGTCGGGGTCGGTCGCGCCGAACTCTTCCAAGGCGGCGGTGACGGGCACGTCGGCTTTTAGCGTCACCAATTGACGCGACAACAAGATCGCGTCCTTATTGGCTTCGATCGCCTCGCGGCGTTTGGGTTGTTTGATCTCGTGGGCGCGGGCGAGCAAGGCCTCCAGCGAGCCAAATTCGTCCAGCAGGACGACGGCGGTTTTCGGCCCGATCCCCGGCGCGCCGGGGATATTATCGGCGCTGTCGCCGCTCAGGGCTTGGATGTCGATGACGCGCTCGGGGCCGGCGCCAAATTTCTCGATAACCGCCTCGCGGCCGAGTCTTTTGTTCTTCATGCCGTCGAACAAGGAAACACCCTCGCCGACCAATTGCATGAGGTCCTTGTCGGAGGAAAGGATCACCACTTCGGCGCCCGCGGCGCGGGCCTGGCGGGTGTAAGTGGCGATCAGATCATCGGCCTCATAGCCGGCAAGCTCGATGGCGGGGACGCCAAAGGCGCGGGTCGCTTCGCGGATCATCGGAAATTGCGGGGCAAGGTCTTCGGGCGCGGGCGGGCGATGGGCTTTATAGGCCGGGTAAAGGTCGTTGCGGAAGGTCTTGGCGCCGGCGTCGAGGATCACGGCGAGATGGGTTGGGCGCTCGCCGGCTTTCATGTCCTCGAGCAATTTGAACAACATCTGGCAAAAGCCATGCACGGCGTTGACGGGCGCGCCGTCGCGGGCGCGGGTGAGCGGGGGCAGCGCATGATAGGCGCGGAACACATAGCCCGACCCGTCGATTAGATAGACGCGCGACTGGGCGTTCAGCGGACGATGCGCGGGCATGGGGGCTCCTGGGTGGTGGGGAAGGGGTAGGCGCGGTTGGGCGCTGTGGCAAGCGGGGGGCTGTCACCCCCTCAACGCGACCACCACCAGCCCGAGCAGGGAGACAAAGGTCGCCCCGCCGGCCAGCACCGCCATTAGCCGCGGCGGCAGCAAGGGCGGGTTCAGCCGATCTTTGGCGGCAAAGCCGGCGCGGGTGTAAAGGGCGCAGCCAATAGCGCTTACAATTGCCAGGACAATAAACAATGCGATGAGTGGCACAAGGATGCTCGATCAAGCCAAGGATTTCTCTCGCACATAAGCGCCGGGCGCATCCGCGACAATTGGCAGGCCGCCTTTTTCCGGATCGCGGCGGCGTGTTAACTCTTCAGCCGCAGCTTGGTCCCGCCATTCCGGAAATGACCAAATGGCTCGCCGCCGCCTTGGGCGGCCTCGCTTTCCTGGTGTCGGTGTTCTACCTGGTCACCCGCACGCGGGCGAATTAAGCGCGAACCCTGGTTCTCCGCTTCACAGACGCCGAGAACCGGATTAATCGGGCGCCATGATCAAAAACGCGCCCCAATTGGATTTCGATCTCGGCGAGACCGCCGAGATGATCCGCGACACCACTTTTCGTTTTTCCCAGGACAAGATTGCCCCGCGCGCCGAGGCGATCGACAAGTCCAATGAATTCCCACGCGATTTGTGGGAGCCGATGGGCGAGCTCGGCCTGCACGGCATCACGGTCGAGGAAGAATGGGGCGGGCTTGGCCTTGGCTATTTGCACCATTGCCTCGCCATGGAGGAGGTCAGCCGCGCCTCGGCGTCCGTGGGTTTGTCTTACGGCGCCCATTCCAATCTCTGCGTCAACCAAATCCGCCGCTGGGGCAATGAGACGCAAAAGCGCAAATATCTGCCCGGGTTGATTTCAGGCGCCCATCTCGGCTCGCTGGCGATGTCAGAGGCCGGCTCCGGCTCGGACGTCGTCTCGATGCGATTGCGCGCCGACAAAAAGGGCGATCGCTATGTGCTGAACGGCACAAAAATGTGGATCACCAATTCCCCGCAAGCGGAGACCCTGGTGGTCTACGCCAAAACCGATCCCAATGCCGGCCCGCGCGGCATCACCGCCTTTTTGATCGAGCGCGGCATGGCCGGGTTCTCGGTGAGCCCCAAACTCGACAAGATCGGCATGCGCGGCTCGGACACCGCCGAACTGGTCTTTGAGGATTGCGAAGTGCCCGAAGACAATATCATGGGCCCGCTGAACGAAGGCGTGCGGGTTCTGATGTCAGGGCTCGATTACGAGCGCGCCGTGCTGGCGGCCGGACCGCTCGGCATCATGCAGGCCGCGCTCGACGTCGTTCTGCCTTATGTGCGCGAGCGCAAGCAATTTGGCCAGCCGATCGGAGCTTTCCAGTTGATGCAAGCCAAGGTCGCCGACATGTATGTCGCGCTCTCGACCGCGCGCGCTTATGTCTACGCCGTCGCCAAGGCTTGCGACAGCGGTAAAACCACCCGCCGCGACGCCGCCGGCGCGATCCTGTACGCCAGCGAAAGTGCGGTGAAAGTCGCGCTCGAAGCGATCCAGGCGCTGGGCGGCAATGGCTATATCAATGATTACCCGACGGGGCGGCTATTACGCGACGCCAAGCTCTATGATATCGGGGCCGGCACCAATGAGATTCGTCGCTTTCTGATCGGGCGCGAATTATTCGACGAAGGCTGATCGCTGGCCCTCGCCCTCAAAAATGCGCGAGCACGTAAGGGCTGACCAAAGCCGCGCCAAATCCCGCCTCGAAGAGGACGGAGAACCGGTTAAAGCCGGTATCGGTCTTGTCGAGGATCATTGAAACAAGCCGCCCAAACGCCGTCAGCCCCCACCCAAATCCTAACGCCGCGCAGGCGCCAGCGCTGGTGGCGCTTGGGCTGATCAAGAGCACTGCGAGCGCAAAGGAATGCGCGCCGAAAAACAGGCCGCCATAGGTGGCGCGAAACTCGGCAAAGCCGCCAGGGCGCTGATCATCGCCGCGCAAGCGCACCAGATTGGCCGCCCAGACCGGGTCGATCAGCCCATAGAGCCCCAGCCCTGCGCCGCCCACACACGCTGCCGCCGCAATCCATTCCGCCAGCGTATCGATCTGCAGCATCAGGCGCGCTCCTAAAAAAATCACCACCAACGTGTCGGCCGCGCCGTGAAGCCGGCCGCCCGCTCCAACGCCGAGCCGACCGCAAAACAGGTCGCCTCATCCAGCGCTCTGCCGATCACCTGCAAGCCCAAGGGCAAGCCTTGCCCATCCAGCGCCGCTGGCACCGACATCGCCGGCAGGCCGGCCAAATTCGCCGTCACCGTGAAGATATCGTTGAGATACATCTCGACCGGATCGCCGGATTTCTCGCCAAAACCAAAGGCCGGGTTCGGACAGGTCGGCGTCAGCAACGCATCGACCTGCGCAAAAGCCGCCTCAAAATCGCCGAGGATCTTCCGCCGCACTTGCTGGGCGCGCAGATAATAGGCGTCATAATACCCGGCCGACAGCACATAAGCGCCAATTAAAATGCGCCGTTGCACTTCCGGACCAAAGCCGGCCGCGCGGGTTTGCTCATAGGTTTCCGTCAAATCCTTGCCGGCCACCCGTAAGCCATAGCGCATGCCGTCATAGCGCGCCAAATTCGACGAGGCCTCGGCCGGCGCGACGATGTAATAGGCCGGCAGCGCGTAGCGCGTATGCGGCAGCGACACCTCGACGATCGTGCAGCCGGCGTCTTTCAGCCATTCGACCCCTTGCGCCCATAAAGCGTCGATTTCGGCCGCCATGCCCGGCGCGCGATATTCTTTCGGAATGCCGATTTTCAGCCCCTTCACGGAGGCCTTCGTCGCCGCCCGCCAGTCCGGCAGAGGCAAATTGAGCGACGTCGAATCCTTCGGATCATGCCCGGCCATGCTGGCGAGCATGATCGCCGCGTCCTCGACCGTTTTGGCGATCGGCCCGGCTTGATCGAGCGAGGAGGCGAACGCCACCATCCCGTAACGCGAACAGCGGCCATAGGTCGGCTTGATGCCGACCGCCCCGACAAACGCCGCCGGCTGGCGGATCGACCCGCCAGTGTCCGAGGCCGTCGCCGCCAGGCACAAATCGGCCGCAACCGCGCTCGCCGAACCGCCGGACGAGCCGCCGGGCACAAGGCTCGCATTCGACGCATGCCGCCGCCACGGATTGACCACGGGCCCAAAGGCCGAGCTCTCGTTCGACGAGCCCATGGCGAATTCGTCCATGTTGAGCTTGCCCAGCATCACCGCCCCGTCGCGCCATAAATGCGCAGTGACGGTCGATTCATAAGGCGGGGTGAAGTCGCCGAGGATTTTTGAGCATGCCGTCGTGCGCACGCCTTCCGTGCAGAACAAATCCTTGATCCCCAGCGGCGCGCCGTCGAGCGGCAAAGCCTCGCTCCGCGCCCGCCGCGCATCCGCCGCCGCCGCCATCGCTCGCGCCTTATCCGGCGTTTCCAGCACAAAAGCGTTCAGATGCGGATTGGCGGTCGCGATCGCCGCCAAGAACGCCTCGGTCAGCTCGACTGCGGAAAAGCGCTTGGCGTCCAAGCCCGCCAACGCCTCGGCGAGCGTCAATTTAGTCAATTCTGTCATGATGGGTCCACGAAAAAACGCGCCAGAGATTATTCGACGACTTTGGGCACGATGAAGAAATCATCTTCGGCCTTTGGCGCATTGCGCACCACGGCGGCGGCTTGAAAGCCGTCAGCGACCAGGTCCTCGCGCATCGGCAGCTGCATGGCGACAGTCGAGGCGAGCGGCGCGACGCCCGAGATATCGACTTCCTGCAATTGCTCGATCCAGGCCAAAATGCCGTTCAACTCGCCTTGCAGAGCCGGCAGGCGCTCTTCCGGAATGGCGATGCGCGCCAGGCGCGCGGCTTTGCGAACGGTGTCGAGGTCGATGCTCATCTGGCTCTCATGCGGGCGGGTTTGACGCTCGTCGGCTAACAGCCAAGCGCGGTCAGCGCAACAGACTTGACGAGCCATGCGTCGCGCGCCTCTTGGCTGGCATGGCGGACTTTGATCTTGCGTCATTCAAGGCGGCTTTGCCCAGCCGCGGGGCCCTGATCGGCATTGATCCGGGCACGCAAACCCTTGGGGTCGCCTCCAGCGATCCCGACCGGCGCATCGCCGCGCCGGTGCGCACTATTACGCGCAGCAAACTGGCAGCCGATCTGGCCGCCTTGGCCGAGATCGCGCAAGCGCGCGGCGCGATCGGCTTTGTCATTGGCCATCCCTTGAACATGAACGGCACCAAAGGCCCGGCCAGCCAGCGCGCCAGCGCCTTGGCGCGCCAGGTCAGCGCGGCGTTTGGCAAGCCGGTGCTGTTGTGGGACGAGCGGCTTTCCAGCGCCGAGGCTGAACGCGCCATGATCGCTGCGGATTTATCGCGCGCCAAACGGGCCGCCGCGATCGACCACGCCGCCGCGGCGATCATTCTGCAAAGCGCGCTCGATCGGTTGAATTGGGCGGGGTGAGGGTTGGGGAGACGCAAAAACCCCGGTGGACAAGCGCGCCGGCCTTGGCTATAGGCCTGCGCTCGCGTTGGGAACGCCAACGCTTTCGGCGCCTAGGTAGCTCAGTCGGTAGAGCAGCGGACTGAAAATCCGCGTGTCGGTGGTTCGATTCCGCCCCTAGGCACCATTTCATCCGCGGCGGTCCTATCGCGAGCTCCCCAAAAAAATGCGCATGGGGGGCGGTTGCGGGTTCGCCGTCACCGAAGAGTCGTCAACGCTTCCTGTACGATATTCGGGCGCTTCTCGATCAGCGCCAGAAGCACGCGCGCCGGTCCGTCCGGCTTGCGCCGTCCCTGCTCCCAGCCGCGCAACGTGCCGACCGCGACGCCGATGCTTCGCGCAAAATCGGCTTGGGACAGACCCGCACTGGCGCGAATAGCCGCCACGTTTGGCTCTGGCGCCTCGATCTGGTGGACGCGCGCGCCAATAGCCGCGCCATTGGCGTAAGCGAGCGCATCCTCTAGGCCCTTCTTGATGCTTTGATATGCGTCGCTCATGACTTGGCTCCATAGGTTTGTGCGATCTGATCACAAAGGTCGATCAAATCGGCTGTCTCGGACCGGGAGATGTTCGCCAAATTCCGCCGCCACCGGCTATGGCTTCGGGCGCAGCGGCGCTTCGATCGCCTCCAAAGCCGATCCGACGAAATCGCGGGCCAATGCCGGCGGTTCTGCCCCGATCGCCGCGTCGAAACTGGCGATCAGACGGCGCGCTTCCTCGATCTGGGTCGGCGTGGCGTCGAGCGGGTCTTCCAGCGCCAGCATCTCCAGCAAGTCTTGGCGCAATTGCCCATCGAGCTTATCCCAATCGGCCAGCGCCCGCAGGCCGCGCGGCGCCGGCGGGATATTGCGCACGTCGGGAAAGCCTTTGCCGCGCATGGCGTCGGCGCGGTCGGCAAACCAGCCTTTGGCCTCGTCGGACGCATCGCGCGTGGCGCAAGCGCTCGCCGCCAAGGCCAGCGCCGCCCCCAAAATGACGGAGAGATTTTGAGTCACGCGGCTTTGTCTCGCTTTTTTAAGTCTCATCGCGCCCTCGATGACGAGCGGAGACTTTACTTTTCGGCGCAAGATTAACAACGTTATGCCGATCGAAACAATGATTTTTCGCCGACGCCGCGATCCTAAGCATTAAAACGCGCTCAACCGGGGAGACACAGGTGGCCAAGAAAAAGTCGACGAAAAAAGCGGCCCCCGAACAAGCGACATTGCCCGTCGCGGCGGCGACGCCCCCCGTCGACCAACAGCCTGCGCCAGCCTCGGCAAAAGCCGCTGCGTCGAGCGGGAAGCCAAAGAAACCGGTGAAAAAGCCATCGCCGCCTGAAACTGCGCCGCAGCCGCTCGCGCCGGCCGCGTCGGCAGCCCTGCCCCCCAAATCCGCGTCAAAGCCACGCGCGGCCGCAAAGCCCGCGCCCTCCGATCCGCC
>DHHV01000072.1:67956-74189 GCA_002403455.1 Hyphomonadaceae bacterium UBA4763 | reverse complement strand
GCTGGAATTGCACGCCGACGAGATGCGCTATGCCGTATGGGCGCGCGATCTTGACTGGGGATATGAGACCAAACCGCCGGCTATCGCCTGGCTAATCGCGGCGATGACGCAGGTGTTTGGCGCTGAGAGCGCCATGGCCATGCGCGCGCCGGCGCCGCTGCTGCAAGTAGTGGCGGCGGGGATCGTCTTTGCGATCGGCGCGCGCGTTGGCGGCGCACGAATCGGGGCGGCAGCTGGGTTGATTTTGTGTCTGGCGCCGTTTTCAAGCCTTGCCTCGTTCTTGATGACGACCGACGTCTTGGCGATGCCGTTTTACGCCGGCGCGACTTTTTTCGCCCTCGGTATGCTGCAACCGTCTCAACAAGCGCGCCGATGGGCGTTTGCGTTCGGGTTAGCGCTCGGCGCGGGGTTTTTGTGCCGATATTCAACGCTTTATATCGCCGCCGGCGCGTTTGGCGCCTTGATCGCGTTGCGGGCCGCTAAAGCGCGTGGGTTTGTCGGCGGATCGTCAGCGATCCCGGTTTTTGCGTTGTTCTGGCGCGCTGGCCTTGCGTTCGGTTTCGTCGTTTGGCCGCATTGTTTGTGGCTTGCTCAGCATGACTGGGCGAGCGTTGCGCATTTGGGGGACAATGCGGCATTGGGCCAGAGCGGGTCTGGTTTCGCGGCTGCGGTGCAATTCATGCTTGAGAGTGGGGTGGTGTTTGGGCCGTTTGCCTGGATCGCCTTGGCGTTGGGTGGGCGAGGGTTTTTCCGTAACGCCACGGCCGAGACGGTTTTAT
The DNA here is from genome assembly GCA_002403455.1 of Hyphomonadaceae bacterium UBA4763. GTDB lineage: Bacteria > Pseudomonadota > Alphaproteobacteria > Caulobacterales > Aquidulcibacteraceae > UBA4763. The sequence continues at coordinate 73,410 of DHHV01000072.1, read as the reverse complement.
TGGCCTTTATCGCCGGGGTCCCAATGGTTGTCGTCGTGTGCCTTGCGCTGCTCGGCGAAGCCAACGCCAATTGGATCGCCGCCGGCTTTCCGGCTTTGGCGGTGTTGGCGGCGCAGACCGGGCTCATGGTCGTCAATCGGGCGGGGCATTGGCTCGGCGGCGCCTTGGCGGCGATTGCTTGTCTGGTGATTGCTGAGCCGGGTCTGGCGGACCGGATCGGCATGGAGAATGGATTGAAGCGCCTGCGGGGCTGGAAGAATTTCGCGACGCAAGCAGCTGCGTTGGGAGAATTGGCGCCCGCCGATCTGTGGATTACCGATTCCAACGCAACCTTAAGCGCCCTACGTTATCGCTGGCCTGATCAACCGGCGATGACGGCGCAGTCCTGGCTTGCGACGGCACGAGCGTCGAGCGTTCCAGGCGGCGCGCTCTATTTTGCAACCAATGCTGTCGATGCCGATGTGATCCGCGCCAGCGGCTTTCGCTTGCGCGCGATTGCCGATTTGTCAGCGCCGCTGGGGCCGCGTCTGACCCGACGCTGGACGGTTTATGCGGTCGAGCCGAGAACGCCGCCGCCGGTACGTCGGCCTGCTCAGCTTGCCTCAAGCCCCGTCCTATCAGCGATGATCGAGCCGACCAGCCCATAAGCGCGGGCTTCTTCGGCCAGCATCCAATAATCGCGATCGGTGTCTTGCTCGATTCGCGCCAGCGGCTGGCCGGTCGCATCGGCGAAAATCTGGTTGAGGCGGGCGCGCATGCGCAGCACTTCGCGGGCCTGGATCTCAACATCCGAGGCCGATCCGCCGACGCCGCCGCGCGGTTCGTGCAGCAAAAACCGCGTATTGGGCAGGCAATAACGCCGCTCGCGCGGCGGCGCTGCGAATATCAACGCGCCGGCCGAGGCAACCCAGCCGGTCCCGAGCACGCGCACCGGCGCGGTCGCTGACACAAAGCGGATCATGTCGTGGATCATGTCGCCCGATTCGACATGGCCGCCGGGCGATGAGATGATCAGCGTGATCGGCTTGGCGTTTTCCGCCGCCATGGCCAGCAACAACCCGCTGACGCGCATGGCTTGTTTGTCATTGATTTCGCCGGTCAGGAGGATCATCCGCGCGTCATAGAGCGTTTTTTCCGCTCCGGTGATGGCGGGTTTGTCGTCCTTTTTGGCTTCTTCGTCTTCGAAACGCATATTTGCCCTTCCACTCAACGTGACGATTCTCAATGCCCAGGAAAGCTGAGCAGGCTATGCACAGTGACGCCATCGGCGCGCAAGCGATCGGCGCCCCCCAAGTCGGGCAGGTCGATGACAAAAGCAGCCGCTGCGACGACCGCATTGGCGCGGCGGATCAAACTGACGGCGGCCTGGGCCGTGCCGCCGGTCGCGATCAAATCGTCAATCAGCAAGACCCGCTCGCCCGCGGCGATGGCGTCCTTGTGGATCTCAACCTCGTCATGACCATATTCGAGCGCATAGACTTGGCGCAGGGTCTCGGCCGGCAATTTGCCGCGCTTGCGCACCGGCGTGAAACCGACCGACAATTGATGCGCGACCGCGCCGCCCAAAATGAAGCCGCGCGCTTCAACGCCCGCCACTTTGTCGATCTTTGCGCCGGCAAACGGTTGCAACAATTGATCGACAGCGCTGCGAAAGGCGCGCGCATCGCCGAGCAAGGTGGTGATGTCGCGAAAAAGAATGCCCGGTTTGGGGTAATCCGGGATGGTGCGGATCGCTGTGGAAAGGTTCATTGCGGCTTCTTAAGTGAATTGCGCGCGTGATCAACGAAATTCGCGGCGCGAATGCAAGTCTGGCGCGCTGGGCAAAGGCGCTGCATTCATCGTGGACGCCAATCGGCGTAGATGGCGGTCGGCAACAGGCGCCCTGACGGCGCTTCTTGAAGGGCCATCTCGCCGTGATCGATGGCGCCGGCGCGGCCCGCCAACGCATCGGCGAGCGCATTGGCCAAGGCAAGACAAGATAGGCGCACGGCATAGACCGTCACGATTATAGCGGCGGCGTCTTCTGCCAAGAGGGCGGCGCAGGCCCGCAGCAGATCAGGCAACATCTCTTCGAGCTTCCAGGTCTCGCCTTTCGGGCCCCGTCCATGTTTGGGCGGATCGAGCAGGATGGCGTGATAGGTCTTGCCGCGCCGGCCTTCGCGTTCGACGAATTTGAGCGCGTCATCGACGATCCAGCGGATCGGAGCGGCGTCGAGCCCGGCGAGGGCCTGGTTTTCGCGGGCAAAGGCGATGGCTTTGGGGGAAGCGTCGACATGGGTGATTTCGGCGCCGGCGCGCGCCGCGAGAAGGCTCGCAAGTCCTGTATAGCCGAACAGATTCAGCAGACGAAACGGGTGAGGACCTGCCGTGATGGCGTTGACGATCGCGTCCCAATGGATCGCTTGCTCGGGGAAAAAGCCCAAATGCCGAAACGGGGTGCAGCGCGCCCAAAACGGCAAGCCGTCATAGCCAAGCCGCCATTGGCCCGGCACGCGGGACGATGCTTTCCAGCGCGAAGCGATCTCGTCCGAGCCCGCCTCGAACTCGCCATCGGCGGCCCAATCGGCGATCGCGCTTTGCGGCCGCCACAAGGCTTGCGGCTCTGGGCGGATGAAGCGGAAATCGCCGAACCGCTCGAGCTTTTTCTGATCGCCGCTGTCGAGCAGCGCATAATCTCGCCAACGATCGGCAATCCGTAAGGAGGGGCGCGCGGCCAAAGCAATCATGGCCGTTCGCCGGCAAAGCCTTGCCGCTCCCACACATGATAGCCGAACACGGCGGCGGCGCTGGCTAAATTCAGACTGTCGGCGCGACCGCGCATGGGCAATTTGACGATCTGGTCGCAAAGCGCGCGGGCGGGCGCGCTAAGGCCGGCTTGCTCATTGCCAAGCATCAGCACAGCCGGGAAGGTGATCGGGATTTCGCGCAAGGCTTGCGCGCCTTGCAACGCCGCGCCGAGCGTTTGCAGGCGATGGCGCGCGCGCCAATGCCCAAATTCTTCGAGCGAGGCGGTGTAAAACGGCTGCGCAAAGAACGAGCCCATGCTGGCGCGCACGACCTCTAGTCCGAATGGATCGCAGCATTCGCCGATCAACAACGTGGCGCGGGCGCCGATCGCATCAGCGGTGCGCAGGATCGTGCCCAGATTGCCCGGATCGCGCACGCGTTCCAACGCCACAAAAAAATCACTTGGGTCAGGCGTTATGTCCGCTAAATTGCGGGAGAATTGGTCGAAGACCCCCAAAACGGTCTGCGGATTTTCCCGCTCGGTCAATTGGGCGAGCAGGCGCGGACTAACGGCGAGGATCTCGGCGCCTTTACGTTGCGCTGAACGCGCCAAGTCTTGCAATTGCGGGCGCGAGAGCGCTTCTTCTGTCAAAAATAAAGCGCGCGGCCAATAATCATGGTCAATGGCTTCGATCACGGTGCGCGCGCCTTCGGCAAGGAAGGCTCCGGCATCGCGACGGCGGTTTTTGCGCGTCAGCGCGCGCGCCGCTTTTAAGGTCGGGTTGGCGGCGCTGCTCAGCGATTTCATCGGAATGGACGACATGCGCCTCCTTATGCGCGTGCGCGCTCACGGCGCAACGTCCTGTAGTTTTGCGTAGCGAGGTTGTTTCTTTGCTTTTCAGTCATTCGCGCCGATGCGATGCAACGATTGCTAAAACGTCCACTCATGGCTGAGACATCCATCCTCTTGCATGCGTCGATCGGGCCGGGTACCGGTGCCCGCGGCGTGCGTAGGGGATCATGATGGAAGCGTTGCAGCCGTATATCGACCAGATCAAGGAGTGGGCGGCAACGCCTTATGCGGGCTTGGGGATCAGCGGCTTTGCCGGCCTTGTGTTTGGTTTCTTGCTGCGTGGCGGGGCAAAGGCCGTCAAACGCGACAATCAAGCGCTGCGCAAAGCATTGAACGAGGCCGAAGCGCAAGCCGCCGCCACGCGCGTGCGGATGCACGCGATGCAGACTGCCGAGGCGACGCCAGGACCGGGACCGGTCGCGCCGAGTGACGATGTCGCCGCGCTGGAGGACCAAAATCGGGCGTTGACCATCCAGGCGCGAATCCAAAAAGCGCGTATTGCATTTCTGGAAGAAGCGATGCGCCGCGCGCCGGACCGTCAAACGATCCACGAACCAACCACCGACCTCGCCTCTGCGGCAAGCCCGGATGTCGCCTGGCTGCAAGGCCGCGTTGCTTGGCTTGAACGGAAATTGCAGACGATCCCAGGGGCTCTCGGCGAACCGGAAGACAATCGGGCAATGGCCGAAAGCCCCGCGCCCATGGCGCCCGCGCCTGTCGAGAGCGTCGTCGATGATCTGGCGCGCCGCCGCGCCGATTGGCGTATGCGCTATCTCGAGGCCCGCGTCGCTCACCTCGAAGGGCAAGCAAAGCTGCGTTCGCTCGGCGGTGAGTCGGGCCAGGAACTCGGCGCGCCGATGGAGGTCGAACCCCACCAAGGGGAGACGGCTCGGCTGAAATGGCGGCTCCGGTATCTGGAAGTGCGCAACCAACATCTTGAGCAATTGGTTGCAAAACCGATGGTTGCCAGCGAGCCGGAAACCATAATCGTCGATCCGCTTGCGACAGACGCGGCGCGATCAGACCAACCCACCGAAACAACGTCTCAGGAGGTGGCGGCGAGTGAGCCGCTCGAGCCGCTTGCGGCCGAGCCAGCGCCAGAGCCAGTCATCACCGCAGCCCCGCCGGAATTTGTGCAGCCCAATGAGCCGGTTGGTCTGCTAAAACGCCCGCCAGCGCTCAGCGCGCCGCTGAATGGGGTTGCCGATCCGCTCGGCGAAATTGAGGGCGTTTCCGATGAGGTGCAATCGCAATTGCACGCGCTTGGCGTGTTTCATTTTGCGCAAATCGCGCGTTGGAACGAAGCCGAAGCCGCGTGGGTCGACCTTTTTTTGCGCGCGCGCGGCCAGGTGATTGAGCAGGATTGGACCGGCCAAGCCCAACGCCTTGTCGAGGCGGCGGCGGATAAGGCAAGCAAATAGTCATTTTGTAACAGACGCTGCTTGCTTTTTGGCGGCTTGCCGCTATAGCCCGCAGCCATCTCACACGCGGACGCAAGCTCCGGTCGTGCCCAGCTTATGTGGGGGCGTCCTGTCCGCGGAGGCTAACCGGAAGGAAACCGATCCATGGCGCTGCCTGACGTCAGCATGCGCGCGCTCCTTGAAGCGGGCGCGCATTTTGGTCACCAAACTCACCGCTGGAATCCAAAGATGGGCCCGTTCATCTTTGGCGAGCGGTCGAACATCCATATTTTGGACCTGTCGCAAACCGTGCCGCTGCTTGAGCAGGCGCTGATTAAGGTGCGCGAAGTAACTGGCAATGGCGGGCGCCTCTTGTTTGTCGGCACCCAGGGGGAAGCATCCCAGCCGGGAGCGGCGGGGGGGCGGCGGTGCGCGCCCCTCCCCCGCATGGGGGGCGCGGCGCCGGGGGGGGGG
>DHHV01000072.1:61870-67741 GCA_002403455.1 Hyphomonadaceae bacterium UBA4763 | reverse complement strand
GGCGGGCGCATCTTGTTTGTCGGCACCAAGCGGCAAGCATCCGAGCCGGTAGCGGCGGCGGCGCAGCGTTGCGCACAATATTTCATCAATCACCGCTGGCTCGGCGGCACGCTGACCAATTGGGCGACGATCTCCAAATCGATCCAGCGCTTCAAGGATTTGACGGCGCTTACGACGACGCACGGGCCGACCGGCTACACGAAAAAGGAATTGCTCGACCTCGACCGCGAACGCGAAAAGCTGAACCGCTCGCTGGGCGGCATCGCCAATATGGGCGGCCGGCCCAATTTGCTGTTCGTGATCGACATCAATAAAGAAGCGATCGCCGTGCAGGAAGCCCGCAAGCTGGGCATTCCGGTGATCGCCATCGTCGACAGCAATTGCGATCCGGATGAGGTCGATTTCCCGATCCCAGGCAATGACGATGCGACCCGCGCCATCGAGCTTTATTGTGATTTGATCGCCAGCGCTGCGTTGGATGGATTGGCCGAGTCAAGCTATGGGATGGGCGTCGATGTGGGCGCGAGCTCCAATCCAGTCGAATATGCGCTGGAGCCGGCTCCGGCCGGTGCGGACGCGCATTAAATCCCGGACGGCGGCTTGGTGAAAAAGCGGCTGCGCAGTCTCCACATACGATGATTGGTCACGAAAGGAACGACAGATGAGCGAGATTTCTGCGAGCCTCGTCAAGGAATTGCGCGAGCGCACCGGCGCCGGCATGATGGATTGCAAAAAGGCGTTGGTCGAAACCCACGGCGATCTTGACGCTGCGATCGACTGGCTGCGCGCCAAGGGCCTTTCCAAGGCGGCGAAGAAAGCGGGCCGCATCGCCGCCGAAGGGCTGGTGGGTGTGGCCAATGAAACACAGGGCGCCCGCGCCCGCGGCGCCGTGATCGAGCTCAATTCGGAGACCGATTTCGTCGCGCGCAATGCGATGTTCCAAGCCGCTGTCGGCCATATCGCCAAGGCGGCGCTGGTGCATGACGGCAATGTCGAGGCGATCTTGGCGGCGCCGGGCGCGGATGCAAGCTCCAATGCCGACATGATCGCCAATCTGGTCGCGACCATCGGCGAGAACATGACCTTGCGCCGCGCCGCGGTGCTGGCGGCCGAGCCAGGCGTTGTCGCGAGCTATATCCACAATCTCGCCGCGCCCGACATGGGCCGGATCGGGGTGTTGGTCGCGGTTGAAGGGGCGGGCGACAAAGACATTTTGTCCGACGCCGCCCGCAAAGTCGCGATGCACGTTGCCGCGACCGCGCCGCTGGCCGCCTTCATCGAAGAGCTCGACCCGGAGGTCGTGGCGCGCGAGCGCGCGGTTCTCACCGAACAGGCGAGCGCGTCTGGCAAGCCGGCCGCCGCCATCGAGAAAATGATCGAAGGGCGCCTGCGCAAATTCTACGAAGAATCGGTTCTGGTGAAACAGGCTTTCGTGCTCAATCCGGATCAATCCGTTGAGGCCTTCATCGCCGAGCAAGGCAAAGCCTCCGGCGCGCCAGCCAAGCTGGTGGGCTTTGTGCGCTTTGCGCTTGGCGAAGGCATCGAAAAGAAAACCGAAGATTTCGCCGCTGAGGTTGCCGCTGCGGCCAAGGGGCAGGCTTAACGACGCTTTGACGGCGGCCGGAAAGCGCTACCGACGGGCGCGGCGCCTTGTTTTAGCCGCCGAGTCAGCGGCATGAACATGGCCGATGACTTCCGCAGCCATTGAGGTGGCGATGACTAACGCAAGCGCCGCTGGCGATAAAAGCGAGTTTCTTTTCCCCCGGATCTTGCTGAAGATTTCGGGGGAAATGCTGATGGGCGAGGCAGGGTTTGGCATCGACATGGGCGCCTGTAATCGGGTCGCCGCCGAACTCGGCGCGGTGCTGAAAGACGGCATCCAAATGTGCCTCGTGATCGGCGGCGGCAACATTTTCCGCGGAATGGCGGGGGCCGCCAGAGGCATGGAGCGCGCCTCCGCCGATTACATGGGCATGCTCGCGACGGTGATGAATGCGCTCGCCATGCAAAACGCGCTGGAAAGCCATGGCTTTGACACGCGTGTGTTGTCGGCGATCCCGATGCAAAGCGTTTGCGAGCCGTATATTCGCCGCCGCGCCATTCGGCATATGGAAAAAGGCCGCGTCGTGATCTTTGCGGCCGGCACGGGCAATCCGTTTTTTACCACCGACACCGCCGCCGCATTGCGGGCGGCCGAAATGGGCTGCGGCGCATTGTTCAAGGGCACGCAAGTCGATGGGGTCTATTCGGACGATCCGCGCAAGGTGGCGGGCGCCGTCCGCTATGACCGCTTGACCTTTCAAGATGTGCTGGCGCGCAATCTGCAAGTCATGGATGCGAGCGCGGTCGCCATGATGCGCGATGCGCGCATCCCGATCGTGGTGTTTCGCATCCATGAGCCCGGGGCCTTGGCCGCCGTTTTGCGCGGCCGCGGCCGCTCGACGATGATTTCGATGGAAGCCTGACACGGAGGCGAGGATGAGTGCAAAGTTTGATCTGGAATCGCTGAAAAAACGCATGGATGGCGCGATTGCTTCAGTGAAACAGGAATTTGCCGGGCTGCGGGCCGGGCGCGCCTCGGTGAATCTGCTCGATCCAGTCATGGTGGAGGCCTATGGCGCCACTCAGCCGCTGAACCAATTGGCCTCGGTCAGCGTTCTCGATTCGCGCATGCTGGCCGTGCAAATCTGGGACAAAAGCGTTGTCGGCGCGGTCGATAAAGCCATCCGCGTCGCTGGCTTGGGCCTTAATCCTGTCATGGACGGGACCACCTTGCGCATCCCAATTCCACCCTTGAACGAAGAGCGCCGCAAGGAATTGGCCAAGCTCGCCGGCAAATATGCCGAAGAAGCCAAAGTGGCGATCCGAAATGTGCGCCGCGACGGCATGGACGCCCTAAAAAAGGCGGAAAAAGACGGCGAAATGTCTGAAGATGAAATGAAATCTCTTTCGGAGAAAGTGCAACAAGCGACCGATCAATATGTAAAAAAGGTCGATGAGGCGCTGAAATCGAAAGAAGAGGAGATCATGCAGGTCTGATCGGCGCGCGCGCCGATAAATTGGAATGACGAATGACCGCGCTTGCCCCGAAACTGCCCGATACACCCATCGCGCGCCACATCGCTATCATCATGGACGGGAACGGGCGCTGGGCGACGCGGCGCAATCGTCCGCGCGTGTTTGGCCATCGCGCTGGGGTTGAGGCCTTGCGCCGCGCTGTAGAGGCGGCTGGCGATCTTGGCCTTGGCTATCTGACGGTCTTTGGTTTCTCGACCGAAAATTGGCGCCGCCCCCGGGACGAGGTCGAAGCCCTGCTCGGCCTGATGAAGGAATATGTTCAGCGCGATCTCGATCGGCTGGTGGAAGAGGGCGTGCGGGTGCGCGTCATTGGCGATCGCAGCGATCTGCGCCCTGATATTCTGACGCTGATTTTGCGGGCGGAAACCGCCACCGCCCATAATTCCCGTCTGAATTTGACGCTGGCGTTCAATTATGGCGGCCAATCGGAATTGGTGCGCGCCGCCAAACGCGCCTGTGAAGCGGTCGCCGCCGGGCGGCTCGATCCGCACGCCTTGACGGCGGAGCGGTTCACCGATTTCTTGGACACCCGAGAATTGCCCGATCCGGATGTGATCATTCGCACGAGCGGCGAGCAGCGGATCAGCAATTTCCTCCTGTGGCAGGCGGCTTATGCCGAGCTCGTCTTTTTGGATGTGTTATGGCCGGATTTCGAACGTGAACATCTTGAGGCGGCCATGGGCGAATTCGCCAAGCGCGCGCGTCGATTTGGCGGCCTTGGCTGACGGCGGCCATCGCCGGTTTGACCGGCGCGAACTGGCGTTGCGCGTCGCTTCGGCGATCGTGCTTGTGCCGGTTGGTTTAGGGTCGGTGCTGGCCGGCGGCTGGGCGCTGGCTTTGATCTTGTTCGCGCTGGGCGTTGCGATGGCGTTTGAATGGACGCGGATGACGCGCGCGCCAACGGCGGTGAGCCTGTTTTGGATCACGATTCTAACCACGGCGGCGGCTTTGGCCCTTGCCACCTTGCGCCATGGCGAACACGCGGTGGCGGCAATTGTGCTGGGGTCGATGGCGGCGACCTTCCCAACGCGCAATTTGTGGAATGGGCTTGAGCGCGCGTTTGGCGCTGTGTTGATCGCCGGCGCCCTGACGGCCTTTGCTTTTGTCCGCGCCCGACCCGAGCATGGCTTTGACTGGGCGATGGGGGTGTTGCTGGCGATCTGGGCAAATGACATTGCGGCCTATTTTGGCGGCGGCGCTTTGGGCGGGCCAAAGCTCGTGCCGACGATTAGTCCAGCCAAGACCTGGGCGGGCCTGATCAGCGGCATTTCGGCTGGCGCATTTGTGGTCATGGTTTGGAGCGGGGTTCGCGGCGATTCGTTCGGTCCGCCGCTCTTGGCGGCCGTAATTGGCGCGGTGATCGCGTTGATTGGCCAAATCGGCGATGTCGGCGAATCGGTGATCAAGCGCCATTACAACGTGAAAGACGCCAGCGGCCTGATCCCCGGCCATGGCGGGTTCATGGATCGCTTGGACGCGCTTTGCGCGGCAAGTATTGCGTCGGCATTGGTCTTGGCGATCCTTCGCTTATCGTAAATGGCGATGGGCTTGCTTGCCCGCGCGGCGAAAGGCGGCTACGCAAGCGCGCCTCAGGGGTTGTATTTGCAAGGCTTGGCATGACGACGCGATCGATTACAATTTTGGGCGCGACGGGATCAATCGGTTGTTCGACCTTGGACGTTGTGCGCGCCGCGCGCCGCGACGAAGCTGACGCCTTTCCCATCCGCGCGCTGGTTGGTTCGCGCAATATCGATCGGCTGGTTGAGCAAGCCCTCGAATTTCGCCCGCAATTGGCGGTAACCGCTGAACCCGAGCGCTTTTCCGAGCTGAAATCCCGCTTGGCCGGTTCGGGCATCGACGTCGCCGCCGGCGCGCAAGCCGTGATAGAGGCGGCCGATCGCCCGGCGGACTGGGTCATGGGCGCAATTGTCGGCGCGGCGGGTCTGCCGGCAACTCTGGCGGCGGTGCGGCGCGGCGCGATCCTGGCGCTCGCCAATAAAGAATGCGTCGTTTGCGCTGGCGCCTTGTTCACGCAAGCCGCCGCCGCCAGCGGATCCACCATTTTGCCGGTCGATTCCGAACATAATGCGATATTCCAGGTGCTCGACCACAAAGACATGGTGGAGCGCCTGATCCTGACAGCGTCGGGCGGGCCATTTCGGCAGAAATCGCTCGAGGAAATGCATGCCGCAACGCCGGCGCAAGCCGTTGCTCACCCCAATTGGTCGATGGGAGCGAAAATCTCGATCGACAGCGCGACAATGATGAATAAAGGCCTCGAATTGATCGAGGCGACCGTCTTATTCGCCATGCCCGAACGGGACGTTGAGGTGCTCGTGCATCCGCAATCGATCGTGCATTCGCTCGTCGCCTATCGGGATGGCTCGGTATTGGCGCAATTGGGCGCGCCGGACATGCGCACGCCCATCGCTTATACGCTGGCTTGGCCGCAGCGCATGCCCGCGCCGTCGCAGCGTTTGGACCTTGCCAAGATTGCGAGCCTTACCTTTCAACCGCCAGACGAAGGGCGCTTTCCGGCGCTGCGGATCGCCCGCGCCTGCGCGCGCGCCGGCGGCATTGCGCCGAACGTCATGAACGCCGCCAATGAAATCGCGGTCGATGCGTTTTTAAATGAGCGCATTCGGTTTACCGATATCGCCGTGCTGGTCGAACAAACGATCGAAGACGCCGTCCGGACCCATCCGCAGGCTGGGCGCCCCGCCGGGTCATTCGATGAAGTATTGGCGGTCGACGCCGATGCGCGCCGTCGGGCGCGTGGCTTCGTGGCGGCTG
>DHHV01000072.1:46529-61540 GCA_002403455.1 Hyphomonadaceae bacterium UBA4763 | reverse complement strand
GGCTCGCGCCGCCGCCTAGTCATTGATATTCTGCACATAAAGGAGTGGTGCGTTCATGCCGGCCTGGATCGAAAGCCTCGTCGTCGCCATCGCAGCTTTTGGCGTTGTGTTTGGAACCGTCGTCATCATTCACGAGCTGGGCCATTTTTGGGTGGCGCGCTGGTTGGGGGTGAAGATCCGCGCCTTTTCGATCGGCTTTGGGCCGGTGGCGGTCGAGCGAACCGACAAACGCGGCGTCAAATGGCGCTTGAGCGCCTTGCCGCTCGGCGGCTATGTGATGTTCGCGACCGCGCAAACGCCCGATAACGACACGCTTTACGGCCCCAAGGGCCTTTATGAAGAGCAATCGCCGTTGCGCCGCATCGCAATCGCCTCGGCCGGGCCGCTCGCCAATATCCTGTTGTCGATTGGATTGCTGGCGATTTTGGCGATGACGGCTGGCGAACAACGCATTAGTCCGTTGCCAATCGTGGGCTACGTCGCCCCAGAGAGCGCGGCGGACCGCGCTGGACTTGCCGAGGGCGACAAAATTTTAGCGATTGACGGGACGCCAATCTCCGCCTTCGACGAATTGCGCGCCATCGTCGCGGCGCGACCGAATGAGGAAGTCGCTTTTCAAGTCGCCCGCGCGCAAGGCGAAGAGTCAGAGTTCCGCATCCGCATCGATGCCGCTGAAGACCCTAATGCGCCCGGTAAGGTCCTAGGACGCCTCGGCGTCGCGCCGCGATCGGAAACCTATCGCGTTGGCCCGTTCACGGCGCTCTTAAAAGGAGCCCAGGGCGCGTTTTTGCAATTTGCCGCGACAGCCGAGTATTTGGGTCGCTTATTGACCGGCAAGGCCGGGATTGATGGTCTCGCCGGCCCGATCGGCATTGCCAAAATTTCAGGAGACGTGGCGCGCGCCGGCGCGCAAGATAGCGCCACTCTCGCCGACGGCGTCATTGGCGTCACGGTGCGATTAACCGAATTGGCCGCTTTTCTGTCGATTGCGGTTGCGTTTATGAACCTGTTGCCGCTGCCGATGCTAGACGGCGGGGCGATCCTGTTCTACGTGGCCGAAATGGCGCGGGGGCGTCCGTTAAATGAACAGCTGCGCGCGGGTCTCGAACGCGTCAGTCTGGTAGCTTTGTTGATTTTGGCCGCTATCGTCACCTGGGGCGATATCGGCCGGACTTTTGGTTCATAATATCCGGCGGAATTGCGCCTGGGGGAGTTTTGCGTGATGGGGCGTTGCTTGCGGACGATGATGACCAGCGCGTTGGCGATCACCGCCGGCTGCGCCATGTCTTTCACGGTGGCGGCCCCCATCGCGCAGGCGCAAACACAGGGCGTTATCCGGCGCATACTCGTCGAAGGCAACCAGCGGATCGAGGCGGCGACCGTTTTGTCTTATCTGACGGTGCGGCCTGGCGATGCGTTTGACGAACGCCAGCTCGATTTGTCGTTGAAGACGCTGGCGGCCACGAACTTATTCGACGATGTGCAGTTTGAAAACCGCAATGGCGATCTCGTGATCATCGTTGTGGAAAATCCAATCATCAATTTGGTGGTTTTCGAAGGCAACAAAACGGTTTCGCGCGAGGATTTGGAAGAAGAAGTGCAGGCCGAATCGCGGGGCGTGTTCACCCGCGCGCGCGTGCAGGCCGACGTGCAGCGTATATTGCAGGTTTATCGCCGCGCTGGACGCTTTGCTGCGCAGGTAACGCCGCAATTTCGGACGCTCGACCAAAACCGGGTCGATCTGATCTTTGAGATCGATGAAGGCCCCTCTACCGGTATCCGCGGCATCAATTTCATCGGAAACAAGAAGTTTTCAGACAGCGATTTGCGCGGCGTGCTGGTCACTCAGCAATCGCGCTGGTGGAAATTTTTCTCATCGAACGACAATTACGACCCCGACCGCCTGGAATTTGACCGCCAGCAATTGCGCGAATTTTATCTGGAGCGCGGCTATGCCGATTTCCGGGTTCTCTCGGCCGTCGCGGAGCTGACGCCCGATCAAAAAGACTTTTATGTTACGTTTACGATCGATGAGGGCGAGCGCTTTAATTGGGGATCGGTTTCGGTTGAGACTCAACTGCAAAAGCTCAATCCGATCGGGCTTAAAGCGCTGTTGCCGATCAAGGAGGGCGATCGCTTCAATGGATCGCAAATCGAAACGGCGATTGAATCGCTGACTTTTGCCGCTGGTATTGCCGGCTATTCTTCCGTCGACATTCAACCGCAAGTAAATAATAATTCCGAAACCCGCGAAGTCGACATCACCTTTAACGTCAATGAGGGCCCACGGGTTTATGTCGAGCGCATCGAGATCATCGGCAATTCGCGCACCATCGATCGGGTGATCCGGCGCGAAATCTCGATTGCGGAAGGCGACGCTTTCAATCGAATTTTGCTGGACCGTTCGCGCAATAATTTGCGTCGTCTACAGTTCTTCGAAGAAGTTGAGATCACCGATCGCCCGGGCTCGCAACCTGATCGGGCCGTGGTTGAGGTCGAAATCAAAGAACAACCCACCGGTGAATTTGCGGTCGCCGCAGGTTTTTCCTCGGTTGACCAATTATTCGTGCAAGTTTCCATCGCCGAGCGCAATTTGGGCGGCCGCGGTCAAGGTCTGCAATTGCAGGTCAGCAATAGTCGACGGCAACGTAATATTAGCGTCAGCTTCACTGAACCGCGCTTTCTTGATCGCAATCTCGGCGTTTCGTTCCAGGCGTTTACCGCCCGCACCGACTTTCTGTTTGAAACGGGCCAGTTGACGACTGCGACCGGCTTTACCATCGGCGCGGGTTTTCCGTTGACGGCGCGCTCCTCCTTGCGGCTGCGTTATCGGTTGCAGAACAATAATTCGGTCTTTGTAACCGGAAATCCAATCTTTGACGCAGTTATCTCTCCCGCCATCAACCAAGGCGGTTTGGAATCTTCTGTTGGCTACACCTATAGCTTTGATCGCACCAATGACCCGATCAGCCCAACGCGGGGTTATCGTTTCTCATTGAACCAGGATGTTGCCGGTCTTGGCGGCGATGTACGCTTTTTGCGCTCGCAGCTTAGCGCCAGCTTTTTCCGAGGCCTGTTCCGGGGCGTCACTGCCCGGTTCGATCTAACCGCTGGCTATATCACGCCGTTTGGCGGCGACACGGTGCGCAATTTCGACCGCTTCATTCGCGGCGGCAACCAGTTTCGCGGCTTTGATATTACCGGCCTTGGGCCGCGCGTTCTTTTGGTGCAGGCTGACCCCCTCACCGGTGAAGTCGTGTCGCGGGTTGATGCGCTGAGCGCGTCAGCCGTTGGCGGCAATGCGTTTTATATCGGCTCTTTCGAGGTGAGCTTACCGTTGTTTTTGCCCGACTCTTTCGGCCTGTCGGCGGGAGCGTTCTTCGAATTTGGTTCCGTCGGCATTGTCGAGCAGGAAGAAGAAGACTTGGCGATCTTGCGCGCAGCGCTGTCAAACGGCTTCATCAACCCATTTACCGGCGATTTCAATCTTCCCGCTGTTCAACTGACCTCCGGCGCCAATGGCGGGGTGATTACTGCGATCGGGCCAAACGGCTTACCGATCCCGGTCAATTCGCAATTGATTGTCGATGACGGCTTATCGCTGCGCTCTTCGTTCGGCATCTCTATCTACTGGAATTCGCCGTTCGGTCCGGTGCAGTTTGACTTTGCTGAAGTTTTGGGCCGTGAAGATTTTGACCAAACCGAAGGTTTCCGCTTTACAACCCGCACGCGGTTTTAAAGCTTTTGGCCTCGCATTTGCTTTAGAAAAGTGGTTGAACGCAAAGCCATAATTGGGCCGCTTTCGATGACCATGGGGTGAATCTCAAGACGGTTGCTCGCGATTGAGCTGTAAGGAGCGTAACATGAAGAATTTATTGGTGTCTTTGGCGGTTGCTGCAGCTGGGCTAGCCGCGCTCGGTTTTGGAGCGCCAGCCGCTCATGCCCAAGCCGGATCAGTCCTCGTCGTGGACTACGACCGCTTGATTCAAGACAGTAAAGCCGGCAAAGATATGACCGGCAAATTGGACGCGATTCAAAAGCAAATGCAGGCCGAAGTCGAGCCTGAGCGCAATGCAATAGAGGCCGAGACCAAGCAAATCGAAGCGCAAGCGCCCACCCTTACTCAAGAAGTGATCGCACAAAACCCAGAATTACGCGCGCGTCTGCAGAATTTGCAACGCCGGCAAGCCACCTTGCAGCAACGCGCGCAAGTTTTGGCGCGCGATTTCCAATACACACAGAATGTGGCGCTGGAAGCTTTCTTGAAAGAAGTGAACACTGAACTGGGCGCCGTGCTACAGTCGCGTTCGCCGTCGCTGGTCCTACGCAGCACTGACGTATTGTGGGCTCACCCAGCGAACGAGATCACCAGCGAATTGCTATCGCGGCTCGATGCGCGGGTCTCGGCGATTGCTGTTTCGCGTCAGGTTGCGCCGCAGCAGCAAGCGCAAAACGGCGCTGGCGCCGTCCCCCGGCGTTGATTGATCGCAAGACGCGGGTTTAGACGGATCGCAATGCTCGACCCGCGTTTTTATCATTTACTCCCGGCGATCACGCCTCGCGAATTAGCCTCCGCTATCGGGGCGAGGTTCGGATCAAGTACTTATTCAGGCGATCGTAGGATCGCAGGCTTGTGTTCGACCGAAGCGCCTGAAAGCTATGCGCTTGCATTCACGGAACGCCGACCATCGCCTGACATTCTCGCATTATTTGCAGCGCGTGGCGCTACGTTGATCATCACGGCTGATATCGCGGCCGCTCTGTTAGCTGCGCCGAGCGACCGTGGCGACATCGCCCGAACTGGTCGATCGTCATCCGTGCAGGATGACGACCGCGGGGCGGAACGCGCACTGTTGCCGAACTTCATTCTCCATCCATTTCCGCGCGCGGCGTTTGCACAAGCTGCGCGCCTCATCGCCGAACCGCGCGAATCGTTCGAAGCGACGGGCGTTTCGCCCGCAGCGCGCATCGGCAAGAATGTGCAGATCGGTCCCGGAGCTGTGATCGGCGCGGATGCCGTAATCGGCGCCGACAGCCGGATCGGCCCCAATTGCGTGATCGGTCCTGGTGTTGCGATCGGCGCGCGCAGTATCATCGAGCCCAGCGCTTATGTCGGTTTCGCCATCATCGGCGATAACGTCCGCATCGGCCCAGGCAGCGTCATCGGGTCAGCTGGTTTCAATCTCGCCAAGACTTCCGCCAATCTGGTGGACGTCCCGCATTTTGGGCGCGTCATTTTGCAGGATCACGTTTCCATCGGCGCCAATGTCTGCGTCGATCGCGGCTTGTTTGACGATACGGTCATCGGCGAAGGCACAAAAATCGATAATTTGGTGCAGATCGGGCATAATTGTCAGATTGGGCGTCATTGCATTATTGCGGGTCTTGCGGGCATATCGGGGAGCGTCGTCATCGAGGATCACGCCATTATTGCCGCAGCTGCGGGCGTTAAGGACCATATCCGGATCGGCGCCGGCGCAACCTTGTTAGCCCATAGCGGACTGATGCATAATATCCCCGCTGGTAAAACCTTTGGCGGTTATCCCGCAAAACCGGTAAGAGACTTCTTCAAAGAAGTTGCTTTCCTTGCTAAGGCGATCCGCAAGAATTCCAATATCAAGGATGCGCAGTGAACGATCTTTCCATCGCCGACCAAGAAATCTCCACCTTGGAGATCATGTCGTGGCTGCCGCATCGCTGGCCATTTTTGATGATCGACCGGGCTTCGCATTTTCGCCCGCTTGAAAGCATCCGCGCGTACAAGGCGGTCACCGCGACCGAGACCCATTTTCAGGGGCATTTTCCGGCCCGCCCGATCATGCCGGGCGTGTTGATTATCGAGGCTATGGCCCAAGCTGGCGGCCTATTGATCGCCAAATCGCTTAATCTCGACATCGCCAAACATGCGTGTTTTTTGGTCGGCGTCGATGGCGCGCGGTTTCGCAAACCGATTGAGCCTGGCGTGATGATCGAGTTCGATGTGTCGATTTCTGGACACAAATTCAACATTTACCGCTTGCGTGGGGAGGCGCGCGTCGGCGGCAAACTCGCCGCCGAGGCAGAATTCGCGGTCACTCGCGCTGATATGCCCGGCGCGCGTGCATGATCCACCCTACCGCGGTCATCGGCGATGGCGCGATGATCGATCCAGATTGCAACATTGGCCCGTTTTGCATCATCAGCGCCAACGCCAAGGTCGGGGCAGGGGTTCGACTGCATAACAACGTTACCTTGATGGGCGATGTGACGCTCGGCGCGGGCTGCGAAGTGTTTCCGTTTGCCGTGTTGGGAGCGCCGGCACAGCATATCCGCGCCGATAAAACCGGCGCCAAGCTAATCCTCGGCGAAAAATGCATCGTGCGTGAACATGTCACCATGCATGCCGGCACCGCTTTAGGCGACGGCGCGACTCGGATCGGCGACCGAGGGCTCTTCATGGCTTGCGCGCATGTCGCCCATGATTGTCGCTTGGGCAATGACGTTATCATGACCAATTATGCCGGTGTCGGCGGCCATAGTCTTGTTGGCGATAACGTCAATTTTGGCGCCGCGGCGATCACGCACCAGCATACCCGCATTGGGCGCGGCGCGTTTCTGGGGCAAGGGGCGGTCGTCAACGGCGACGTGATCCCGTTCGGGATGGTCGTCGGCAATCCAGCGCGGCTGGCGGGATTGAATATAGTCGGCTTGAAACGGCGCGGTTTTTCGCGCGAGACAATCCACCAAATGCGCGCTGCTTATCGGGCGTTATTCGCGCACGAGGGCACGTTCCAGGAGCGTTTGGAGGAGGCGAGTTTGCTTTACACCGCCCACCCAGAAATCCGCGAAATACTGGATTTCATCCGTGTCGACGCTGAGCGGGCTCTATGTTTTCCGGATGACTAACGGCGCGTTTGGTCGGGTGGGCTTGATTGCGGCGGGCGGCGCGCTGCCGAGCATTGTTGCTGCCGAAGCGCCACATCTATTGGTCTCTGCAATCGCCGGCATCACCGAACCGTCTCTCGCCGCGTTGGCCGCACATTCATTTAGCCTTGGGGAATGGGACGCCCGCAAGTCCGCGCTGCGCGCAGCAGGGGTGCGCGACCTCGTGGTCCTGGGATATCTGCGCCGCCCGTCATCGTCGCAATTGACCTTTGACGCGGGCGGCGCCCAAATATTTTCAAGGCTCGCTCCCAAAATGATGGCAGGCGATGATCAAATTTTGACAGCTTTGATCGAGGCGCTTGAGGACGAGGGTTTTGGCGTCCGTAGCGTGGCGGATGTTGCGCCCAATTTGGTGGCGAGAGCCGGTCAAATTGGCGCCATTCCAGCAAGCCCACCCGTGATGGACGATCTTCAGCGCGGTATGGCGGTAGCGCGCGCATTGGGCGCTTTTGATGTGGGTCAGGCTTGCATCGTTTCTGGAGGATTGGTGCTGGGTCTGGAAGCGCAAGAAGGAACCGATGCGGTATTGTCACGCGTTGCGAAGTGGCGCAGCGAACATCCCGACGGTTCTCGGCCCGGCGGCGTGTTGGTGAAAATGGCGCGGCCCGGGCAAGATTTGCGCCTCGACATGCCTGTCATTGGGCCGCAAACCGTGCGTGGCGCGCAAGGAGCGGGCCTGACAGCGATTGGCTTAGAGGCGGGCAAAGGTTTGCTTGCCCCGCCCAACGACACTCGAGCGTTGGCCGATTCGTGCGGCCTCGCTTTGCTTGGCTTGTGATCGGGTTAGCGGTTACACCATCGCTATGGACATTTTTTGGGCTGCCTTTGAGCCGTCGGGTGATTTGTTCGCGGCCGAGACACTCGCTGCGATTCGCGAAATCCGGCCGGACCTGATCCATTGCGGCATCGGGTTGTCGCATCTCATGAACCAGCAAGCCGACATTGAGCCGGCTGAAGATCGGTTTCGCGTGGTCGGCACGCTGAAAGCTATTCCGGCACTGTTTGCAGCAGAGCTTTACGCTAAACAAATCGCTGCAAAAGCGCGCGGCGCTAAAATTGCGGTCCTTGTTGATTCCTGGGGGTTAAGTATTCGAGTCGCGCAGCGGATTCGACAAATCTCCCCCCAGACGCGCTTAATCAAGCTAATCGGTCCGCAAGTATTTATTTATCGATCTGGGCGCGCATTGACCTTAGCGCGCGCCTTTGACCATTTGATTTCAGTTTCGACGCTCGACCGCGCCTTTTATCAAACATTACCGCTTCGCCAAACTTATGTCGGCCACCCAGCGATTGGGCGTGTGCGCGAAGGCGATCCTGGAGCTGTCCATCGCAAAACAAACATGCCTCCGCACGGCATACGACTTTTGCTGTTGCCGGGCAGCCGCGCCGCAGAAATCGCGCGTCTGACCCCCGTCTTTGTCGAGACGGTGCGGCGCGCCCATTTGGCGGCGCCGGGATTACAGGTTTTGTGGGCGCCGCATCCGTCGATGCGGCGAAACTTGGAAATGCATCCATCCTACAGCGGAAAATGGGGAACACTTGCGCCGGCGGATCTTTCCCAAGCCGATCTCTTTGCTTGGGCGGATGTGGCGCTGGCCGCGTCGGGAACGGTTGTGACGGAAGCTGCGCTGCATAAGCTCCCAGTTATCGTCGCTTATCGGGTCAGCGCGATGGAGGAATGGCTTTACCGCCAACTGGGCGCAAAAGCGGCGTGGGTGTCGCTTCCTAATCTGGTCGCGGGCGCAGAGGTCGTTCCGGAAGCCATTCAAAAAAACTGTAATCCCGACCGGCTTGCGATATTGGCGATCGAGCTATTGACCAATCGCGCCGCACGAACTGTTCAAATCAACGCCCTACGCGCGCCGTTGAAAGCGATGGGCGCCGCCGGCGGGATCGCTCCCGCCAAAGCCGCCGCCGCCGCAGTGTTGCAAGAATTTTCAGAACGTTAAGCGCCGCTCATACTCGATACAGCTACGCCACGCGCCTGAATAGGCACATAATCGCGCTGCGGTGCGCCGGTATAAACTTGGCGCGGGCGGCCGATTTTTTGGGTGGGGTCTTCCATCATCTCCGTCCACTGTGCGATCCAGCCTACGGTTCGCGCGAGCGCAAACAGGACCGTGAACATCGACGTCGGGAAGCCCATAGCACGCAACGTGATACCAGAATAAAAGTCTATATTAGGATAAAGCTTGCGCTTGACAAAGTAGTCATCATTCAGGGCAATTTTTTCAAGCTCTACCGCCACTTGCAACAACGGGTCGTCGATCCGACCAATCTCCTTGAGCACTTCGTGGCAGGCTTGTTGCATGACTTTGGCGCGTGGGTCATAATTCTTATAGACACGATGGCCAAAGCCCATCAGGCGATATTTTTGATTCTTCACGCCTTCGACATATTCGGGGATGCGATCGACCGCACCGATTTCTTCCAACATTTTCAACGCGGCTTCATTGGCGCCGCCATGCGCTGGACCCCAGAGACAGGCAATGCCGGCGGCAATGCACGCGAACGGGTTGGCGCCGGACGAACCCGCCAAACGCACGGTCGAGGTCGAAGCGTTTTGTTCGTGATCGGCGTGCAGAATGAAAATCTTGTCCATCGCGCGCGCCAAAACCGGGTTCACGCGATATTCTTCGGCCGGCACCGAGAAGCACATATTCAAGAAGTTTTCTGAATAATTCAACCGGTTAAGCGGCGAAACAAAGGGTTGACCGACCGAATATTTGTAAGCGCGCGCCGCGATCGTTGGCATTTTGGCGATCATGCGGTGGCTGGCGATCATCCGTTGGGTCGGATCGTCGATATCGGTGCTGTCATGATAGAATGCCGAGAGGGCGCCGACCGTGCCGACCATGATCGCCATTGGATGGGCGTCGCGGCGGAAGCCATTGAAAAACAAATCAAACTGCGTGTGCAACATCGTGTGGTACGTGATGTCGCGCGTGAACTTGGAGAAAGATGCTTCGGTCGGCAATTCGCCGTGCAGCAGCAGATAGCAGACCTCGAGGAAGGAGGAATTATCGGCCAATTGGTCAATCGGATAACCGCGATAGAGCAGAACGCCTTCATCACCATCGATATAGGTGATTTGCGACTCGCAGCTCGCGGTCGAGGTAAAGCCGGGATCATAGGTGAACACCCCACCGGCGCCGTACAATTTCCGAATGTCGACAACGTCCGGACCCACCGATCCGCCGAGGACCGGCAATTCATGCTCCTGGCCGTTCAACTGTAACTTGGCTGGAGTCTTCGGCGTTACGAGGTTCTTCATCGTCATTCCTCTCATTCGCGGCGTTAAGCGCACGGTTAGCACCAATCTTCCGGACGAACAGCCTAGCCCTTGGTCACGTCTGCGAGACGCGCCAGCGCTTCGTCGCGCCCCAAGATATACAATACCTGCGCCAAATCAGGAGAAGGCAGGCCGCCGGTGAGGGACGCGCGTAAAGGCGGACCGATCTTGCCCATGCCAATATTTTCGGCCGCAACGAAATCAGCAAGAATTTGGTGAAGCGCGTCGGGAGTCCAAATCGTCTGATTGAGCCAAATAGACAATCGTTGCAAGCGCGCGATGGAATCCTCACTCAACTGTACTTTGGCCTTGTCAGTAAAAGCAATCGGCCGTTCTTGTACCGCAAAGCTGGCTTCAGCGATCATTAATGGCAAGGTCGCGGCCCGATGTTTCAGCGTCGGAATCGCACGGGCGAACCGCTCGCGCCCCCCTGCGCTCCAGCCGCTCGCCTCCGGACGGTCAAGCGCCAGCGTGAGTAGCCTGTCATCGCTAGCGTTTTTCATGAAAACGGCGTTGACGCTCGCCATCTTGTCGAAATCGAGCCGTGACGGACTGCGGCCGATGCCATCGAGCGAAAAAAGCGCAATCGCCTCGTCACGGGTCACGACGTCGACATCGCCCGCGCCCCAGCCGAGGCGCAACAAATAGGCGCTGAGACCTTCGGGCAGAAATCCCATGTCGCGATAGGCATCGACCCCGAGCGCCCCATGCCGTTTGGACAATTTGGCGCCATCTGGACCGTGGATGAGCGGGATATGCGCATAAGCGGGCTTGGGCCAATCCATCGCCAAAATAATCGGCAATTGTCGACCTGCATTGTTCAAATGATCATCGCCGCGGATAATATGCGTGACGCCCATATCGTAATCATCAACGACAACAGCCAGCATATAGGTCGGCGTGCCGTCGGCGCGCAGCAATACGAGATCGTCGATGGTCTTCGCCTCGAACCGCACCGGCCCTTGCACCGCATCGTCGATGTCGATCGCGCCCGCATCTGGCGCCCGCAACCGCACAACGAAAGGGCGATCAGGCGTTGCTTGGCGCGGGGACGGCTCGCGCCAAGGCGAGCGCAACGCACGGCCCTCGGCATGGGCCTCTGTGCGCAATGCTTCAACCTCTTCGGGCGAACAATAACAGCGAAAGGCCGCCCCGCGACCAATCAGCGCTTCTGCAATCTCGCGGTGGCGCGGAGCCCGCGCGCTTTGCATAATAATTTCGCCGTCTGGCGCGAGCTCCAGCCAGTTGAGACCGTCGATAATTGCTTCGACTGCGGCTTGCGTAGAGCGTTCTGCGTCCGTGTCTTCGATGCGCAGGCGATAAAGCCCGCCCATCCGTTTGGCGTACAGCCAATTAAACAGCGCCGTCCGGGCGCCGCCGATATGCAAAAATCCGGTGGGAGAGGGAGCAAAGCGCGTGACGACGGACATGGCGTGGCGAAAAGCTCCACAAATTCAAGCCAAAACGGCCCGCAGGGGCGATCCCGTTCTGTCATATAAAGCGATCGAGGCTTTGCCGCACCGCAACGCGGTCGGGATAGCAGCAATTTCGGATGACGCAACCCAAAGCCTCCTCCCCGACATCGTGCAATTGCGCGCCAAAGCCCGCCATATGGGCGAGCCCTTGGTGCTGTTTCCCATCGCGATGGCGGCTATCTCCGCGCTACTG
Organism: Hyphomonadaceae bacterium UBA4763; assembly: GCA_002403455.1. GTDB lineage: Bacteria > Pseudomonadota > Alphaproteobacteria > Caulobacterales > Aquidulcibacteraceae > UBA4763. Next base: position 49,656 of record DHHV01000072.1, on the reverse strand, counting down.
ACGAGCGGGGCGCTGCCAATTGCGGCTGGTTTTGCAATCGGAATGGGGGCTTTGTTGCTTGCGATCGCCAGCTTGTTGTTGGCGGCGGTGATATCCAGGCGAGGCGCCCCAAGTATCGAGCAAAAGTATCGCTTTTTCTGGCAAACCGCGCTTGGACTTGGCTACGCGGCCTGTCTTTCGAGCGTTGCAATCCTCGCCGCAATCGAGCGCGGTGCGCCGCCTGCTATCAATGAATTCGGCGTTTATCGGGTCGAGGGATGGATCGAGCGGACAGAACGAACGGAGACGGCCGAACGGATTTTGCTGCGTGCCCGCGCCGTAATTGGCCCAGACCCGTATGAAGCAGGGGCCCGTCGTGTTTCTTTGCCAGAAGGAGCCCATATACGGCTAACAATTCGCCGGATGGATGGTCTTTCGCCCGGGCGATGGGTGTCGTGCCTCGGGCGGATTGGGCCGGGGCCGCCACCTTTATACCCGGGCGCCTATGATCCGCGCAGGCAGGCGTTTTTTCGGAATATTGTCGCGAGTGGAACCGCCTTTGGCGCCTGTCGGCCAATCTTCGCGGTTGATCGCGGATGGGAGGAACAGGCGCGGCAATTGGCCGCGTGGCGCTGGAACGCGGCGCAAAAAATCGCGCAGATCGGCGTTGCTGGCGGTGCAGGACTGGCGGCGGCTTTGATCACCGGCGAGCGCCGCTTTGTCGCCGCGAGCGATCAGGCCGCCTTGCGCGCCTCTGGTCTTTTTCATCTCTTGTCGATTTCCGGCTTGCACATGTCACTGGTCGGCGGCGGCGCTTTTTTGGCGCTGTGGCGTCTGCTGGCGCTGATCGCCCCATTGGCTTTGAGGATCGACGTCCGCAAACCGGCAGCGCTCGGCGCGATTTGCGCGGGCGCCGTTTATCTGGCGATTGCCGGCCCCGAGGCGCCGACGCTTCGCGCTTTTGTCATGATGACGACGGCGTTCATCGCGGTGCTTCTGGAACGACGCGCGATTTCCTACCGAACCTTAGGCATCGCCGGCGCGATCGTCATATTGCTGGAGCCAAGCGCCGTTTTGGAAGCCGGATTTCAAATGTCGTTTGCCGCCACGTTTGCGCTAGTTGCTTTGTTTGACTGGCGTGAGAGACGCAACGCCAAGAACGACGTGTCCGATCGCCGTCCGCTCTTGCGCTGGATCGATTCGACGCGGCAATGGGTTGTTCTTGCCTGCCTAGTCAGCGCGGTTGCGGGCGCGGCGACCGCGCCCATTGCGGCGGCGCATTTTGGCGTTTGGAGCGCTTATGGCTGGATCGCCAACGTCATCGCTTCCCCGGTTCTAACATTCATTGCAACGCCGCTGGCGCTGCTTGCCGCACCACTTAGCCTGATCGGCCTGGGCGAACCTGCGCTGATTGCCTTATCTGCTGCTTTGGAACTTGTATTGATGATTGCGCGCGCGGCCGAAGCCGCCCCAATCGCAAGCCTTCCGGCTCCGGCCTTATCGGCTGGCGCCATCCTCGCCGGCGGCCTTGCAATCGTTCTAACGCTTGCCGTCAAGCGTCCGATTTGGGGAGGAACGCTCGCCGCACTTGCCGTTGCCGCCCAGATATTACACGCCCCGCCCGTCCTAATTGTGCTCCGCGGCGGCGACGCCATCGCTTGGCGCGACGCAGCGCCGAGCCATCTTTTCGTTGCATCCGCAAGGCCCTTGTCCACCTTCGCAGAGGATCGCCTGCGACGCGCCTTTCGCGCCACAAGCTTGACGCAAGTTCACTGCGCGCCAGAAGACTGCGCATCTCAATTGACGCGACCGCTGCTGGCCGCGCTTTCCCGCGCGGCCGCCCGCAATCCCACCAACGATGTCAAAGAATTGAAGAATACGCTCACAAATCAGGCCGACTTGGCGGCGATAGCGTTCGCCGAGCCTGCACGCTTTTTCCCAAATGGCCTGCGGCTTGCTCAAAACCGCTTCGGTGGGGTGATGATCGATGACGGCGCGCCGGCCGCGCACGCCATTATTCGGGAACAACGCAACACGTAACCTTACGAATAACGCCGCAACAAACTCACCAACCGCCCCTGCACCTTGATCCGGTCGGGCCCAAAAATCCGCGTCTCGTAGGCTGGATTGGCTGAATCAAGCGCAATCGATCCACCGCGGCGTCGAAAGCGTTTAAGTGTCGCTTCGACGTCGTCGATCAAGGCGACCACAATGTCGCCATTATTAGCTTCCGTCGCCCGCTCGAGGATTGCAATATCGCCATTGAGAATGCCGGCATTGATCATTGAATCGCCTTCGACCATCAATGCAAAATGATCCCCGGCGCCCAGCATATCGTCGAGCGCGACCTTGCCATGATCTTGCTGAATGGCTTCAATTCCTAAACCAGCGGAAATGCGCCCGACAATCGGCACGTCTTTAACGCGCTGCGCGGCCACGGTCGCCACCATCGAACGTTCCTGTTTGGCGACAACGCTCGGCTTAAAGGGCGTGCGCCCACCCGGCGGAGCCGAAGCCGCAGCCGATTCAGGCAATTTCAGCACTTCTAGCGCGCGGGCCCGATTGGGCAACCGCCGCAAAAATCCCCGCTCTTCCAACGCCATGATCAGGCGGTGCACGCCTGATTTCGACGCAAGATCCAAAGCATCGCGCATTTCGTCAAAGGACGGCGACAGACCAGTTTCCCGGATCGTGCGATGAATAAACATTAAAAGCTCACGCTGCTTGGAAGTCAGCATCTTCTCTGCTCCGATCCTTGGGCTGGCGCGATTGCGGACTGGCCGCCGGCCACAAAACACGAACAAACCTGAAACGCGTTCTAAAAGTGTTCGCAAGCGGCGTCAAGGGGCGGGATCGGTAGATTAAGAAAATCGTCACGGGAAAGGAGGCAGGAAGGGCAGGGGGTAATATTTCGTGGACATGCGTCCCAAGAAAGTGAGCTGGCTGACAGTTCTAAAATATTAGCTGCTTTAGACGGCCAATATAAATTGCTGCGATATTTCAGAAAATGCGATTTATCACCTCGACAGCGCCGCAATGAGCCGCAGTTCTGGGTTTGTCGTCTGGTGGAGCCAAGGGGAGTCGAACCCCTGACCTCTTGAATGCCATTCAAGCGCTCTCCCAACTGAGCTATGGCCCCGCCGATGCG
>DHHV01000072.1:0-46214 GCA_002403455.1 Hyphomonadaceae bacterium UBA4763 | reverse complement strand
CATGGCCCCGCCGATGCGGTTCGCCCGCCGGACGAGCCGACGGGCAATGGGACGCGGGTGATAGCGCCGAAGGCGGTCGCTGTCTACAGGAACTTCCAAAAAGGCGACGCTGCTTTCAGCCGGATCGACCCGCTTTCCGGGATCATGTTTGTCCTTCGTCATCCGGCGCCGCGCCCAAATCCGGACTTGCCGTCGTCTATTCTGGGCCAATATGCAAACATCCGATGGGTTTCACGGAACAAATGACCGATTTCCTGGTTCAGCATCAAACGTTGTTGCGGTTCGGCGCTTTTGCTGGGCTTCTGGTGATGTTTTCGCTGCTTGAGGCGTTGTTCGAACGCAAAGCGCGCAGTGCGAAGCGGTTGCAACGCTGGCCAGGCGCCTTTGGCTTGTTCGTGGTCGGCGGCGTGGTGAGCCGGCTCCTGGTCGCCGGGATCACGGTCGGCGCGGCCGGTTGGGCGAGCGCGCATCATGTCGGCTTGCTCAATTGGGCGCAGCCTTTGGCGCCGTTGTTCGCGTGGATGATCGCGATTGTCGCGCTGGATTTGGCGATTTGGGCGCAACATCTGGCCATGCACGCCGTTCCGGTTTTGTGGCGCCTGCACCGCGTCCATCATAGCGATATCGACATCGACGCGATGACCGCGATTCGCTTTCACCCGATCGAAATCGTGCTGTCGCTGCTCTATAAAGCGGCCATCATCGCCGCTTTGGGCGCGCCGGTCGGCGCCGTCATCCTTTATGAGATCACGCTGAATGCGATGGCGCTGTTCAACCACGCCAATTTGCGGCTGCCGCCTTGGCTAGACCGCCTCTTGCGCGCTTTCATCGTGACGCCCGACTTCCATCGCGTGCATCATTCGGTCGAGATGGCGGAGACCAATTCCAATTATGGCAATCTGCTGAGCTTTTGGGATCGGCTATTTGGCCAATATCGCGCCGAGCCAAAGGCAGGTCATGCCCGCATGACGATCGGGCTGGAAGCGTTTCGCGACCGCCATGATCTGCTCGCCCTAATGATCCAACCTTTCAAAAATGCGCTGCGGTAACCCAATACCCCGTCGTTATTGGCACAATTTCGCAGCGTGGTCGAAGGCGGCGGCCGATCCCGCCAGGGAAAAAGTATAGCTCGTGCGCGTGCCGCGCGAGCTGGCCGCATCGACACGCAAACTCGCGCCGCGACGCAATTCGCCGACCAGGCTGCGCTCGTCTTCGCTGCGATCAATAAACGCTTCGCGTCCATCGACATACATGGGAAATTTCCGGCTGCCGACGCTGGCGGCCGGCGGCGGCGCGTTGCGCAGCGGATAGCCCACGGTCAAATTGGGCTGCGCCTTGGGCCCGCCCGCCGCCCAGGTTGCAACGATGAAATTGACCTCGCCATGATCGACATTTCGGGGCGCAGCCGTTTTCGGTACGCTCGAGGCAAAGCAGATTTTTTCGCCATTTGATTCGGCGATGAAAACGCTCCAATCCTTGAAGCGCGCCACCGGTTCAACGGCGCGCGCGAACGGGGCGAATGCGCTCGTGGCCAAGCCTATTCCCAGCGCTGCAACTACAAATTGCTTCATCATCCACCCTTTAACGCGCGCAATGTAAGGCGCATCGCCTGAACGAGCGACAACCATCCCATGACATTTTGCTGAAAAATGCATCAGATTGCCCGATTTTCCCCGTTTTTTCGGTCATGACGCCGCACTACCATGGATTGTGTCTGGACCTCGCGCTGGGGTGTGATATGCACGTCTGGCTTGAGGCGTTCCGGGATTGCGTTTTGACAGTGCCCGGCGATGACGGCGCGGCTGCGGGGTGATCGCAGGCGGCGCTGGCGTTGCGTTCTGCACGTTTCGGCGCTCCTTGGAGGCTTTTGTGACCGGTCTTCGCATCGAAGACGACTCAGGCGCTTTCGCCGCACAGGTGGCGACAGACCGGCACGCTATGCTGGTCGAAAACGTCGCCAACCAACGCGATCGCAACGCCTTTCAGGAATTGTTTTCATTTTTCGCGCCGCGGCTGAAAAGCTTCGCGCTGCGGCTTGGCTGTGATGCGGCTCTGGCCGAAGAAATCGCTCAGGATGTGATGGTGACGGTGTGGAGCAAAGCTCACCTTTACGATAGGTTGCAGTCGTCCGTGTCGACATGGGTGTTTCGGATCGCGCGTAACCGTCGCATCGATCATTTGCGCCGCGCGGCGCAAGTGACCTTGGATATCAACGATCCCGGCTTTATCGAGCCCGCGAGCCCCGATCTTGACCCCGTCGATGCGATTTCCGGAGCAGAGCGTGACGCCCGCGTCCGCGCGGCGCTGGCGGAATTACCGGCGGAGCAATTGGAATTGCTGAAATTGGCCTTTTACGAAGGGTTGTCGCATCGCGATATCGCCAACCGCCTTGATTTGGCGCTGGGGACGGTGAAATCGCGGATAAGGCTCGCCTTTCAAAAAATGCGCAATAAAGTCACGGCAGAGGATATCTGACGCAACCACCAATTGCTCGGGCAGATCAGCGAATCGCCCCATTAATAGCGGTTGATTGCGGTAGAGCATTGGACGAGGGCTCATGCACCCAGCGCCGTCTTTTTTGCATTTGCGCGCCGCATCGGCCTTTTCGCTGTTAAAAAGCACTTTGCATCCGGAAGATGTTGTGGCGTGCGCAAGCGCGCATGACATGCCTGCAGTGGCGATCGCCGACCACAACAATCTGTTCGGCGTCTTGGAATTTGCCGATGCGGCGCGCCAGGCGGGCGTTCAGCCGATCATCGGATTGTCGTTGACCGTGCGCTGGCGGTTTGACCGTTGGTCGGCGCCGCTGGAGGGCGCGCTGGCGCTCTATGCTCAAAACAAAGCCGGCTACGCCAATCTGATGCGACTCTCGAGCGCGGCTTTTCTCGATGCCGACAATGGCGCAATTGGCGTTGAATTCAGCAAGGTGTTGGAAGCAGCGGGCGGGTTGATCGCCTTGACCGGCGGGCAAAATGGGCTGATCGCGCAAATTTTGGCCAAACATGGCGCCAGTTTCGGCAAAGACGTGCTTGGCGCGTTAGCGCGCGCCTTTCGCGATCGACTTTATGTCGAAATCGACCGCATTGACGGCCAACCGGGCGTGCAAGAAGACGCGCTGCTTGATCTTGCCTATGAGCAGGATTTGCCAATCGTTGGGACACATCCCGTCTTGTTTCGCGCGGCGGAAGATCATCCATCTTGCGATGTATTGTGGGCGATCGGCGAGGGGACTGGAGTCAGCGCCGAGCACCGTCGCGGCGCGCCGCCGCAGGCTTATTTCAAAAGCGCCGACGAAATGACGGAATTATTCGCCGATCTGCCCGAAGCGCTCGCCAATAGCGTTGAAATTGCTCAACGTTGCGCTTTTGCGCCGAAATCAGGCGCGCCGATCCTGCCGAAATTCCGGCAAGAGCCGGACTTTTCCGCCGCTGACGAATTGCGCGCTGAGGCCGTCGCCGGGCTAAAAGCGCGCCTCGACGCCATCACTTTAGCGGCGCCGCGCCGCGCCTATTGGCGGCGGCTCGCATTCGAGCTCAACATTATCGCGCGAATGGATTTTGCGGGTTACTTTCTGATCGTTTCGGACTTCATCAAATGGGCGAAAGCGCGCGGCATTCCGGTTGGACCGGGCCGCGGTTCCGGGGCCGGGTCGCTGGTTGCTTATGCATTGACCATAACAGATCTGGACCCGCTACGCTTTGGGCTGTTGTTTGAACGGTTCTTGAACCCCGAACGCAAAAGCATGCCAGATTTTGACATTGATTTTTGTCAGGATCGGCGCGGCGAAGTCATTTCCTATGTGCGCGAACGTTATGGCGCTGATCGGGTCGCGCAAATCATTACTTTTGGATCCTTGCAGGCCCGCGCGGCGGTGCGCGATGTCGGTCGCGCCATGCAATTGCCGTTTGGCCTCGTCGATCGCCTTGCCAAGATGATCCCGGTCAATCCGGCCAATCCGATCTCGCTAAATGACGCTATTGGCGGCGAGCCGCGTTTGCAAGAAGAAATGGAGCGTGACGCTGATGTGCAGCGTCTATTGGAAACCGCGTTAAAGCTTGAAGGACTATATCGGAACGCCTCGACCCACGCCGCTGGAATAGTTATTGGCGACCGACCGCTCGAAGAAATAACCCCGCTTTACCGCGACCCGTCCGGCGACATGCCGGCGACGCAGTTTAACATGGGATGGGCCGAAAAAGCCGGCCTCGTCAAATTTGATTTCTTGGGCCTCAAAACTCTGACAGTGATCGAGCGCGCGATCGGTTTTGTCCGCGAGACTGGCCAATACGTTGATTTTGCGAAGATCCCGCTCAACGAGCCGGCGGTTTATGCGCTGTTGGCCGACGGGCACACCTTGGGCGTCTTCCAATTGGAAGGCAAAGGCATGCGCGAGACCTTGAAGAAGGTTAAACCGTCCAAATTTGAAGACATTATTGCATTGATTTCTCTCTATCGGCCCGGCCCGATGGACAATATTGATGAATATTGCGACGTTAAATATCAACGGCGCGAGAAAAGCGTTCTGCATCCGGCGATTTCTTCCATTCTGGACGAAACCTATGGCGTGATCGTCTATCAAGAACAGGTCATGCAGATCGCCCAGGTTTTGGCCGGTTATTCCTTGGGCGAGGCCGACGTCCTGCGCCGCGCCATGGGCAAGAAGAAAAAGGAAGAAATGGCGGCGCAATTGGCGCGTTTTTGCAAAGGCGCCAAAGACTTACACGATATTCCAGAATCGCGCGCCAAGGAAATATTCGAGCAGGTCGAAAAATTTGCCGGCTACGGCTTTAATAAAAGCCATGCGGCGGCTTACGCCGTGGTAGCGTTTCAAACGGCTTACTTAAAAGCCAAGCACCCGGTCGCATTTTTAGCCGCCTCGATGTCGCTCGACATTGATAATACAGACAAATTGGCGGCCTTTGTTCAAGAAGCCGGCCGCATGGGCATCAAAGTGCTCGGCCCCTCGATCCAACGGGGGCGGGCTGATTTCTCCATCGAAAACGGCGCTATTTTGTATGCGCTTGGAGCGGTGCGCGGCGTTGGCCTTGCGGCGATGCGCCATGTCGAGGCGGCAAGACAAGCGGGCGGTCCATTTGCGGATCTGATGGATTTTGCCCAGCGGGTTGGCGGGGCGGCGCTCAACAAACGAATATTGGAGGCATTAGCCAAAGCTGGCGCGTTTGACGCGTTCAACTTGCCGCGCGAGCAGGCGTTGGCGGCTGCGCCTATGCTGGCGGCGGCGGCGCAAAGCGCCAGCAATGACGCGCAAAGCGCGCAAATAACGCTGTTTTCTGGGCCGGGAACGACCAAAACAGCTTTTAACTTGCCGCAAGTGAAGCCTTGGACGACGCTTGAAAAGCTCGATGCTGAGCTGCAAGCGCTCGGATTTTACTTCAGCGGCCACCCATTGACCGCGCTTTTGGCGCGTCCTGGCGCGCCAAAGATCACGCTTTATGCGCGAATGATGGCCGAACCCGGCGATTTGACGCTTCGAATGGGCGGAATTGTGCGCAAAAGGACCGAAAAGCCGACGCAAAAAGGCGAAAAACGCGCCTTTGTTTTGCTTTCCGACCCGTCTGGCGAGTATGAAATCGCCGTCATGCCGGAGGCGTTATTGGCGTTTCGCGCGCTGTTAAACACCGGTCAAGCCATCCAATTTCGCGCGCGAGTGCGCCGCGAAGCCGGCGAAACGCGCCTAACAGCCGACCAAATCGCCCCGTTAGAGGTGTCAAAGAGCGCCATTTTCCGCGGAATTGAGATCAAAGCAGGCGCTGAAATCGACACCGAAGCGCTCGCTAACGTGCTGCTAAGCCGCCCCGGTGCGTCCGGAAGGGCGCAAATTCGGCTCGCTTTAGGCGCCGAGCAGGAGGCGGTGATCGAGATTCCCGAACTCGCCGCGCTATCAGCTGACCAATTGCCGCAGGTCGAAGCCGTGCGCGGCGTGCGCGAGGTGCAGGTCGCTGCGGGATAAGACTTTCCGAAGTAAACTTAGCCAATGTCGGAAACATAAGGGTCGGAAACCGCTGCAATGGCAAGACCGCCGGCCAAGGTATGGGCCCGCCCCTGCAGTTCCAGGATGACAAGGCAGGATAACACCTCCGATAATTCTACGCCAAGCATGTCGGCGATCGTCGCAATCGGTAAAGGCGCATGGGTCAGCAATTGATCTATTTTCTGCTCAAGTAAATCATTTCTGGCAATTTCTTCATTTGGCAAAGGACGATGTAAATACGCCTGCGGCTTGCGTCCTTCGCCAGTCGAGAGCGGCAATCGTCCGGTTAAGTCGCCAATCGCCTCGCGGACCTGCTCGGCGTTCTCGACCAAGATTGCGCCATTGCGAATCAACGCATTACAGCCGCGCGCGCGCAATTCGAGCGGTGAGCCCGGCACGGCCATCACCTCGCGGCCTTGTTCGGCGGCGGCGCGCGCCGTGATCAGCGCGCCAGAGCGCTCCGGCGCCTCGACGACAACAATTCCAAGACTTAGACCAGCAATGATGAAATTTCGGCGTGGGAAGTCTTTGGCGCGGGGCGCAGCGCCCAAAGGTTCAGTAGAAACGATGGCGCCGGTTTCTCGGATGGCGCTGGCGAGTTTTTCATGTTCAGCCGGATAGATATGGTCAACGCCGCCGGCAACGGCGGCGATCGTGCCGGTCGACAGGCTGGCGGCATGGGCGGCGCCGTCAATGCCGCGCGCAAGTCCTGAAACAACGGAAAAGCCGAGATTGCCCAAATCGCGCGCCAATTGCCGGGCCATCGCAAGTCCTGCACCAGACGCGTTGCGCGTGCCGACAAGACCAACGCCCGGCTTTGCAAAAACGGCAGGATTACCCCAAAGCGTCAGGCAAGGCGGGGCGGGCGATAATTGAGCCAGCAATTTCGGATAATTCGGCTCGCCTAACAACACAATTTGCGCGCCGATGGCGACGGCAGCGGCGAATTCATCTTCGATCTGCGCAATGCTCGGTGGCGTTAGATGTCGGCCGACTTTGCGCGCCATCGCTGGCAGTGCGGCCAGGGCCGCTTCCGGTTTGCCATATTGCCGCAGCAAAGCGGCGTAAGTGACCGGTCCGACCCCTTCGCTGCGGGCCAGGCGCAAAGCGCTGATCCGGTCGCGATCTTCGCTCATGCGGCGGGCGGCGCAGGCGTCGGATCTTCGGACGATTTGGAAGGCTTTTGGCCGATTTTCGGCTCTGTTCCTGCGCGAAGGCGTTGAATATTGGCCCGGTGGCGCCAAAACACGACCAATGCCAACACGAGAGCGAGCGCTGCGACGTCAAGACGTTGCGCCGCCGCCGCGCCAAGCGGGGCGAGGGCCGCCGCGACCAACGCCGCCAGGGAAGAATAGCGAAAGACATAAGCGATGGCGAGCCAAGTCGCGCAAGCCGCAATGCCGATCGGCCAAAAGGCGGCCAATAGGGCGCCAAGAAACGTCGCTACGCCTTTGCCGCCATTGAACTTCAGCCAAACCGGAAAGCAATGCCCGATCAAGGCGGCCCCGCCGGCGATTAAAGCGGCTTGTTCGTCAAACAATAAACGGATGATCAATAGCGCCAATGCCGCTTTGCCGCCATCGAGCAGCAATGTCAGCGCGGCGATGTCGCGCCGACCGGTCCGCAGGACATTGGTTGCGCCAATATTGCCAGAGCCCATTTTGCGAATATCGCCAAGGCCGGCAAGTCGCGTCAGCAATAAACCAAAGGGGGCCGAACCCAATAAATACCCAAAGCCGGCCGCCAGAATATCATCGGTAATATACATGCGGGAGCCGCCCCTTTCGTTCCCAATGATTTACCTCAGTCAATGCCGATCGAACACCTTGCGGCCCGCCACAAAAGTGGCGGCAACGCGCCCCTGTAATCGACGTCCGTCCAGCGCACAATTACGCGAGCGCGAGCGCAAGTGTTCGAGATCAACCACAATTGGCGCGGTTAAATCAACCAAAGCAAGATCGGCGGGCGCGCCAATTGCGATCCGGCCAAACGGCGCGCGCAGCAATTTGGCTGGATTGCACGTTACTGCGGCAAGCGCGGCGCGCAAAGACAGCGCCTCTTCTGCAACCAGGGCCAAGAGACCTGATAACAGGGTTTCCACGCCAATCGAGCCGAAGGCGGCTTCATCGAAGGGAACGCGCTTTTCTTCCGGCGGGCGCGGGTCATGGGCGGAGACGACGATATCGATCAGACCGCTTTCGACAGCATCGATCAAGGCAAGACGATCGCTCTCTTCGCGCAAAGGCGGGTCGAGCTTGGCAAAGGTGCGGTAATCGCCAATATCGAGGCAATTCAGCAGCAAATGATTGATCGAGACGCTCGCCGCAATCAAAGGATTGGCGCGTTTGGCGGCGGCGAGACGCGGCAAACTGCCGGCGCTCGAGACTTGATCGACCAGGAAACGACTATTACCGGCGGCCGCGAGGGTCAAATCGCGATCAAGTCCAATCCATTCGGCCAGAGCCGGCACGCCTTTGAGGCCCAAACGTCCGGCAAGCTCGCCATGCGCCATGACCCCGCCGGCGGCAAGTGACGCGTCTTGCGGGCGAAGGGAAACCAAGGCGTCAAAGCCGCGCGCATAATCAAGGCACCTTTTTACGACGCTCGCGCGCAAGATGGGGGCCTGGGCTTGCGAGAAAAAAGCCGCGCCGGCTTCGGCCATTAGGCCGATTTCAGCCAGTTCTTCGCCATTTAGACCTTTCGTCAGCGCACCGACCGCTAAAATGCGCGCCGGACTGCGCGCCTTTCCTTGGGTCGTCAAATGATGGATCAAGGCGGCCTGGTCGATCACGGGAGTAGTGTCGGGCGTCAGCGCGATGGTGGTCACCCCACCGGCGACGGCGGAGCGGCCGGCGCTGCCCAAGGTCTCGCGGTGTTCTGCTCCCGGTTCGCCGACGCTGACGCGCAAATCGATCAGGCCGGGGATCAGGGCAAGACCGTTGGCCTCGACAATATCCGCTCCAACCGGAGCAGGAAGATTGGGACCGATTGCGGCGATCACTTCGCCTTCGACCAAGACATCGCCCATCGCGTCATAGTCGCTGTCGGGATCAATAATGCGCGCCTGTCGGATCAGCAAAGGATGGGTGGTCATGGCGCCCCTCCAATCAGCGATTCCAGGACCGCCATGCGGGCGGCTACGCCCATCTCCACTTGCATTTCAATAAGGCTGATGGCGGGATCATCTGCGATCGCCGAGTCGATTTCTACACCGCGATTCATCGGGCCGGGATGCATGACTTTGGCGCCGGGCTTGGCGGCCCGCAATTTCTCGGCGTCGAGCCCATAAAATCGGAAAAACTCGCGCGGGGACGGCAAATAAGCGCCCTGCATGCGTTCAGTTTGCAGCCGCAACATCATGACGACGTCACAGCCGCTAATGCCTTGACGCATATCGGTAAAAACCGGCGCGCCCCAGCGTTCGACCGCCGCCGGCAGCAAAGTTGGCGGCGCGACCAGCCGCACGCGCGCGCCAAAAAGGCTGAGGAGCCCAACATTCGACCGCGCCACCCGGCTGTGCAAAATATCGCCGCAAATGGCGATATCGAGCCCGTCCAGACGGCCGAAGGCTTCGACCAAGGTTAGGGCGTCAAGTAAAGCTTGGGTGGGGTGTTCATGCTGGCCATCACCGGCATTGACAACGCTGCAACTGAGCTTGCGCGCCAGCAAATTTGCGGCGCCGGACGCAGCATGACGCAAGATCAACGCATCGGCCCGCATGGAATTGAGGGTTGCAGCGGTGTCGAGCAGCGTCTCGCCTTTTTGTACGGAAGAGGCGCGTGGCTGCATAGTAATAAATTCCGCGCCCATGCGTTTGGCGGCGATTTCAAAGCTTGCTTGCGTGCGGGTTGAATTCTCGAAAAACAGGCTAACGATCGTTCGTCCGCGCAAAGGCGCATTTGCAGATGGTGCGGCGTCACGGTGGAATGCCTGTGCGCGCGCGAGCAATGTTTCGGCCTCGCGCCGATTTAATTGCTGGACGCTCAAGAAATGGCGGGCAGAAGCCGCAGGCGGCGGCGAGAGCAAAGCGGGCATTGGCCGCCTCTGTGGCGCCGGAATGGATTTTTCGCAAGACGATCCAATCGGCGTCAAACTCGCGCCATGATTTTAAGCTAACGCTATTTTATCGATTTTTCAGCGCTTGATCCGGCTTTGGAACTTCCCATGTCGGGGGAGTGGGCGTGCAGCCTGGGATGCGCCGTTCATCGATCGGGGAGGGGAGATGATCGAAAAAGTCATCGCGCGGGCCAAGACCGCAATCGACGAATTTTTGCAGATGGAAGCCCTCGGCGGCATCGCGCTTGCGGCGGCGGCCGCGCTAGCGATCGCCATGTGCAATCTCGGCTTCGTCGAGACCTATAACGAGTTTCTCACCACCAAACTTCCCGTGCAAATCGGCGCGTGGTCCAAAGAAAAAACCATGCTGGTTTGGATCAATGACGCGTTAATGGCGGTGTTCTTTTTCCTGGTCGGTCTAGAGATCAAGCGCGAAGTCATGGCGGGCGAATTGTCCGATCCACGCAAGCTTGCTTTTCCGGTTTTTGGCGCGATTGGCGGCATGGTTGCGCCCATCTTGATTTTCCTGGGCGTCGCGCTGCTGACCGGGGCGAGCGCGCAGGCCAAAGCCGGCTGGCCTATTCCGGTGGCGACCGATATCGCGTTCGCCTTGGCGGTATTGTCTTTCGCTGGACCGCGCGCCCCTGTCTCGTTGAAGGTGTTTTTGCTCACTTTGGCCGTGGTCGATGATTTATTGGCGATCAGCCTGATCGCGTTGTTGTTCACCAAGGGATTAAACGTCGTCGCCTTAGGGTTTGCCGGGGCGCTGTTGGCGGGATTGTTTGGTCTTAACCGGCTCGGGGTGAAGGCAAGATTTCCCTATTTGCTGACAGGGGTCGTGATCTGGGCGTTGGTGTTGGAAGCGGGTATTCACCCGACCATTGCCGGCGTTGCGGTCGCGTTCACGGTGCCCATGACCGGCAAGACGGCAGGGCAATATTCGCCGCTGGAAAAGCTCGAGCATGATTTGCACCCCATCGTCGCCTTTGCGATCTTGCCGCTCTTTGCGTTTGCAAATGCCGGCTTTAGTTTTGGCGATCTGGAAGGGGCGGGCGGCTTGGCGGCGCCTGTTACTTTAGGGATCGCGGCGGGTCTGCTGCTGGGCAAACCGATCGGCATTTTGGCGTTTGGCGCGCTCGCCCAAGCATTGAAATGGGGGACCAAACCGGCCGGGGCCAGTTGGACGCATATGCTGGGGGTGTCGTTCATCGCCGGGATCGGCTTTACGGTCAGCCTGTTCATTGGCTCGCTTGCTTTTGAAGACGCAGGTGCGGGCTATGACGCGCAAGTGCGGATGGGCGTATTGGCCGGCTCAATTCTGGCAGGCGCGCTTGGCCTGCTGACCTTGGCGCGGGCGACGGCGCCGCATGAAGCGGACGCTACCGCAGCGCGCGGCGAGGCCGCGTCTTAAGGATTGCCCTCAGCGCGTTCAGGCAATAGACCGATAAAGATTTCTTTGTAGGAAAGCTTTCACTTCATGGATGTGTCGAAAATAGCGCCGGGCGATAATCCGCCGGAATTCGTCAATGCCGTCATTGAAATCCCGCAAGGCGGCTTGCCGGTCAAATATGAAATCGACAAGGATTCCGGCGCATTATTCGTGGATCGCTTCTTGCATACGTCGATGATTTATCCGGCCAATTATGGCTTTGTGCCGGGCACGCTCGCCGAGGACGGCGACCCGTGCGACGTGTTGGTGGTGACGCCGACGCCGGTGAGCTCGGGGGCGGTGATCCGCTGCCGGATTATCGGGGTGCTGATGATGTCGGACGAAAAAGGCCCTGACGAAAAGCATCTGGCGGTGCCAATCGACAAGCTCAATCCGTTTTACACCAATGTGCGGTCCTATCAGGATTTGCCGCCGCTGCTGATCGAGCAGATCAAGCACTTTTTCAGCCATTACAAGGATTTGGAGCCGGGAAAACGGGTCTCGGAATCGCAATGGCACGGGCCGGACAAAGCCTTTGAACTGGTCCGGGCTGGAATTTTGCGCGGGATGCGGCTGAGCGCGTAAGGCGTAGGCGGCGCGATTTAGGCGTAGATTTTATCTTGGCGGCAAGATAATGCTCGGCGAGATAAACATCCTGGAGCTGCGCCTGATGCCTCTCGCCGTCATTGTGACTTTCAAGGTTGATCCCGCCCAATTTGACGCCTTCAAAGCCTTTTTGGTCGAGATGTTGCCGGATACGCGCGCCTTTGACGGCTGCATCGGCCTGGAGGTGGCGGCGCGCGACGACGATCACGTGGTGATCTTGCATGAGGTCTGGCGCTCGAAAGCCCATCAATTGGCTTATCGGCAATGGCGCGCCGATCGCGGCGACGGGGCGAAATTCGCGGCGTTTCAGCGCGAGGCGCCGCGTTTCGACGATTATGAGATGTTGGATATTCCGCGCGTTTGACTGGGAGCGGCGCGGCGGCGGTCAGAATATGAAGATCAGGCCGATCGCAAAGATGACGCCCGTGAACAGCACCGCGATCAAGCAATATCCCATGATGTCGCGGATATGCAGCCCGGCGACGGCCAAAGCCGGCAGGGCATTCAGCGGCTGGATCAGATTGGTCCATTGATCGCCCATCGCGACCGCCATGGCGGTTTTCGGCACGTCGGCGCCGAGCGCGATGGCGGCTTCCATGGCAATGGGGCCTTGGATCGCCCATTGGCCGCCGCCAGAGGGAACGAACATGTTGAGCAGGCCGCCGCTGAGGAAGGTGAACAACGGCAATGTCTCGGCATTTGAAATGGCGATGAACATGTTGATCATCATTTGGGCAAGACCGGGTTGGTCCTCGCCGCCATTCAGCGCCATCATCGCCGCAAGGCCGGCGTAAAACGGATATTGCAGCAGAAACGGGGCCGAGACGCGGGCCGCATCCATGATCAGCCGCAAATAAAGCGAGGGCCGGCCGGCGCAGGCCATGCCCAGCACCAAGAACGCAAAATTGAGCGAATTAAGATCGAGCCCTTTGCGCTGCAGCACAAAATGGTCGATCAGCACAAAAAGACCCGCCGCCACGGCCAAGGCCATCAACAGGCGGGAATTCTCCAAATGCTCAGCCGGACGGATCGCTTGGGGCAATTTGGCGAGGGGCTCCTCCGGCTCGACGGCGATCGTTGCGGCGGTGGCGTCCAACGCGCGCGCTTCAGCGGCTGGCGGGGCCAAGAGCCGCATGCCGAATGGGACAATCAGCACGATCATCGCCACGATGGCGAGGTTCCACGGCGCAAAAATTGTCGCTGAGGTTGGGATCACGCCAATGGCGCTTTCCAGAAAATGACCGGGCGTTGCGACCGACAGCCCGATCGAGCTCGACAAGCCTTGGTGCCACACGCACATGCCGGAAAAACCCGTGGCGACAAGGAGCGGGTAATGCACCTTAACGCCGCGCGCCGCGCAAGCGCGCGCGGTGCGGGTCGCCATGATCGCCCCAGCGACGAGGCAAAGCGCCCAAGAAAATATCGACGCGATGCAAGAGATAAACCCAACCAGCAAATAAGCATGGCCGGCATTGCGCGGCAAACCAGCGATCCAGGTCAAGGCGCGCATGACCGGCGGGGTATGGGCGAGCGCATAGCCCAAGAGCAAGGTCATGACGATCTGGTTGGTGAATTGCAGCAGATTCCAAAACCCGCCGCCCCAGGCTTTCAGCGTTTGCGTCGGCGAAAGCCCCGCCAACCCGACGCACAAGACAAAGGTCAGCGCGGTGAGCGCCAAGGCGATGACAAAGGCGTCTGGCATCCACCGCTCGGCGATGCGCACGCAGGCGGCTGTAAAGTTGAAATTAGGCGTGCGGGTCGATGCGCGGGTCGTCATGCCGATCGCTCCGGCGGGGTCCAGGCTTGGCCCGCGAACATCGCATCGACCGGGGTCTGGGCGATATGATTGGTGTAATTGCTGAGCGTCTTATACCCAACCGCAAGAACGACATCGAGCACGTGGCGCTTGTCATGGCCGGCGGCGAAAAACGCCTCAAAATCGGTGGGCGTGAGCCAGCCGCGCTGATTGACCATGGCGGCGGCAAAGCGGCTCAGCGCTTCGAGCTTGGCGTCGGGCAAAGCCGTTCCGGCGCGCAAGGCCGCCAAGATGTCGGCAGGCATTTTCTCCAAGGTCGCAATGAACGAATGCGCCGCCATGCAATAATCGCAGCCATTTTCGCGATTGATCGTCAGCAGGACCACTTGCCGCTCGAGAACCGACAGCGAACAGGCGCGGTAAAGCTCGGTGATCAAGCGATAGGCTTCGAATAATTGCGGGCTTTCCGCCATAATGGCGTGCAAATTGGGCAGGGATTTGTATTTGGCGATCGAGGCCTCGATCAGCGGCTTGGTTTCATCGGGGGCCGTCGCCAGCGTATGAATGACAAAATCAGGCGGCATTTTCGGGTTCCCGGATCGGTTGGGCAAAGGTCATTTGGCGAGGATCGCGCCGCGCGCCGGCGTCTTGGCCGGCAGGCCGCCGAACAGGCCCAGCATTGACTCGCGCCAAGCATAGATCGGGTCGCTCGGTTCGAGCACATCACGCTCGGAGCTGACCCGCGCCCATTGGAACCCGCCAAAGACGATATAATCGGCGTAAGATGGCCGCTCGCCGCTGACAAAGGGGATTTTCTGCAAGGTCGTGCGCAAGGGCGACAAAGCGGCGCGGAAAGCCGGCAAGACCGCATCGCGATCGGCGCTGAAGGCTTCGAGCGTCATGCCCAGGCGCTGCTCGCGCGTGCTGCGGAAATGCGGTTTGTCGCGATCGGCCAGCATGTCATGGACATCGAGCACCACTTGTTTGGTCAGGCCGACATGCAAAACCTGCTCGGTCCAATGCTTGATGAACAAGGCGTGGGCTTTGGCTTGCGGGCTGTCGAAAAATGGATGGGCAGGGTAGGTCGCCTCAAGATACTCCATAATCGCCCAGGAATCATGCACGGCTTTGCCATTGTCGACGATGACCGGGCAGGCGCCTTGGCCGGTAAAGGCGATGAGGTCTTTTTCGGTGAAGCGCCAGGCGATGGCGTCATAGCTGAGGCCTTTATGCTCGAGCGCCAGGCGGGTTCGCCAGCAATAAGGGCTCAAGCGCTGGTCATCGCGGGCGCCGGCAAGGTCATAGAACTGGATCATGGCGAGGTCCTCTTTCCGCTGCAGATAAGGTTGGGGGCAGGGGGCGGGCTAGGGCGCAATCTGCCGGCCGACATTGGCGAAACTGGTTTGAATGCCCGCAGCGACTTCTTCGCGGCCCGCCATCGCGGCGCGCTCGAGGATTTTCGAAACCGACGGCGCCGCCTCCCCGCCCAGCACGCGCATGACGGGCTGATCAAGCTCGTCGAAAAAGCGGCGCTGGATCTCATCGCCAAGGATCGTGCCGTAAGAGGTGCCGAGCGCGCCTTGCTCGACGATCAACACGTTATGGGTCTTGGCGATGCTGGCGCTAATGGTGTCCCAATCGATGCCGGCGCGATCGAGTGAGCGCAAATCGATGATCTCGGCGTCAACGCCGAGTTCGGCCACCACCGCTTCGCAATGGCGCACCATGGCGAGATAAGTGAGGATGGTTAGCTGGGCGCCCGGCCGCACGATTTTGGCTTTGCCCAAGGGGATGATGTAATCGAGGTCATCGACCGGCGCCGGCATTTTGGTTTGGTAAAGGTCGGTATGTTCGATCACCAGCACCGGGTCTTCGCACAGCAAGGCCGCGTTCATCAGGCCGATATAGTCAAAGGGGGTCGAGGGCGCGACGATCCGCCAGCCGGGGCTGGTTGCGTAAATGCCGGCTGGGTCCATCGAATGTTGTGAGCCATAGCCGGTGCCCATGGCGCATTTGGAGCGGAGGACGAGCGGCATCGCGTCAACACCGCCGAACATATGCCGGGCTTTGGCGATCTGATTAAAGACCTGGTCGGCCGCGACCCACATGAAATCGGCATACATAAACTCAACGATGGGGCGGAAACGCCCGTCCATCGCAAGGCCGCCGCCAAACCCGGCAAAAGCGTTTTCCGAGATCGGCGTGCCGATGACGCGGTTCGGGAATTGGTCGGCAAGGCCTTTGGTCGCGCCATTGGTGCCGCCGCGCAGACGATGGATGTCCTCGCCGAGCACAACGATGCGGGGATCGCGCTCCATCCGTTGCTGCAACACGCGGGCGATGACGTCGACGAAGCGCTGGTCTTCGAGCGGGCCGCTAAAACTGGATTGTTCCTCAATGCGCTGGCCGGCAAGCTCGGAAAGATCGCCGCGCAAGCCGAAATCGCGAAAGCTGGGCGAAGGCCACAGATCGGCGCGGATTTTGCGCTTATTGCCGTCGGGTTCGGTGAGCGCGTCGGTCGCCCGATGCATGGCGTCGATGGCGCGCTGGCGCAGCACGTCGATTTCGGCTTTGGTCAGCAGGCCCCGCTTGATCATCGCAGCGGCGGTTTGATCGAGCGGATCGCGGGCGCGCCAGGCGGCTTCTTCCTCCTTGCTGCGATAACCGAAAGCCGAGCCCGGCAAGGGTCCAGATTGGTGGAAAAAACGATAGACTTCGGCCTCGATCAGGGTGGGGCCGCTCCCGGCGCGCATATGCGCAAGGGCTTCTTCCATTGTCAGATAGACCGCCAAGGGGTCCATGCCGTCGACGCGCCAAGAGGCGATGTTGAAAGCGGGGCCGCGGCTCGACAAACGCGGTTCGGCGGTCGATTCCTCGACCGTCGTGGCGACGGCGTAGAGATTGTTCTCGATAAAAAAACACAAGGGCAGGGCCCAGGCGCCGGCCATATTCATCGTCTCAAGCACCGAGCCGATATTGACCGCGCCATCGCCGAAATAGGTAACCGCAACATCGCCGGTCTGGCTGTGCTTGTGGCACCAGGCTGCGCCCGCCGCCATCGGCACGCCGCCGCCGACAATGGCGTTGGTGCCTAGCGCGCCCGCCTCGCGCCAGCGCAAATGCATCGAGCCGCCGCGGCCTTTGCAAAAGCCAGGCGAGAGCCCCATGATTTCGGCCAAAGTTTGGGTCAAGAGGGCTTTGACGGGATCAGAAATTTCTTGAGTCGGCGAACAGCCAATCGGTTCGACAAAGCCCAAAGCCTTGGCTAGAAATTGGTGATGGCCGCGATGGGAGCCATTGATCTGGTCGCTGGCGCGCAAGCCGATGATCGAACCGACGGCGCCGCCCTCTTGGCCAATTGAGGCGTGCGCGGGGCCGTGCACCAATTGCTCATTGGCAAGTTCAAGCACTTTTTCTTCGAAAGCGCGGATCAGATGCAATTGGGTCAGCATCCGGCCGAGCAAAAGCGGATCGGCTTTGGCCCAATCGGCCTCGGTCGTTTTGATTTGCTTCCATGGCGCGGCCATGGCGAGCGATTTCGAAATGGGCACAGCGTTAGCCTTTGAATTTTGCTCAAGTCGGTCGCGCTAGCGCGCCAGCGTCTCGGCTTCGGGGCGGGTGAAAAAATCAGCGATGGCGGTCAATTGGCCGGCGAGCATGTGCTTGCCGAGATGGATTTGCGCGCCGCGAGCTGCTGCGGCGCGCAAAAGCGGGGTCATTTCCGGGGCCATGACGACTTCGGCGACAATCTGCCGGGGCTCGAGACCGGCATAATCCACTGGCGGGGCATCGGTTTCCTGCATGCCGAGCGATGAGCCGTTGACGACCAGGGAGAAGCCGGCGGGCGAGGCGCTATCGGCGGCATACGTCTTGAGGGCAGGAAATTCGGCGATAAGACGCGCCGCGAGGCTTTCGGCTTTGTCTCTTGTGCGGTTGAGAATGGCGATTTCGGCGATCCCGGCTTCGGCCAATGCGAAAGCGACGCCCGCCGCCGCCCCGCCTGCGCCCGCCAGGAAGACTTTGTGGCCCTGCGGATCAAGGCCTTGTTGGCGCAGACCCGCCACAAAGCCTGTGCCGTCAAAGGTTGCGCAGACGAGGCGCCCGTCAGCAAGCAGGCGCGCGCAATTGGCCGCGCCGACCTGCCGCGCCGACGGCAGGACGACGTCGCAAAGCGCCGGCAAAGCCGGCTTATGCGGCACGGTCGCCAAAAAGCCGGCGAAACTTTTGGCGCGCCGAAGTCCCGCCATGGCGGCCGAAAGGTCCAGCCCTGGCACATGCAACGGCACGACGATCAAATCGGCGCCGCGCGCCGCCAAAAGGGGATTGAGCACGCTCGGCGTGCGCACCTGTGCGATCGGGTCGGCCAGCAAGCCAATCAACCGGGTGCGTCCGGTTATCTCCATCGATGTCCTCCCAGTGCGGATCGCGGTCAGTTCTTACCTGCACGCCGCCGCAAGGCTGTGCTTATCACCCCATTTTAGGGCGCAGGGCGTCCCCAATCAGCTCCGTTGGCGATCAATTTCACGTGACAAAGATACTTGGGAGCTACATAAATGATGGGCCGCGAAAAGAAATTTGGTTGCAGTTTGAATGGGTTACGGGCCTGGCGGGAGGGCTTGTCAGGAGTTTAGCGGCGTCGCTTTTGGGGCCAGTGACAATAGATGCGCCATTCGCCAATTGTGCGGAGAGCTTGGGAGGATCGATGTCGATGACCGAAACGCCGCGCGCGCTTGCGCCAGCGCTACTTGCCATTCGGCTTGGCCTTGCCGCGATGTTCGCGGTTTGGGTGGCCGATAAATTGCTGTCATTTGAAACGGCGCAACGCGTCTTCTCGACGTTTTATTTTGCGGCACCGCCAAAGGAGGCCATTTTGGCGCTGGGTATCGCGCAAGGGGTTATCGTGCTCGCCTTTGCGGCCGGATTCTTGCGGACGTTCAGTTATGGCGCGATTTTGCTGATGCACAGCGTGTCCACAATAGCGACTTATGAACGCTTGCTTGAGCCGCTGGCGCGTCCCAATATTCTGTTTTGGGCGGCGGTACCGGTGTTGGGCGCGGCTTTGGCGCTGTTCTTGCTGCGCCGCTATGACGTATTGCTGTCGCTCGACGCCATGACTGGACGCAAAAGGCGAGTTTAGCGCGGCATCAATTGCGGGAATTGCTGCATCAGGCGACGAAGCAATTGCTCCAATTGCGCGCGGTCCTTTGGACCAAGCACGCCCAAGGCTTGTTCCTCCGCGAGGCTGCGCTCACGCGCGGCGGCGGCGATCGTCGCAAGACCTTTTTCCGTGAGGCGCACGACCACACCGCGGCGATCGTCCGGGTCTGGAAAGCGCTGGACCAATTGGCTGCGCTCGGCGCGATCGATCAAGCTCGTCAACCCGCCTGACGAAATCGGCAGACAGCGCACCAAGTCTTTGGGCTTGAGCTCATAAGGCGCGCCGGCGCGCCGTAGCTCAGACAGCACCTTGTAGACGCTGAGATCGATGCCATGCAACGCGCAAGCGCGCGCCGCGATTTCTTCCAAATTCGCCGCAGTCGATAAGACGCGCAGGACTAAAGCTTTGGGGCCAAAGTCAATATCGGGCAATTCCCGGCGCCAGCATTCGACAATCTGATCGACTTCATCACGCGTATCGACAATCATGGGGAGGACTCAAAACTCAATTTCATCGCTGCGGAGCTGCGCATTTGTCTTTTTGTCGCGCAACATTGTGGCGAATGATTTAATATGAGCCGACCGGTCATGCAATCGCGCTTGCGATGATAACGCCATGCACCAAACCAATGGTAACGCTATAGCCGCGCTTTCGTGATCATCCCCATTCGGAGGAAATGGTCCTGTCAAAAAGCCTTTGCGTTGACGCCCACAACGCCGAGATCGAAGGTGCCGCGACCGGACCCGGCTTCAATGCCGATGATCTTTAGGCCGGCGACGGGTTGACGACGTTGGCCGGCGCCGAACAAATCTTCGACATCAAACGCGACGGCGGCGAGCCGCAAATTGTCGAAGATTGCCCCCGGTCCGGCCGGGCCGCCGAACAAGGTGTCCGGAAGGTTCTCAATCGCGACGGCCAGGTCAACGTCCAGCCAGCCCCACGCGCCCGGATCGTCCGTATCGATATTGTTTTTGCCGGGGCCGGAAGCGATGACGACGCCCTCCCCAAGTTCGCCGCCTTGCGCATCGACCGGAACGACCCGCACCGAGTCGTCGCCAAAGAAATCCGTCAACACCACGTCATTGGCAGGCCCGTGAGCGCCAATGATCGGCGACGCGAACCAAACGATGACGCTGGCTGCATTATCGACCCCCGTAGAGACGTCGAGGCCAAGCAGGCTGTCGGCCCCATCTTCTTCGACGCCATAAACGCCCCAAAAATTGCGGATGACATCGCCGGCCGGTTGCGGCTCGCCGGTTGGAATTGTGTGACTGACATACGCAGAAACGGGTCCGATCAGCCGATCGACACGGGCTTCATTGGTCGCAAAGCCGCGCAATTCAGTTGGACGGGTAATGTCGGGGCGGTCATCGGCGTTGGCGTTCAACACCGGCGCGTTGGGCGTCAAGCCATACGGGAAGCTGAGATCCTGGCTTGGGGGTGCGGAAAAGACGGCCGAAATCACCCGTGAAACTTTCGCCGATGCGCATGTCGGGACAAACGCCACCAACAGACAAACGCCCCAAGATAATCCGCGTTGGGCCTTCATGATCGTCAGCTCCCCTGGCCAGCGACGCAAGATCGCCCGTCGCGCAGCGCTTTTGGCGGTCTGGAATAGGAGCGGCAAGTCAATTTGACGCTGTCATGCGCGGATGCCGTGTGCGTGACCTCGCGCATTGTCAAATAAGCGTGATCGGGGGCGCCGGCCGGCCGTTCCCTGAATTTGCCCTGCAACACATTGAATTTCTGCATATTTGCTATCGAATTTCCCCGGCTTTTTATAGGGTTTGCCGCCGCGCTTCGAAATCAGGTCGATGATCGCCTCGGCCGCTTTATTTCACATAACAATCTGTAATTGTGTGTGTTTTTAGCTCCTCCATCGCGCGCGTGGTGAACCGGCCGATCAAATCTCACATTGGCCGACAGGCGTTACGCGCCTAAATTTATCTTGAGAGTAAAAATCTTGCTCGTCATATTGTCGTTCACAAGAAACGGCAAATCATTGATATAACGCAATTTATGGGAGGTCGCATCGTGATCCAACATCAAAATGCTTGGCGCCATGGCGTATGCGTGGCGGCGTTATTGGGGGTCAGCGTCGTCGCAACGCCGCAAAGTTTCGCTCAAACGACGGAGACGATCACAACCGCCGAGGCGCCGGCCGAGGAAGCCGAACGCCGCGACGCCGAGATCGTGGTGACGGGATCGCTGATCCGGCGCGATCGCGCCTTTTCCGCTTCACCCCTGACGACCGTCAATCAGGACGCGTTCAAGGATGTCGGCGCCAACCGCATCGCCGATCTTGTCCAAACCCTAACGATCAATACCGGCGCGGAAAACTTTTCGGACGCGTTTAATGGGCAGCAGACGCTGGGCACGGAGAACATCAATCTGCGCGGCCTGGGCGTACAATCGACCCTGGTGTTGCTGAACGGGCGCCGCCAAGTGGTGACCGGCACCACGAATATCGACGGCATCAGCTTTGTCGACATCGCCTCGCTGGTCCCCAGCATTGCGGTCGAGCGGCTGGAGATCGTCACCGATGGCGCTTCGGCGTTGTATGGCTCGGACGCGGTGGCGGGCGTTGCGAATTTCATTACGCGCGACAAATTCGACGGCTTTGAAGTGGCGTTCGAATATCGCCCGCAGGTCGATCAGGGCAGCCAGCGCGATTTGTCGTTTCAGGGTCTGTTTGGCGCGCAAGGCGAGCGCGCCGGCATTATTGCTGCGGTCAGTTTCCTTGATCGAACCAATTTGTCCTCGGCCGAGCGGCCCTTGTTCATCCCGGCTTTTGCCTCGTCGGGCTTTGGCAATCCTGGCGCATTTTCGCTGACCTTGCCGGTCGCGGCTGTTGATGCGAGCGGGGCGCCGATCCAAAACCCGAATGGAACCTTTCAGGTCAACACAGCGGCGCCGGTCGGGTTTCCGCCGGGATTGACCGATCCGGGCTGCGCTGCGAATGGCGGGATCACGGCCGGATCGGGGCTTGGGCCCTGCGCCTTTAACTTTGGGCCGTTCTTTGAATTTGTGCCGGCCGAAGAACGCCTGCAGGGATTTTCGCGCTTTCATTATGACGTTACCGATAAAGTCACTGCGCGCGGTGAAATCAGTTATGCGCGCAATCGCGTCGACAGCACGGGGTCCCCGACCAATCCATTCTTGGCGCTGCCCTTTGCGGTGGTGCCGACCACCAATCCGGGCGCGCAGGCGACGCAGTTCGCGCGCCTCGGCGGCCCGAATGGCGGGTTTACCTTCGCGAACGTGCCCTCAATCGTCACGGACCCGGTGACCGGCGCGCAAAGCATCCAAACCGGCCAGCCGGTGACCTTCATCGGGCGGCCGATTGCGACCTTGAGACCGGGCGGGGTTCCGTCCGAAGGCTCGGATTTCGATTTTGCGAGCGATACCTTCCGCGCGAATATTGGCTTTGAAGCTGACTATGGCGGCTGGAACCTGACCACCGATTACACCTATGCGGTCAATGATTTCGACCTGTTGGTGATCGACGCAATCCCGCAAGGTTTTTTGAACGCGCTGAATGGCTTTGGCGGGTCTGATTGCCCAGGGCCGCTCGGCGGCGTGGCGCCCGGGACGGGGCCGTGTTTGTTCTTCAACCCGTTTGCGAGCGCATTGAACGGCGCGCTGCCCAATAATCCAGAGGTGCTCGACACCATCTTGGGGTTTCAGACGATCGATGCGGTCTCTGAGCTGCAAGTGCTTGATATCATTGCAACGACCAGTGAATTGTTCCGACTGCCAGCCGGTGCGGTCGGTTTTGCGTTTGGCTTTCAGTTTCGCGCCGAGAGCCTCTCGCAGGATTTCGACGCGGTAACGAATTCAACTGGCTTTGCCCAGCGGCCCCAGCAAGACGATTTCTCAGGCAGCCGACGGGTGCTGGCCGGCTTCGCCGAAGTGTCGATCCCGATCCTGGAGAATCTCGAATTACAAGCGGCCGGTCGGATCGAAGCTTTCAGCGGCGGTCCGGGCATTACCGCCAATCCGAAAGTGGCGTTGATCTATCAACCGCATCGGCGTTTGTCCTTGCGCGGGTCCTATTCGACCTCGTTCCGCGCGCCGTCGCTGTTCCAGACCTTCGGCGAGCAAGTCTCGCTGGCGGCGATCACCGACCCCTTGTTTCCGAATATCGGCCTGAATTTTGTGTCTTTGGTCGCCTCAGGCGGACCCGATATTCAACCAGAGACCTCGCGGGCGTTTAACATCGGCTTTTCGGTCGAGCCCTTATCAGGGCTGAAGCTCGATTTCGATTTCTTCCAATTCGACTTTGACGATGTGATCATCGTTGAAAGCGCGCAAGCCTTGGTGAATGCTTTCCCAAATTCGCCCGATATTGAGCGGTCTGTTGGGCCAGGCGGCCCTGGCACCGGCTCAATCTTGTCGGTCAATGTCGATTTTACCAATGCGGCGTCGGTCACGACCAGCGGGATCGATTTCAGCGCCCGTTACGCCTGGGAAAGCCCGATTGGCTTGATTACGCCGAGTTTCCAAGGCACTTATCTATTGCGCTATGATCTGGAAGACCCGTTTGCCGGGGCCATCAACGGGGTTGGCTCGCGCAATGGCGCCAATTTCGGCACAGCGACGCCGCAATTGCGCTTCAATGGCGGTCTTGGCTGGGAATTGGGACCGCATTCGATCAACACCTTTGTGCGGTATATTGGGTCGTTGAGGAATGACGAGCCGGTCGCGGCGACCTCGGCCTTTGCGCCGATCGTCAACCCGCCCTCGCCGCCGCAAGTGACATGGGATGCGCAATATAATTTGAACTTGTCGCAATTATTGGGCTGGGAGCAACGCGGGGTGACGCTCGCTTTTGGCGGGATCAATTTGCTCAGCAATGAGCCGCCGCCGATCAATGAAAGCATTGGCTTTGAAAGCCGGGTGTTCGATCCGCGCGGTCGCATCCTTTATTTCCGCACAACCTTTACCTTTTGATCGGCGAACAAACCTATAAGTCAACGATGAGAGGCGCCGCCGCATGAATATGCAGACACCGATCGTGCCCGCGATCGATCGCAGTTTCTCGGCGCCGCGCGATCTCTTGATCGGGGGCGCCTGGCGGACCAGTGATGGGGATCGGCGCTTTCCGGTCTTCAATCCGGTCGATGAGAGCGTTCTCGTCGAGATCGCCGATGCGAGCGAAGCCGATGCGTTACGGGCGGTGGATGCGGCGGAGGCAGCCCAACCGGCTTGGGGCGCGACCGCGCCGCGCCATCGCGGCGAGATTTTGCGGCGCGCCTTTGAACGGATGATCGCGGATCGGGAGCGCCTTGCACGGCTTATTACACTCGAAAACGGCAAGAGCTTGCGCGATGCGCTGGCCGAGGTCGATTATGCGGCGGAATTTTTTCGCTGGTTTTCCGAGGAAGCGGTGCGCGCGAGCGGACAGACCTTGCGCGCGCCGTCCGGAGCGGCCGACATCCTTGTCTGGCTGCAGCCGGTCGGCGTGTGCCTGTTGATCACGCCGTGGAATTTCCCGGCGGCGATGGCGACGCGCAAAATCGGTCCGGCGCTGGCGGCGGGCTGCGCCTGCGTTCTCAAGCCGGCCGCTGAGACGCCGCTGACGGCGCTCGCGATCGCCGAGATTTTGCTGGAGGCGGGGGCGCCGCCAGGCGTTGTCAATGTGGTGACGACACGCCGGTCAGGGCCGGTGGTCAGCGCCATGCTGAATCACCGGGCCGTGCGCAAATTGTCCTTTACCGGATCAACGCAAATTGGCCGGTTGCTGCTCGCGCAAGCCGCCGAGCGGATCGTCAATTGCTCGATGGAATTGGGCGGCGATGCGCCTTTATTGGTGTTCGACGACGCCGATCTTGATCTGGCGGTCGACGGCGCCATGATCGCCAAGATGCGCAATGGCGGTCAAGCCTGCACCGCCGCCAACCGGCTTTATGTGCAAAAAGGCGTCTTCGCAACGTTTGCCGAGAAATTTGCCGCTAAAATGGCGGCGTTGCGCATGGGCGATGGGCTGGCGCCGGGGGTTGATCTTGGCCCCTTGGTCAACAAAAAAGCCCAAAGCGCGATGCGCGCTTTCGTCGATCTGGCGACGGCGCGCGGTGGGGAGATCGTCGTCGGCGGCGCCGCTCCCCCGGGCGCCGGCTGCTTTTTCCCCGCAACCGTTCTGACGCAAGGCGATCGCCGCGAATTGGTCGATGATGAAGTGTTTGGCCCGATTGCGCCGATCATGCGGTTTGACGACGCCGATGAGGCGATCGCGCGCGCCAATGCCGTCGATTACGGACTGGTCGCTTATGTCTTTACCCGCGATGTCGGCAAAGGCTTGGCGGTGTGTCGGCGGCTCGAAACCGGCATGGTCGCGCTCAATCGCGGCGTGGTCTCCGATCCGGCTGCGCCCTTTGGCGGCGTCAAACAGAGCGGTCTTGGTCGCGAAGGCGGCCATGAGGGCCTGCTCGCGTTCCTTGAGTCGAAATATGTGTCGATCCCGGGCTGAGCCGGCAATCAGGGCGCCGGCTCGACGAAACTGTCGACGACGCGCTTTTCCCCGGCTTTGTCGAAATCGACGGTGAGCTTGGCGCCTTCGACGGCGCGGACGCGGCCATAGCCGAATTTGACGTGAAAGACGCGATCGCCGTTTGCAAAACGCGCCTCTTCGGGTGCGGAGACGGCCAAGAGGCGGGCAGGGGCCTCGATCGTGGCGCCGCGCGGCGGGGCGCCTGAAAAGCGCTGCGGCGCTGCGGGGGGAGCCTCGACCTTGCTGGCTTGGGTCGCCGCCATCCGCCGCCAACCGGGACTGTCATAGCTCGACGCCGCCGCCGCGATGGGCGCGTCCCAGGCGGGCGTTCCGCCGCCCGCCGCGCTCGCGCCAAAATAACCGGTCTCGGAGATCGCCTCGACATCCGCTTCGGGCAATTCATCAACAAAGCGCGAGGGCATCACGCTTTGCCAGCGCCCGAAAATCTGCCGATTGGCGGCAAAGGAGATCCGCGCGCTGCGCCGCGCCCGCGTCAGGCCAACATAAGCAAGCCGGCGTTCTTCTTCGAGCGCTTTGGCGCCGCTTTCGTCGAGTGCGCGCTGCGAGGGGAAGACCTGCTCTTCCCAGCCCGGCAAGAACACGAGCGGCCATTCAAGCCCCTTGGCGGCGTGCAGCGTCGAGATTTGCACCTGGTCGCCGTCATCTCCTTGCTCGACGTCCATCACCAGCGAGACATGGTCGAGATAAGCGTCGAGATTGTCGAACTGGCCCATGGCCTGGACCATTTCCTTGAGGTTATCGAGCCGACTGCTCGCCTGCGGGCTTTTGTCGGCTTTGAGCATGTCCGTATAGCCGCTTTCCTCCAACAGCATTTCCGCCAGATCGGTGTGGCGCATTTGCGCAGCGGCGCTGCGCCAGCGGACAAGATCGCGCAAAAGACCGGTCAAGCCGGCCTTGGCGGGGCCGCGCAGCTCATCGGAGCGCACGGCATGTTCGGCGATCGCCGTCAGGGACAGCCCGCGGGCGCGGGCGGCGACCTGCAATTTCTGCACGGTGGTCTCGCCAATACCGCGTTTGGGCGTGTTGACGATGCGCTCAAAAGCCAAATCGTCGTCGGCGCTGCGCACAAGCCGTAGATAAGCGTGGGCGTCGCGGATCTCGGCGCGCTCGAAAAAGCGGGGGCCGCCAATGACTTTATACGGGATGCCGAGCAGGATGAAGCGCTCTTCAAAAGCGCGCATTTGCCAGGAGGCGCGCACCAAGACCGCGCAATCGGCGAAGGGATTGCCCTCGCGCCGCCAGCGTTCGACGTCGTCAGCGATCAGGCGGGCTTCGCCCTCGCCATCCCACACCCCGCGCACCTGGACTTTGTCGCCCGGCGCGTCCTCGGTCCACAAGGTCTTGCCGTGACGGCTTTTATTGGCCGCAATCAGGCCGGAGGCGGCGGCGAGGATATGCCCGGTTGAGCGATAATTCCGCTCCAGTCGGACGATTTGCGCGCCGGGGAAGTCTTGCTCAAAGCGCAAGATGTTTTCGACCTCGGCGCCGCGCCAGCCATAGATCGATTGATCGTCATCGCCAACGACGCAAAGATTGCGCCGGCTCTGCGCCAAAAGCCGCAGCCACAAATATTGCGCGACATTGGTGTCTTGATATTCATCGACCATCAAATAGCGCAGCCGCTGATGGTAATCAGCCAATACGTCCGGATGGGTCTGGAAAATCCGGATCATCAACAGCAAAAGATCGCCGAAATCGACCGCGTTGAGCGCGGCGAGGCGCGTTTGATAGGCCTGATAAAGCTCGGCCCCCTTGCCATTGCCGAAGGCGAAGCTCTCCCCGGCCGGCACGCGGTCGGGCGTCAGCGCACGGTTTTTCCAGCCATCGATCAGCGCCGCCAAAAAACGCGCCGTCCAGCGCTTTTCATCGAGGCCGGCGGCGTCGATGACCTGCTTGAGCAGGCGCAATTGATCGTCGGTATCAAGGATCGTGAATTGCGGGCGCAAGCCGACAAGCTCGGCATGCCGGCGCAGCATTTGCGCGGCGACCGCGTGAAACGTGCCAAGCCACCGGAGACCTTCCGCCGCCGGGCCAATCAGCTCGCCGGCGCGGCTGCGCATTTCGCGCGCGGCTTTGTTGGTGAAGGTGACGGCGAGAATTTCCCAAGGCTTGGCTTTGCCACTCGCCAGCAAATGGGCGAGCCGTGTGGTCAGAACCCGCGTCTTGCCGGTGCCGGCCCCGGCCAGCACCAAAAGCGGGCCTTCGGTCGCCTCGACCGCCGCGCGCTGTTCTGGGTTAAGGGCAGCGAGAAAAGGCGTCGAGGCGCTCGCCCGCGCGCTGGCCCGCGCCGAGATGGAGCCAGCGGCGGCGGGGAGGGGGGCGTCGTGGATCGCAGTTTGGGTCATAAGAGCCTGAGGCGGAAGAATTGGCGCGCAAGGCGGCGTTGCTGGCGGCAAAGTTTACCGATTCGTAAATACCCTACCATGAAGCGCGCGCCGCGCGTATCCCGATCGCGGCGGATCGCCTGATTTGACCCAAAGTCCTGGAAGGCCTCGGTGGCAAGCGCGTTGACGGCATCGGCGCTTCGGTTCATCCATGCGCCATGTTAAACAATTGCTCGATGTCCATGGCTGTTTTTTCCGTCGCCGCCTGTTTGGCGCTGGCGGGCTTTGGTTGGGGAAACGCGCGCGCCGATCCGCTGAATTTGGCGGTTGATCGCGCCGTCGTCATGGATTTTGACAGCGGCCTGGTCGTTTACGCCAAAAAGGCCGATGAGCCGATGCCGCCCTCGTCGATGAGCAAGCTCATGACAATGTTGATGGTGTTCGAGGCGCTGGAACGCGGCGAATTACAGCTCGATCAGCTGTTGAAGGTCAGCGACAATGCCTGGCGGGTCGGCGGGGCGGCGACCGGCGGGTCGACCATGTTCTTGCGGCCTGGGCAGGAGGTCGCGGTCGCCGATCTGATGCGCGGGGTGATCATTGTATCCGGCAATGACGCGTGTGTCGTTTTGGCGGAGGCCTTGGCCGGGAGCGAAGCTGCTTTTGCCGACAAAATGACGGCGCGCGCGCAAGAATTGGGCCTCGCAACGGCGCGCTTTCGCAATTCAACCGGCTTGACGGCTGAGGGCCACGAAATCAGCCCGCGCGATCTGGCCAAATTGGCGCAAATCATCTTGCAGCGATTTCCAGACCATGCGGCGCTCTACGCCGAGCGATCCTTTCGGTTCAACAATGTTACCCAACAAAATCGCAATCCGTTATTGGGCGCCTATCGCGGCGCGGATGGCTTGAAAACCGGCTATACGGCGGCGGCGGGATATGGCTTGGTCGCCACCGCGATCGCCAATGGCCAACGGATGATCACGGTCTTTAATGGCGCGGAAAGCCAGGCCAAACGCGCCGAGATCGCCAAACAATTGATGGACGCCGCGTTGACGCAGGCCCGCGCGATCCGCATCGCCGAACCGGGCGCGAAATTGGCGTCGGCGCCCGTACTCATGGGTCGGAAGATAGAGGTCGCCCTGACGGTCGAGGCGCCGATCGTGCTGGGCTTGATGCAACCGGCGCGCGACAGCTTGCGCGTGCAAGCGCGGCTTGTGGGGCCGATCAAAGCGCCGATCGTCAAGGGGCAGAAACTAGGCGTGTTAAGGGTGAGCGCCGATGGCGCTGACCCTATCGACGCGCCGCTGCTCGCCGCCGAGGACGTTGCGCGCGCGCCCTGGTACGCCAGAGCGCTCGCTTTGCTGAGTGTCTGGACAAAAGGGGAAGGCGGCGTCCAGCAAGCGCAGGAAGCCGGCGCGTGAGCGGGGCTTTCATTGTGGTTGAAGGCGGCGAGGCGAGCGGCAAGAGCACGCTGATCCGCCATCTGTTAGCGCATTTCCAGGCGCACGGGCGCGCCGCGATCGGAACGCGCGAGCCGGGCGGCTCGGCGGGCGCCGAGGCGATCCGACGCTTATTCCTGGCTGACGGTGACGGCGCCGGCGTCTGGTCGGCGCATGAAGCGGTCGCTTTGTTATCCGCAGCGCGCGCCAATCATTTGCGGGTGACGATTGAACCGGCAATCGCGGCAGGCGCGATCGTGTTATGCGACCGGTTCTATCTTTCGACCATGATTTATCAAAGCGTTTTGGGCGGGGCGGCGCGCGATTATGTCGAGGCGATGCATCAATGGGTGTGCGGCGGGCGCCAGCCGGATTTGACCTTGTTGCTGGATTTGGCGCCGGAGGCGGCGATGGCGCGGTTGCGCCTGCGTGGACATGAAAATCGGTTCGACCGCATGGATCTGGCGGCGCACGCGCGCGTGCGTGCGGCGTTCTTGGATTTCGCAGCGCAATCGGAGGGGCGGATGAAGCGCCTGGACGCCAGCGAAGCGCCTGAACAGGTGGCGGCGGCGGCGCTGGCCGAACTCGCCGCTTTTGGTTTGGCGCCGACCTGATGGCGGATTGGGCGCACGGGATCATTGGACACGAGGCGATCATCGGCGATCTTGATCGCGCATTCGCCAGCGGCGAATTGCATCACAGTCTGCTGTTCAACGGGCCGCGCGGCCTAGGCAAAAGCACGCTCGCCAAAGCCTTCGCCAATTGGGCCTTGCGGCGCGACCCGGCCGATCCGCGCGAAGCCGTTCATATCGGGCGCTTGATCGCGCAACGCGCTCACCCTGATTTGCTGATCTTGGAGCAAGACGAGGAGCGCACCAAATCGGGCAACCGCAAAGAAATCCCCGCCGACGATGTCCGCGCGATTGGCGCGTTCTACGCGTTAAAGCCGGCAATGGCGAAAAGGCGCGTGGTGATCCTTGATGCGATTGATGATCTCAATCGTTTTGGCGTCAACGCGATTTTGAAATCACTGGAAGAGCCGCCGGCGCACGGGATTTTTATCGTGATTTATCATGGCGAAATCCCGCTTTTACCCACGATTAGGTCGCGCTGTCGCCGGTTTCGGTTCCGCGAGCTTGCGGCCGAGGCGATGGCGCCGTTATTGGAATCGGTGGAGACGGCGAGCGCGAGCAAACAGGACGAGCTGTTGGCGCTTGCCGAAGTCAGGCCCGGACGAGCGCTGCAGCTTATCCAAGGGGAGGGGGCGCAGATGCTGCTTTCGCTGCGCGCGCTGATACATGCGCCGCATCGGCTGACCTGGCCGGCTTTGGTGGACGCACTGCGCCCGCCTAACCAGGAAAATGTCGGCGAAGCCATGGACCAATTCGCCCAAGCGGCGAAAGCGGCGGCGTTACGCGCCGCGCGGCGTCAAGCGTTAAGCCCCGCCAGCGCGTGGGCGAATGTTTGGCGCCAATTGATCGCTTTGCAAGCCGACATGTACCGCTTAAATCTTGATCCGCTCAACGCATTGTCCAAAGCGCATCGCTTGATTGCGCCTTTGGCGGACGAAAAAGCTGGATGATCGACAGTCACGTCAATTTACACGGCGACAGCTATGCCGACGATCTCGACGCCGTGCTCGAGCGCGCGCGCGGCGCTGGCGTCAGCGGGATGCTGGCGATCTGCGACAAATGGGACTCGCGCGAAGCGGTCCTTGACATTGCGCGCGCGCATCCGGCGATCTGGGCGAGCGTAGGCGCGCATCCGCATTACGCCAAGGACCATCGGTTTTTGACGGCGGATGATCTGATCGGCGCCGCGGCGGACGACAAAATCATCGGCATTGGCGAGGCCGGCATCGATTTTCATTACAATTACAGCCCGGCCGAAGACCAGATTCCGGTGTTTTTGGCGCATGTCGAGGCGGCGCGGCAAACCGGTCTGCCGTTGATTATCCATGCGCGCAATTGCGATGTGGTGATGGAACAAATCCTGCAGGAGCAGCAAAAGATCGGTCGATTTTCTTTCGTTCTGCATTGCTACACGTCGGGATTAGAGCTGGCCAAAACCGGACTTTCGCTTGGCGGCTATGTTTCGTTTTCTGGGATCGTGTCGTTCAAGGCGGCAGAGGCGGTGCGCACAGTTTGCCTGGAAACGCCGTTGGACCGGTTGTTGATTGAGACCGATTGTCCCTATTTGGCGCCCGTGCCGCTGCGCGGGCGGCGCAACGAGCCGGCGTTTGTCGCGCATGTCGCGGCCTTTATCGCGCAATTGCGCGGCTTGTCGGTTGAAGCGCTGACGGCGCAGACGGATGAAAATTTTTTCCGCTTGTTTACGCGGGCCAAGCGAGTCGAGACCGTTGCGGAGACCGCGCGCGGATGAAGCGGCTCCTGGTCCGCTTTTTGGGCGTCGGCGCCTCGCAAGGAACGCCAACAGCGACAGGAAATTGGGGCGCCTGCGATCCGCTTGAGCCCCGTAATCATCGCACGCGGTCGAGCCTGTTGATCCGATATTGGGGGGGCGAGCGGCGCGACCCGACGCAATGCCTGATCGACGCCGCGCCCGAGCTTCGCGCCCAAGCGATTGCCGCCGGATTGACGCAGCTCGATGCGGTGATTTTTAGCCATGAGCATGCCGACCAAACCCATGGGATCGATGATCTGCGGGCGTTCTTTATGGAGCGGCGCGCCCGATTGCCGGCCTTCGCCGATGCGGCTACCTTCAGTGAATTGAAACGGCGATTTGCCTATTGTTTCGTTGGAAAATCAGGGTTTTACCCGGCGATGCTCGACGATCGATTGATCATTGCGGGCGAGGTTTTCTCCGTTAACGGACCAGGCGGCGATCTCGCTATTCTGCCGATTGCACAAGACCATGGCGGGCGCCCGTCTTTGGGGTTTCGTATCGGACAATTGGCCTATTGCAACGATGTGCTGCGGCTGCCGGCCGCATCGCTGGAGCTGCTGGTCGGCGTTAAGGTGCTGATCGCTGACGCCACCAAGTGGAAAACAAATCCCGCCCATGCGCATATTTCGCGCGCATTGTTGTGGGCGGAAAAAATTGACTGCAAACGGCTGATCCTGACCAATTTACATCACGACTTGGACTATCGACGGACAATGGACCTGGTGAACAAGCGGGCGGAGCTCGCGTTTGATGGAATGGAGATCGGTTTTAATTTCCCATAATATAAATTATGCGATCTGTGTATACGACGGCGGGGCGCCTTGTTGCAGGCCCTCATTGGTCTCAGCCGCTCGCTAAACATCAATATCATAGCGTTCTTTCAGCATTTGGCGAACCGCCTCGGATGGTTCTTCACCGTAATTCGACGCCAGCACCTGACCGTAACTTGAAAGATCGATTGACTCTTTTGCCTTTAAATCGGCGATGAATGCGGCTTCTCTCACCGTGTCAACCAACACGAAGTAATAGGCAGTTCGGCCCGTGATGTCTTTTGCCTTGATCCTGTGAATTTGGTTTCTTCGGCTTCCAATCAAGCGATCGGTAAAAGAGTTTGAGCGCGCCATTCCTGTCTACGTTTGGAATTCTAATGCGCAATCACACGCGTTTATTTTGGAAAACATTTTTGAGGTTCAAGAGCTTAAATGTCTTGAAGTTGGGCAGTCTCGAGACCCAACGCCTTGCTTGCGAAGGCATTAGGCATTTCTGACATGCCCCAACCTTAAGCTATTGTAAGTTCTGTTATTGTCGAGAATTCGGGCGAAATTTCGCCGCAAAGTTCGGGCCAACAGCGTTTTTGCCATTGGCGGTTGCGTCATGGCAAGCAGCGGACACCGTCCTTCCTGAGGCTGAAATTTGATGCAGAGGTTTTTTCAAGTCGGTTTTCTGAGCGTTGGGCTCGCTATGGGCTTAAACGGGTCGATACATCGCCCCGGATGGGCGCAAACGGACGCCACGTCCTCGATCTTTGGCGATTGGCTGACCGAGAAAAAGGGCGTCGTCATGCAATTCTTCCCGTGTGAGGACGATGTCTGCGCGCGCATCGTTTGGCTGAAAGAGCCATTGGATGAGGCCGGTGCGCCCAAGCGCGATACGCGGAATTCCGACCCCGCTTTGCGCGATCGATTATGGTGCGGGATGACCGTGTTGTGGGCTTTGCGCCCCGATGACGCGCGCGACCGTTGGTCCGATGGCTGGGCCTATGTGCCGTCCGATGGACGGACGGTTCGGGTCCGCGCGGTATTGCGAAGCCCCAACAGCTTGCGCGTGCGCGGCTACATTGGCATTCCGGCAATCGGGCTTACAGAAACGTGGACGCGTTTGGATCGTTTGCCGGGTTCCTGCCCATAACAGGCTGCTGAAAAGGTGTCGCGGGCCGCGAGGCGCGCTTATTTTCGGGCTGGCCAGGACGGTTGGCGACGATGGGTTATACATTGAGTTTTGGAGGCAGGCGCCGCATGGTTTCTTCGGGTTGAGGCGGAGACAGACATGCGTTTTTGGGGCATTATCGCCTTTGTGGCCATTGCTGCGGCGGCGTGGATCAGCGCGTTCAACGCCGAACGAATTTCGTTGGTTTTGTGGCCCGGCGCGGACGCGTCGATTGGCGTGACCGCCCCCCTCCCCTTGTTCTTGATCGCTGCTTTTGCTTTCGGCGCGGTCGGCGGTGCGCTGTCGGTCTGGCTGGCGGGTGAAGGCCAGCGGCGGCGCTTACGCCAATCGCAAGCAGCGCGGCCGCCTTCTGGGTCGACACCCTGATAATTTCTGGTGAATTTGTTTTAGCTTGGCTGTTGAAGCCGATACGGACAGCTTCGATGGCCCCTGACGTTTTGCCGCTCTTGATCGCCATGTTGTGCGCCGGGGCAGTCGCAGGCTTGATTGGCGGGCTGTTTGGGATCGGCGGCGGCGTTATTCTGGTGCCGACCTTGTATCATCTCTTGACCGCTTTGCAGCTTGGCGGCGATCGGGCGGTGCATATAGCGGTGGCGACGTCGCTTGCGACGATTATTTCGACGTCGGTCGCGAGTTTGCGCAGTCATCATCGCACCCAAAACGTCGACTGGGCGCTCTTGCGCGCTTGGACGCCCTGGATTGCGCTCGGCGCTGTTGTCGGCGGGGTCATTGCGCAGGCGATTTCCGGGGCGGTGCTGGCGGTGGTGTTTGGGGTTCTTGCGCTTGCAACGGCACTGCGATTCGCGCTAACCCAGAGCCGGCCTGTGCAGCTCGCCGCCGAGCTGCCAAAGGGGCTCCTGCAAGCCTTCCTTGGCATATCGTTGGGGATCGCCTCTGCCCTCATGGGCATTGGCGGCGGCGTGTTCGGCGTCCTGATCATGACCATGTGCGGCCGGTCGATTCATCAAGCGGTCGCGACGGCCTCCGGTTTTGGGCTGGCGATCGCCGTGCCGGCGGTTCTCGCCAATATCGCGACGGGCTGGAACGCGCCGGATTTGCCGCCCTTCTCGTTGGGCTATGTCAATATTGGCGCGGCGCTGATCCTTGGCGCGATGACGGCGATCACCGCGCCGTTTGGCGCTCGCCTTGCGCATCGGTTGGATCGAAGGAAGCTGCAGACGCTTTTCGCCATTTGCCTCGCGATCGTTGCGCTGAACATGATCTGGGAGGGAATTTCCTGAGATCAACGCAAAACGACATAAAGTATTCAATCAAATCAAAGGCGCTGTATAAAAGAAAATCAAATTTATGCTTCGAAATTAATTATGCTTTGAAATCAAATAGAAGAATAGTCGAATGGCGACCCCGGCAGGATTCGAACCTGCGGCCATCCGCTTAGAAGGCGGATGCTCTATCCAGCTGAGCTACGGGGCCCGTTACGAGACATAGCTTTTTGACGAAAGCGGGCCCCTCTGTCCAGGGGACGCAAAGCATCGTTATACGGGCCAATCCGCAATCAGGCCGCCATGCGGCGCCAAATCGAGCTCTCCGTTGGCGGCGTCTTCGACGACCTGCAAACCGAGGATGGCTTTGGCCCCGTTCGGCAGGCGCCAGCGTGCGTTTTCCGCGCCGAGATTGACGACGCAAAGGACGCGCTCGCCCGCCGCTTGTCGAGTGAACGCCAGGATCGGTTCAGGCGCCTCGAGAAATTCCATCGACCCCAGCCGCATGGCAGCCGATTGTCGGCGCAACGTAAAGATCAAACGGGCAAATTGCAGCGTCGAAAAAGGATCAGCCTCTTGCACATCAACCGCCAGCGCGCCATGCCGCGCATCGATGGGCAGCCAAG
The DNA here is from genome assembly GCA_002403455.1 of Hyphomonadaceae bacterium UBA4763. Classification (GTDB taxonomy): domain Bacteria; phylum Pseudomonadota; class Alphaproteobacteria; order Caulobacterales; family Aquidulcibacteraceae; genus UBA4763. The sequence continues at coordinate 10,741 of DHHV01000072.1, read as the reverse complement.
GCTCGATACTGGAAAAGCCGGCGAACGGGGCCGCCGCTCGCCACGGCATGGGCGTGCGCGCGCCATCGCGCCCGAGGGTTTGGGGCCAATTGGCGATCGCTTCTGGGTCTTGTAAGCGATGAAACGGCACCTCGCCTTGCGGCAGGCCCAATTCTTCGCCCTGATAAAGAATCAAGGAACCGCGCAAACAGCACAGCAACAACAGCGCGCATTTGGCGGTGGTCGCCTCGTTGCGCCCTTGCGCCCAGCGCGAGATCGCCCGCGGCGCGTCGTGATTGGAAAACGTCCAGGTCGGCCAGCCGATCGCTGGATCGTCCGGCCAGGCGCTGCTGGCCTCGCGGATGATCGAAGGCTCGAGCGTCGGCGCATAGAGATAGCGAAAGCCATAGGCGCTGTGCAGCAGGCTGGGCGGCTGGGTATAAGCCTTCATCTCGAGATGCGACAATTCCCCGCCGATTTCGGCCAGCAAAAACCGATCGCCATAGGAATCGGCGACCGCGCGAATGCGCGCCAGGAAATCCGGCACCTTAGGGTGCGATTGGTTATAGCGATGATGTTGGAAGTCATAGGGACGCGTCGCCCGCACCGGACCGCCGTCGACGGGCGGATTGTCGCGCAAATCCGTGTCATGCATCGCGAAATTGATCGCATCGAGCCGAACCCCGTCAACGCCCTTGTCAAACCAAAAGCGCAAGACGTCCAAAATCGCGTCCTGCACAGCCGGGTTGTGCAGGTTTAATTGCGGCTGCGAGGGCAAGAAATTGTGCAGATAGTATTGCTGGCGGCGCGCATCCCAGGTCCAGCACGGCCCGCCAAACACTGCTTGCCAATTATTTGGCGGCGAACCGTCCGGTTTGGGATCGGACCAGACGAACCAATCGGCTTTGAGATTGTCGCGCGATTGGCGGCTTTCGACGAACCAGGCATGTAAATCAGAGGTATGACAGTAAACTTGGTCAATGATAACTTTCAGGCCCAGATCATGGGCCTTGGAGATGATCGCGTCAAAATCGGCCATCGACCCGAAAATCGGGTCAACGCCGCGATAATCGGCGACGTCATAGCCGAAATCGCGCATCGGCGAGGTGAAAAACGGCGACAGCCAAATCCCGTCGACATTCAGGCTGGCGATATGGTCGAGATGCGCCAGCACGCCCGGCAGATCGCCAATTCCATCGCCATTGCTGTCGGCAAAGCTGCGCGGATAGATCTGGTAAATGCTCGCCCCGCGCCACCATGGCGCGCTGGCGGTTGTTGGGAAATCGCGCGATGGCATGGATCAAGCTGCTCCAGGTCCTTTGGTCGTTGGGGCGCATAGACCGCTTTGCGCCGGCCTGTGAAGCGATTTTCCTCAACACTAATTCTTATTCGTCCATCTGCACGTCATAGATTTTCTGACGGGAATGCTCGCCTGCTTTCAGCGCGAGCGCGGTTTTCGGCCGCTTCAGCGCCTCGGCGAGCAGATCGCGGACCGCGTCATTGGCGCGCCCCTCGAGCGCCGGCGCGGTGACATAGACTTTGATATCGCCTGATTTCGCATCGATTTCGATCCGATTGGACGCGGCTTTCGGCGTCACCTTGACCGCCAAGCGGGCCAAGCCCCCGCCCAAAGGCTGCGTAAACGGCCACAGATCGGGCAATGGTTTGGGCGCGCGCGCCATGGATCTTGCTCCCCCGTTCGTTACGTTCCCCGCAACCCCCTCTTGAGTGCGGCGCATCCTACCGCTAGCGGTCATACCATGACAATTGCGTGACGCGCCAAATTTCGTTGCGCGGGCGAAGCGGGGCGGCAAAAATGGCGTGGGGATGGGATAATGGACGCGCGATCCTGGGCGTGATCGCGATATTCGGTATCGCCTTTGCGCTGTCTGAGCGCAAAAAGCTGGTGCGGTGGGACATTGTTGGCGGCGCCATCGGCCTGCAAATCGCGCTCTTGCTGCTCTTATTCGCCGTGCCGGCCATTCGCGGCGCGATTTTCAGCCTGAACGGCGTCGTGGCCGCGCTCCAGCAAGCCACCCGCGAGGGCACGACCTTTGTATTCGGCTTTATCGGCGGCGGCGTTCCCCCATTTGAGGTCGCCAACCCGAATGTCGGGCCGAGTTTCGCCTTTCAGATCCTGCCCTTCGTCATGGTCATTTCGACCTTGTCGGCGATCCTGTGGCATTGGCGGATCCTGGAATGGATCATTCGCGGCTTTGCCTTGTTGTTCGAGCGGGCGCTGGCGCTCGGCGGCGCCACCAGCCTTGGCGTCGCCGCCAATATCTTCATGGGCATGATCGAAGCGCCGGTGCTGATCCGCCCCTATATCGACAAGCTGACGCGGTCGGAATTGTTCGTGTTGATGACCGTGGGTTTTGCCACCGTGGCGGGGAGCGTGCTGGTGTTGCTCGCCACCATTTTACAGCCGATCATCGAGGGCGCGGTCGGCCATTTGCTGGTCGCCTCGATCCTGGCCTGCCCGGGCGGCGTGGCGCTCGCCAAAGTGATGATCCCCGAGGAAGCCGGCGTTGAAACGACCGGGCGTTTGCGCGAAGCGCCGGCGGTGGTGTATTATTCGACCATGGACGCGCTCGCCAAAGGCGTTCAGGACGGCCTGCGGCTATTGTTGGCGATCGGCGGGATGTTGCTGGTCACCATTGCGCTGGTGGCGTTGGTCAATTCGGCGCTGGGCGCCTTGCCCGACATTGCCGGCGCGCCGATCACCTTGCAGCGGGTGTTTGGCCTGATCTTTAGCCCGTTAATGTGGCTGATGGGCGTGCCCTGGGCGGAGGCGCAGACCGCCGGCGCGCTGATGGGGCTGAAGACCGCGTTTAACGAGGTCTACGCCTATTTGGAGCTCGCCAAATTGGGCGAAAACGGCCTTTCGGACCGTTCGCAGATCATCGTGATGTATGCGCTGTGCGGCTTTGCGAATTTGGGCTCGATCGGGATCATCACCGCCGGCTTTACGGCGCTGACCGAAACGCGGCGCGAAGAAATGCTGCATTTGGCGCCGCGCGCCTTGATCCCGGGCACCTTGGCGACCTGCTTGACCGGCGCGATCGCTGGTTTGATGCCGGCCAGCGTGTTTGGGCTTTAGGGGCGTTCAAAGCGCAAAGCGCGCGATCACCGGCGCATGATCGGAGGCCTTTTCCTTGCCCCGCGCCGCCCGCGCCACCGCGCAGGCGCGCAAGCGATCGGCCGCCTCCGGGCTGAGGAGAAAATGGTCGATGCGGATGCCATGGTCTTTGGCCCAGGCGCCGGCCTGATAATCCCAGAAGGTGTAGACATGCTCGCGCCCATCGACTGCCATGAACGCATCGACCAGCCCTAAATTTTGCAAGGTCCGATAACTGGCCCGCGTCTGCGGCTGAAACAGCGCATCGTCCTGCCAGGCGGCCGGATCATGGCAATCGCCATCGCGCGGGATGACGTTATAATCGCCGGCCAGCACCAGCCGCTCCTCCAAGGCCAGCAAATCGGCCGCATGGGCGGCTAAACGCTGCATCCAGCGCAGTTTATAGGGGAATTTCTCCGACGCGACCGGATTGCCGTTCGGCAAATAGATCGAGGCGACCCGCCAGGGCGCGCCCGGCGTCAGCACCACGGCTTCGATATAGCGCGCTTGTTCGTCGGTGTCCTCGCCGGCAAGGCCGCGCCGCACGTCCTCGAGCGGGAATTTCGACAATAACGCAACGCCATTATAGCTCTTTTGGCCGTGGGTCGCGACATTATAGCCGAGATCCTCGATTTCTTGGCGCGGGAACGCTTCATCGACGCATTTGATTTCCTGCAGGCACACAACGTCCGGCGCCGCCTCGCGGAGGAAATCCACCACATTCGGCAGGCGCGCTTTGATGGAATTGACATTATAGGTGCAGACGGAAAAATCGGCGTCGGCCGGCATCTGTGATCCTTGCATATCGCTTTAAAAGCCGTCGAAGCGGGTAAAGTCCTCGACCGCAACGCGCGGCGAGCGCAAATGATTAACCGCCGCCGCCGGGTCGGCATGGCCGAGCGCAAGGCCCGCATAGACCATTTCGCTGTCGTCCAATTGAAAATGCGCTTTCAGCGAGGGACGCAAGGCCCCCCAGGCTTCCTGCATGCAGGTCGCCAGGCCCTCTTCTTGCGCCGCCAAAGCCACAGCGAGCATGAACATGCCCAGATGCGCCCATTGGCCATGGCCCATTCGCGCGTCGATGACGAAAAACAAGCCGACCGGCGCATCGAAAAACTGAAAATTGCGGGCGATCTGCGCAAAGCGCCCCGCCTTGTCGGCCCGCTCAATGCCCAGCAGCGCGTAGAGCTGCTCGCCGACCTCGAAACGGCGCGTGCGAAAGGGCTCCCATAATTGCGGCGGATAGATCGGCCGATCGGTTGGCTCGCCCAGCGGATTGGCCGCTAAGGTTTGCGCCGCCAGATCGATGACGCGCTGGCGCGCCTCGCCGGCGACAACGATCACCCGCCAAGGCTGCAGATTGCCGCCGGACGGCGCCCAGCGGGCCGCCTCGAGCACTTTTTGCACTTTGGCTTGTGGCACCGGCGTCGGCAAAAAAGCGCGGGTCGAGATGCGCCGTTGCAAGGCCTCGGCGATTGGCCGGTCGTCCGTCTCGTTCACGCCGTCGCGTCCGCTAGTGTCTTGAACCAGAAGTTCGTCCGATGATTGGGTCAAGCGTTTAACGAACTTCTGGTTCAAAAAGGACACTATAACTCATTGATTTCTAGTGTGGCTTTGATTCTGAAATTCGCTCAGAGCGCGCCACGATTATAGGGCGAATTTCAGGATTGCAACACGAGCGCCGGCGCAAAGGGCTCGCCCTGAAACGTCATGGCCGCGCACAAGGTCGTCGTACGGATCAAGCCATTGCAGGCGGCGGCGACCGCCGGTTTCGGCCACACCCCGACCGCAAGACCCGCTTGCGCCATCATGTCGAGGTCATTGGCGCCATCCCCAAGCACCAGCACCTCGTCGCGGGTCAGCCCCAACCGATCGATCAATTCGCGCGCATAGGCGCCCTTCGCCGCGCGGCCAAGGATTGGCGCGCGCACCTTGCCGGTCAGTTTTTCGCCGTCATGCTCCAACACATTGGCGCGCGCTTCGTGAAAGCCCAAATCGGCCGCAACGCGATCGGCGAAGAAGGTAAAGCCGCCCGAAATCAACGCCGTATAGGCGCCGAATTGCCCCATCGCCTGCACGAGGCGCTTCGCGCCCGGATTGGCTTGCACCCGCTCGCGATAACATTCCTCCAGGACCGCAACCGGCAGGCCGGCGATCAGCGCCACGCGCTCGGTCAACGCCGCCTCGAAATTGAGCTCGCCCGCCATCGCGCGACGGGTTATCGCGCTCACCTGCGCGCCGACGCCGGCAAAATCTGCCAGTTCGTCCAGGCATTCGCAGGCGATGATGGTAGAATCCATGTCGGCCAGCAGCAATTTCTTGCGCAAGGGCGCTGCGCCGTCTTCCACGCACCAATCAAACTGCATCTGATGGCCCAGCCCGCGCAAGATCTCCAGCGCTTGCTGCGGTGGGCAATCCGACCCGACAACGAACACCCGACCGGCTTCGAGGCTTTCGCAATAAGCGATCTCGCAGCCATGCGACAATTTCGCTATGGCAAAATCAATATCCTCGCCGGCATTGCCGACCAGAATGATCCGCGTACGCAACCCTTGTGGGCATTGGCGAGCCATCGGACGTTTCCCCTATTCTATCGCTATAGAACAAACCCGCATCATTACATAGTGACTGCATAGCACCTAATTCGGCGCTGAGAACACCCGATTATGATTTTGTCGGCGAAGGGGTGATGACGTTTTTCGTCATGGGTCAAATCACAGGAACTTAAGTCTTTTGGAACAATCACTTACGTCTCCACGCGTCATTCTCATCATGGGCCCGACGGCCTCCGGGAAAAGCGCGCTCGCGCTAAAATTGGCGCGGCTCTTGGCGGGCGAGATCGTCAACGCCGACGCCCAACAAATTTATCGACAATGGCGAGCGCTTTCCAATCGTCCAACGCCCGAGGAAGAAGCGCGCGCGCCGCATCATTTATTCGGCCATGTCGATGTCTGGGCGCCCTATTCGGTCGGCAAATGGCTAGCGGAATTGGCCCCGGTCCTTAGCCAAATCCGCGCCCGCGAGCGCGTGCCCATCCTGGTCGGCGGCACCGGGCTTTATTTCAAAGCCGTGACCGAGGGATTGGCGCATATCCCGCCCCCCGATCCGGAGATCCGGGCGGGCTTGCGCGCCCGCGCCCGCATCGAGGACCCGCAGATCTTGCATGGCGAGCTTGCCCAGCTTGACCCCGCCGCCGCCGCGCTTTTGCCGGTCCATGACCGGGTGCGCGTCATCCGGGCGTTGGAGGTGGCGTTATCGACGGGGCGCAAGCTTGGCGAGTTTCAGGCGCAAGCCACCTTTGCCCTTCTGCCGCGTGCGCAATGTTTGGCGATCGCGCTCGCCCCGCCGCGCGAGCGCCTTTACGCCGCGATCGATCATCGGTTGCCGCTATTGGTGGCGGCGGGCGGGCTGGAGGAAGCGCGCGCCATCGCCGCGCTCGACCTTGCCGCCGATCTCCCAGCCTTGAAAGCGCATGGCGCGCCGGCCTTGTTTGCGCATTTGCGAAATGATTTGCGCCTGGATGAGGCTATAGCGCTTGGCTGTCGCGACACGCGCCATTACGCCAAGCGGCAATTGACCTGGATACGGCGCTTTTGCGCCGATTGGCTGACGATTGCCGAAGAAGACCTCGATCAGCGCGTCGCGATCATTCGTCGGCATTGGGACGCGAAGGAAGGGACACCATCATCATGAAACTTTGGCGCGACGGCGACATCGATCCGCAGCCCCTGCAGGGCAAAAAAATCGCGGTGATCGGCTATGGCGCGCAAGGCCACGCCCACGCCTTGAACCTGCGCGATCAAGGCCATGACGTCGTCGTCGGCTTGCGCGAAGGATCAGCCTCGGCCGCCAAGGCGCAAGCGGCGGGCCTTTCCACCCTGCCCGTCATCGACGCCGCCCAATCCGCCGATATCGTGGCGATGCTGCTCCCGGACGAGCAAATGGCGCCAGCCTGGGCGGACGGCTTGGGCCAAGCCCTCACGCCCGGCAAAACGCTGTTATTCGCGCATGGCCTTGCGATGCATTTTGGCGTGATCGCGGCGCCGCCGCAGGTCGATGTCGTCATGGTGGCGCCGAAGGGCCCTGGCGCCCGTTTGCGCGCCGATTTTGTCGCCGGATCGGGCTTGCCCGCCATTTTCGCCGTTCATCAAGATTGCAGCGGCGCAGCGCCAGCCCTTGCCCGCGCTTATGCCAGCGCCATCGGCTGTGGGCGGATCGGCGTTATCGAGACCACCTTCAAAGAAGAATGCGAATGCGATTTGTTCGGCGAGCAAGCCGTTCTTTGCGGCGGCATCCCCGATCTGATGCGCGCCGGCTTTGAGACGCTGGTGGCGGCGGGCTTTAGCCCGGAAATGGCCTATTTCGAATGCGTGTTCGAGGCCAAAGCCGTGGTCGACCTGATCTATGCGCGCGGCATCGCCGGCATGTATACGGCCATCTCCAACACCGCCGAGTTCGGCGCCTATCGCAGCGGATCGCGGATCATCGATGAGCATGTGCGCGCCGCCATGCGCCAAACCCTTGCCGACATTCAATCGGGCGCGTTTGCGCAAGCCTGGACCGGCGATGCGGCGCGCGGTTTTACCGCTTTCTCAGCGGCGCGGGCGCTGCGCGCCGATAGCGCGATCGAGACGCCCGGACGCGCCATTCGAGCCCTGGTAGAGAAAGATTAAACCGCGACCGGCGCGCGCAGCGGCGGATGGGCGACATAATCTTCGAGCCGAATATCCTCGACCTCGAAGGCGAACAGATCGCGCTTCTCCGGGTTCAGCGCAACCCGCGGCGGCCCAAGGGGCTCGCGCTGCAATTGAGTGCGCGCCTGCTCGATATGGTTGACGTAAAGATGCACGTCGCCGAACGCATGCACGAAATGCCCCGGTTCAAACCCGCAAACGCGCGCCAGCATCAGCGTGAGCAACGCATAAGAGGCGATGTTGAACGGTACGCCCAAAAACACATCCGCCGAGCGCTGATAAAGCTGGCAGGACAGCCGCCGATCGCTCGACACATGAAACTGAAACAAACAATGACAGGGCGCCAGCGCCATGGCGTCGAGATCGGCCGGGTTCCAGGCGGTCACCACATGTCGGCGCGAAAACGGATCGCGGCGCAATTTTTCGATGAGCTCGGCGATCTGGTCGATCTGGCGCCCATCCGGCGCCGCCCAAGAGCGCCATTGTTTGCCATAAACCGGCCCAAGCTCGCCTTCGGCATCGGCCCATTCATCCCAGATCGAGACGCCCTTGTCGCGCAAAAACCGCACATTGGTCTCGCCGCGCAAGAACCACAGCAATTCAACGACGATCGACTTGAAATGCACTTTCTTGGTGGTCAGCAGCGGAAAGCCTTGCGCCAAATCAAAACGCAATTGCCGCCCAAACAGCCCGAGCGTACCGGTGCCGGTGCGATCCTCGCGCTGCTCGCCGAACAGCAAGACCTCCCGCAGGAGATCAAGATAAGCCTCGTCAAAACGGTTTTGCGACGCCTGCGGCGCCAGAATCGATGCAATCGTCATGGACGAAGTCTAGCTGCGGCGCCTGCCCCCGCCAAGCGTTCAATAGACCCCCGGCGCCAATCGAAACCGCACGCGGGCTTGAAATTGACGATAGGCGTCATCGGCCGACAACATCGCTTCCTCGGCGTGGATGCGGGCGACCAGCAGCGCCCAAACGGCGCCATAGATCGCCAAATTGGTCCAACTCGGCGCGAGCAGCAAAAACCCGACATGCGCGATCATATAGCCCGCATACATCGGATGGCGGACGATCCCATAGACCGAGTGCGATTTGACGCCGCGATTGGCGGCGACGAGCCCAAAGCTGCGTCCCAAATGCACTTTGGCGGCGATCTGCACGACGATCCCGACTAAGATCAGCACAAAACCGGGCGCCGCCGCGATCGGCGCGCCGCCCGGCCCGACCGCCATCGCGAGGAACGTTCCGCCAGCGGCGATCGCCCAATCGCGCGGTCGGCGCGAGATGTTTTCCGTCGGCCGCCGGATCAGCAACAAGGCGACGACCAGTCCCTCCGACACCAATAACAGCGCCGACAGACCCTGAACGCTCGCCCAATCCTGCGGCCACAACCGCACGCATAGCCAAACAAACAGCGCCAGCGTGGCGCCTTGTTCAAGCCGATCCAGAAGTCGAATTGGGGTCACCGCCGCCTCACCCGCAACATACGCAACGGGCAGCCTACGAGACCGATGTTAAAGCGCCCTAAACCGGGTCGCGTTAGATCACTTGCTCAACCCGGCTCACTTCCGGAATAAAATGCCGGAACATGTTTTCAATGCCGGCTTTCAGCGTCATCGTCGACGACGGGCAGCCGGCGCAGGAGCCGCGCATGTTCAGCCGTACAATGCCGGTATCGGGCTCAAAGCTGTGAAAGGTGATGTCGCCGCCATCGCGCGCCACCGCCGGCCGCACCCGGAAATCCAGCAATTCTTTGATCTGTTTGATGATGTCGCTGTCGGCCTCGCTATCGGTCGGCGCAGCCTCTGGCGATTGCGCAACGATCGGCAAGCCGCTTTGGTCGTGATCGACGATCGCGGCGATCACTTTGATCTTCAGCGTGCGCCAATCGGCCTCAGCCGCTTTGGTCACCGAGATGAAATCTGCGCCGAGGAACACCCGCTCGACCCCGCCGACGCCAAAGATCATCGTCGCTAATGGCGAAGTCTGGGCGGCGTCCGCTGTCTCAAAATCGACGACCCCGGTCTGCATAACCGGCGCGCCGGGCAGGAATTTCAAGGTCGCCGGGTTCGGCGTGTCTTCGGTCTGGATGAACATGGCGGCCACTCTTATTGCGACTTTAGCTGGTAAGTGGGTTGACGGGACCGAGCGATCAAGGCGATCGCGGCATTTTGTGAGGCGCCGACCAAAGACGCCGCGCCCGTTAGACATCAACGGAAAATCGGTTTAGATGCCCCCGTCTTTTGGTTTGACGTCCGACTCAATCGCCCAATGATTGATCGGCTTCTCCAGGTTCTGCGATAAAACACCGCGTGATCAGCACAATCGCCGCCCCCACAGCCGAAACGAAGACGCGCTCGCTAGAGCGCATTATTGTGGTGCGGCATGGTCGTCCGCGCCTCGATCGCGATGCCGGCCCACGAATCAATTGGCGCCAATATCAATCCTGGTGGGCGACCTATGAGGAAACCGGTCTTGCCGATGGGCAAACCCCGCCGCTCAATCTGCTCGAAGCGGCTCAATCCGCCCCCGTCGTGTTGTCCAGCACGCGGCTGCGCGCCCGCGAAACCGCCGCCAAGATCGCCGCCGGCCGGCCGATTTTGGAAGATCCGATCTATGTCGAGGCGCCTTTGCCGCCGCCGCCTCTGCCCTGGGTGCGCTTTTTGCCGCGCACCTGGAACAAATTGGCGCGGCTGGCCTGGATGATCGGCCATGCGCCGAATGTTGAATCGCTGGCGCAGGCCGAAGCGCGCGCCGCCCAAGCCGCCGCCACGCTCGATGAGCGTGCGAATGCCGGCGAAGTTGTCGTTTTATGTGCGCATGGTTGGTTTAATCGCATGTTGCGGCCGCATTTGCGCGCACGCGGCTGGAAATGTGTGATTGACGGCGGCGATCGCTATTGGTCGTTTCGAGTTTATCATCGCGCTAAAGCAGGCTGTTGAAGAAGGCT
>DHHV01000091.1:3355-15565 GCA_002403455.1 Hyphomonadaceae bacterium UBA4763 | reverse complement strand
CAAAGCCACACTAGAAATCAATAAGTTATAGTGTCATTTTGAACAATAAGTTCGCTAAACGCCTGACCCAATTATCGGACGAACTTCTGGTTCAGGACACTAGCCGACGCCCGCGCAAAGAATGAGAAATCCTCGACAAAAGCCATTTAGTGGCCTAGCCGCCAAACACTTGCGGGCCGGTAATGCGATCGGTGAAGTCGAACTTCTTCAATGGCTGCTGAATTCGCATCGTCAGTCGCGACGGGCGGGATATTTTTGGACCAAATGTGTTGTTCGCTATAAAGTCTGATAGAAATTCTTAATATATATGGCTGATGCTCCACAGGTCTGTTTTGGATCGAGCAGGGAATTTCCATGCGGGCTTTGGAGGAAGCGTTGCTTGGGCCTTTAGGCCCTCAACGCGCAAAAGAAGCACTGGCGCTTGCGCTTTCGTTGGGACTGCCCGGTACGCCGAAAGCATACGAGGTATGGCTGGCCTATGTTTTGGATATCAACCCGCAATTGCGTGAGGTTATCGACGCTGAGCTGAAAGTCGGTGTGCAATTCACTTTGGAACGAGTGAATGAACTTCATAAACAATTCTTCGCAAATGACGCGTTGGACGTGCATGTCATTAATGCAGGTGAGCAAATCTCTCGCGAGCTCGCCAGCATTCTTGAGGTTCTGGCATCAGCGGCGACATCAAACGAGAAGTTTGCAGATCGCATATCAAATACGGCCAAAGCGCTGGAAAAAACGACCGACCTCGCAAAAATTCGTAGCCTTGTGGGAGAATTAGGGGCGGCCTCGGCCGAACTCGCAGCGGAAAATCGCAGTCTCGCTCAAAAGCTGTCCGCGACCTCCATAGAAGTGTCAAGTTTGCGACAATCCTTAAAGGACGCGCGCACGGACGCGTTGCAAGACGCGTTGACGGGTGTCGCCAATCGGAAAATGTTCGACACGCGCTTGCATGAAGCATTCGACGCCGCCGTGAAAACCATCACGCCTTTGACCTTGATGATGGTCGATATTGATCACTTCAAGCGCTTCAACGACACTTGGGGCCACCAGAGGGGCGACCAGATCATCCGCTTTGTCGCCAGCGTCCTCCAAAAAACTGCCTCTGCCGATCATATCGTCGCGCGCTATGGCGGCGAAGAATTCGCCATTGTCATGCCCAAAACTGGGCTTCAGGAAGCCCATCGAATCGCTGAAGCCGCCCGTGTTGCGATCAGCAGCAAGCGCCTCTATCGACGCTCGACCAATGAAGAATTAGGGCTCGTGACCGCCTCGTTCGGCATTGCGCAAATCCGGCGAACCGATTCAGTATCAAGTCTGATCGAGCGCGCCGACGAAGCGCTATACACCTCTAAACGCAATGGCCGTAATCGCGTCACCATCGAAACCCCGCTGCAACCGGCCGCTTGACGCTGACGCCGCAGCGGCAGCCCCCTGGTAAAAAGCCAACGCGCGTTTAGCATAAGAAAACGCTCGCACCGGGGAGGTTTTCCGTGCAAATCCAACGACAAGATCATGGCGCGGTGGCGCTGTTAACGCTTGACGATCCCGCCAGCATGAATGCGGTGACGCCGGATGACGCGGCGGCGCTTGCCGATGCGATCATGGATGCGCAACATTCGGCGCGCGCGATCTTGTTGACCGGCAGCGGTCGGGCGTTTTGCTCGGGCGCCAATCTGGCGGCCCCGCGGCTCTCGCCCGAGGGCGGCCCGATCGATGTCGGCGACGCGCTGGAGACCCATTACAACCCGTTGATGCAAGCACTGCGCGATTGCCGCGTGCCGCTGGTGACGGCGGTGAATGGCGCGGCTGCGGGTATTGGCGCGTCGATCGCGCTGATGGGCGATTTGATTTTGGCGAGCAAGGACGCCTATTTCTTGCAGGCGTTTCGGCGGATTGGGCTCGTTCCCGATGGCGGCGCGACCTATCTGCTGACGCGCGCGATTGGCCGCGCCCGAGCGATGGAATTGATGCTGCTCGGCGAGAAATTGCCGGCCGAGACCGCGCTCGCCTGGGGGCTGATAAACCGGGTTGCGGCACCTGAGGATCTGTTGACGCAAGCGCTTGAAATCGCCCAAAATTTAGCCAATGGTCCAACCCGCGCGCTCAAATTGATCCGCATGGCCGCTTGGGCGGGGCTCGATGCGCGCTGGGAGACGCAATTGCAGCGCGAGCGGCTGTTTCAACGCGACGCCGGCCAAAGCGCTGATTTTGCCGAAGGCGTTGCGGCTTTTTTCCAAAAACGCCCGGCCAATTTTAGCGGGGATTAGAGTAGCAAGATTCGATAAGTAAGCTTAGATGGCATTTTGCAGCTCCTTCCATTTTTGATCAGCACTCTGACGTAGTGAATCGGGCACATACAGAATTAATAATGTGTCGCGGAGCTGTTTATGTTGTCAGGTCTTGTTAGCTGGTTAGAATCACTGAAGGCTTGGGACGAGCTAATATCTGCTTTTTCAACGATTATTCTGTCATTCGTCGCGCTGTTTCGTGAAGAAATTAGGCGAGCGCTGGATCACCGTAGACGAAGTGAATCGTTTCGCTTATCGTGCAAACTTGCAGGAAAAAATATTCGATCATATATTCAGTCGCTCACTTATAGCCAGGAGTTGTTCTCCGATTACGTCAATCAGCCACAAGATAATACTGTTCAGCTGATACGCGTCCGTTTTTCGCCGAACTTGAATTTTATCTTTCGAAAATTCGACGATCTTATTTCAGCTAAACTAGCTTTGCTAATTGCAGAATTTGAAGAACACGTTCGCCGCCTGGAGGAATGTCTTTCACGCAATGGCGGTACACTGTACTATAAAATTGATCAAATGGGCCATAACCAAACGGAGACACTCCTTCACACTGGCAAAAATGGAGCGTCGCCAGGGTCTGTTAGGATCGTGATGAGCTATATTGACGACTGTTTGGAATCTTGTAAAAATCTCGATAAGGAACTTAGTGCCGTATCTAGATCAGGGGAATTTCGCTTAATTACGGGCACTACTGGTCAAGCAGATAAGGAGCGCAAGGCTGGGTAGTTACACACATATCGCCCTTAGGTTAATGTGAGTACAGTTCTATAGTGCGTAAAAAGATGTAATGGAGAGTATCTATGCCAAGGAGAACTTGTCCCGTTCAAATGGGTCCACCAGAGGTTTTAGGTGAAGATGCTTGGGGACGCCTTTCGCATAATGCGGGATCATTATTTCGGTATGTAAAAGAGAAGTATTCCGAAAATCCTGAATATACGGTAATGAACCTCTTTGAGGACCTTACCAATGGCGTTAACATTCAAGATTGCATGAATTTTCGTGGCGTCGAGAATTTTCGTGGCGTCGAAGACGTTGAATTTCAGTTTTCATTTCCGAGGGATATACCAAAGGTGCTGGTCGGCTTTAAGGTGTTGATCCTCAACATCGCTAATAACCATAAAGTGATACAGCGAACGTTTATTGAGAGATTATCTAATGCCGACCGGGAACGGATCAACGAGTTGCCTCAAGTGAAAAGTAACACGCGAAGATAGACATAATTTGGTTCCGTCAAAATTAATTTGGCCCGTAAACCGTTACTCCGCCGCCGCCTCTTGCTCGAGCTCGTCTTTGGCGCGGCCGCGTTCGACCAGTAGGACGCCGAAAATCGATGCCTCATAAAGCAGCAAAAGCGGGATCGCGAGCGCGGTTTGACTCCAAATATCGGGCGGCGTGACGAAAGCGGCGAACACGAAGATCGCCACAATGGCGTATTTTCGGCCCTTGCGAAGACCCGAAGCGGTGACAAAACCGGCGCGCGCGCCCAGCATCAACACCACCGGCAGCTGAAAAGAGATGCCAAAGGCAAGGATTAACGCCATCGCCAGGCTCAAATAATCGCTGACTTTTGGCAATAACTCGATCGTGGCGCGCCCCTCAAAGCCTTGGCCGACGGCAAATTGCATCACCAAAGGCATGACAAACGCATAGGCAAGGCCGGCGCCCAGCACAAAAAGTAGCGGCGCAGCCACTAAATACGGGGCCACGGTCGCCTTTTCATGGCGATAAAGCCCGGGCGCAACGAACTTATAGAGCTCAAAAGCCACCACCGGGAACGCCAAACCGAAGCCGCCAAACAGCGCAATCTTCAATTTTACGACGAAAAACTCGAGCGGTGCGGTGTAAATAAGGCGCAAATCCTGCGCTTTTTCGGCCCCGACGGCGCGTTCTACGCCGATTTCATAGGGCCATAGCAGCGCATTATAGATCCAATTGGCCGCAAAAAATGCGCCAATTGAGCACAATAGCACCGCCAAACAGGCCACAATCAGGCGCCGGCGCAGCTCTTCCAGATGCTCCAGCAATGGCGCGCGCGAGGATTCGACCTCATCCTCGTCGCGGTGGGCGCCGGCTTTCATGGCGTTCCGCTTCGTTCGACCGGCGATTGCGCCGGTTCAGATTTGGCAGGATCGGGCGCGGGCGGGGCGTTCATCGCGTCATCGATGTCACGTTGCGCCGCCGCCAAATCGGGCGGTGGATTGGCAAAACTGGCATTGGCTTTTAACGCTTGCATCTCTTTGCGCAACGCGTCGATTTCCGATTGGCGGCCGATCTCGTCAAGACTGGCCTGGAAATCCGCCGCGGCGGCGCGCGCTTTGCGCAGGAACGCGCCAATGCGGCGCATCAAGAGTGGCAGATCCTTCGGGCCGATGACAATAATCGCCAGGATCGCGATCAGCAGCATTTCCATCGGGCCGATGCCGGGAATCATCGCTGTCTAAATCCTTAACGCTAGCCGACGCGTTATACTTTGCTCTCGTCTTTACGAGCAGCAAGATCGATCGTCTCGCCTTTACCCACCAATGGCGTCTTTCCTGGCGCGGCGCCATTCGATTCGTCGTCGCCATCCGACAGACCTTTGCGGAAGCCGCGGATACCTTTCGCCAAATCGGCCATCATTGACGACAATTTACCGCGACCGCCGAACAAGAGCAGCACGATAACGCCGATGATCAACAATTGCCAAATGCTTGGGGCCATGGGGCCATCTCCCGATTGCGCTGGAGCTATAGCCCCTCGCTCTCAACAAGTCACGCGGCTTGGTCGAGGTTTCCGTCGTCTTTTGCGCCGATAAAATCGAGATAGAAATTGGCGTCTTCTTGGTCAAGCGGGTCTTCGTCCGCCGTCGGTTTGTCGCTCGGGATCGGAAACGGGGTTTGCCCGTCCAGACGCGCATCGAGCAGGCCTGCCGCCCGCAAATCATCGCGTCCGGGCAATTGATCGATGGCCGGCAAACCAAAATGCGCCAAAAAGGCCGGCGTCGTGCCATAGGTCATCGGACGGCCCGGCGTCCGGCGCCGGCCGCGCGGCCGCACCCAACCGATCTCCAACAGGATATCCAACGCGCCTTTGCCGACCGACACGCCGCGAAAGGCTTCGATCTCGGCGCGGGTAACAGGTTGGTGATAGGCGATGATCGCCAAAATCTCCATCGCTGGCTTGGAGAGTTTGCGCGGTTCGACCCGCTGCGCCTCGAACAAATAACCGAGATCGCGCGCGGTTTGCAGGCGAAACCCGTCGGCGGCGGCGACAAACTCGATACCGCGCCCAGCGTAAAGCCGGCGCAAGAGATCGGCGACATCGTCAAGGTCAACGCCTTTCGGCAGACGCGCCTGTAATTCGTTGGCGGGAACCGGCTCTGGGCTGACCAGCAGCAACGCTTCGACGATCCGCAGGGCGTCGACTTTGGCCAATTCGACCTGCGGATCAAAAGGAAGGTCGGCTTGAAAGCTGATTGCATGGGATTCCATGACGCGCTCCATGCTTTGTTTCACAAAAATCCAAATACGCGGCGCGAATCAGGCCGATTCGACGCGGCGAATACGGATTGGACCAAAGGCTTGCGCCTGGTGCAACTCTGCCGCGCCTTCTTTTGTCAGCTCCAGCGCGGCGGCGAACATGCTGGCGACCCGCGAGGCGCGCGTCGCGCCCGCCGGCGCTTGCCGCTCGCTGGGGACCAATTGCGACAGATTGCGCCAGTCATCGCCCGCGCCGAGAAGATCGCGCAAACGCAGCCGCGCCGCTTCAAGACTGAGCACAATTGGGGCGCGCAAGACCATGGTCTTGGCAACGGCCTTATTGCGCTGAACAGCATAGGCTTTCATGAGATCATAAAGATCGGCGCGCCAGGCGATGACGACGTCGTCGTTTTGATCGGCGACAGCTTGGCGCGAAAAGACGTCGCGATTGAATTGGGGCCGCTCGAACAAGGCTTGCGCGGCCGCGCACACCTGATCCAGCTTTTGCAAGCGATCCGCCAAAGCGCGCGCCAAGGCTTCGGGGCTGTCTTCGTCTTTTTCGGCTTTGGCGGGGCGCGGCAGCAGCAGGCGCGATTTCAGCCAGGCGAGCCACGCCGCCATCACCAGATATTCGGCCGCCAAATCGATTCTGGCGCCTTTGGCGTCGGCGACAAAGGTCAGATATTGCTCGGCAAGCGCCAGGATTGAAATGCGGCGCAGATCGACTTTTTGATCGCGCGCCAGCGACAACAGGATATGCAACGGCCCTTCAAACCCGTCGAGCGAGAGCACAAAGGCGGCGTCCGGCTCGTCCGTCTGGAGCGCAAACGCGTCCAATTGCGCGGCGTCGGTCATCCGAGCGCCGCAGGCGCGGCAAAAGCGGCGCGCAATTTGGCCCAGGCCGCCTCAGAATCGAACGGGAGCGGCGCTTGCGCCTCGGCCATCGCGCGGTTGGTGCGCCGCAACGCCTCGCCTTGCAGCATTGGCAAGCCGGCGGCGAGCGCCTCGAGTTCGGCGACAATGCCTTCGCCCGAGACGGCGCCGCAATAAAGCGCCAAATCACAGCCCGCCTGGATGGCGAGATGGCCGCGATCCTCTAGCCGCCCGTCAAGCGCAGACATGCGCAAATCATCGCTCATCAACGCGCCGTCAAAGCCGATGTCGCCGCGGATCGCGCGGGCAATGGCGGTCGGGGAAAAAGTCAACACGCGTTCGGCGTCCAGACCATCATAGACAATATGGGCGGTCATCGCCATCGCGGCCTCCGCCGCCAAAGCCTTGAACGGAACAAAATCGCTTCGGCGCAAGGTCGGCAGGGGCGTCGAAACCGTCGGCGCCTCGTCATGGCTGTCGACATTGGCGCGGCCATGGCCGGGAATGTGCTTGATAACGCCCGCAACGCCGCCGGCTTTTAACCCCGCCAAAGCGGCGCGCCCCAGTTCGATGACGGTTTGTGGGTCGGTTCCAAAGGCGCGATCGCCGATGATCGGGTGGGCGCCGACGACGGGTAAGTCCAAAACCGGCGCGCAATCGGCGTTGACGCCAATTTCGCGCAGCTCAGCCGCCATCAAGCGGTGATTGAGAAAGCACAGATCGCGCGCTTCTTGCGGGTCTTGATGGTAAAGCGCGGCAAAGCGGGCGGCCGGCGGGAAAGTCGGCCATTCCGGCGCTTTCAGCCGCGCGACGCGACCGCCTTCCTGGTCGATGAAAATCATCGCCTCGCGGCCAACTGAGGCGCGCAAATCTTTGGTCAACGCCGATAATTGCGCCCGCGAGACGCAATTGCGGCCCATCACAATAAACCCCCACGGGTTGAGGGCGCGGTAAAAGCTTTTTTCATAGGCCGACAGGCTGGGGCCGGCGATCCCGGCAATCAAGGCAAGGCTCATCGCACCACCACCAAGCAATCGACTGATTGCGCGCGCAATTGATCGCAAAAGGCGCTCGCCGCCGCGCGGGCCTCGAACCCGTCGACGCGAATTCGCCGCCAAACGCCTTTTTCAGGGCCCAAATCCACGCGGGCGACGTCGATGATCGCGCCTTCCAAGAGATTTTGCGCCTTCTTGCGGGCGGCGTCGACGGTTGGATCAACCTGGACGTCCTCACGCACCGCGCCGATTTGCACCAAAAACGGCCCGCCCGGAACAAATGGGATGCTGGAGACCGGTGGCGCGCTTGGGGTCGATGGCGGCGCAGACGCATCCCCGCTGATCGTCGCCGATGGCGGCGTCAATAAATCGACTGGATCGGGCCCGAGAGGCTGCGGCGGCGGCTCAACATTTTCGCCGAGCGCGCCCTCGAAATTGGCGCCGAGCACAGCAAGATCGGCGGTGGAATCGCTCGGTTGGGTCGCGCCGCGCAATTCTTCCGGCGTCGGCGCGCGCTTATAGGGCTGGGCGGCGACGATCGTCACCTCATCATCGGTTTGCAGGCGGTGCCAAATGACGGCCGCCAGGACCATCGCCAAGCCAATTCCGAGCACGGCCAGCGCCCACCAGCGGCGATCGCCAGCGATCTCATCATGGGGATTATACGGGCCGGATGGATCGCGCGAGGCGGGCATTGTTGAACTGCCGAAAGAACGTGGGCGCTCTCCTGCGCCGATTCCGCGTTAAGGTAAATCCGCGGCGAAATTGTGGACCGGTGGATTCTACAGAAACGGTTCAAGGTTGAACAATTTGCGATGCTCCTCGATCGCAAAATTATCGGTCATGCCGGCGATGTAATCGCAAACGACGCGCGCCTTTCGGGTCTCATCGACATCGATCGCGCGGGCGCGCCAGCGGGTCGGCAAGGTCTCTGGCTCGGCCATGAACAAAGCAAAGAGGTCGCGCACGATACGTTTGGCCTGGCTCATCATGCGATTGACCAAGGTATGGCGATACATGCGCGTGAACAAAAACCGCCGCAGCCCCGCGATATCGGCCCCCATGGCCGGTGAAAAGGCGACCAAAGCGCGCCCCGCCGCCCGAACGTCTTCGACCGAGCGCGGCGCGATCACGGCGATCCGGCGTTGCGTCTCCGCCGTCACGTCGTCGATCCACACGCCAATCAGCCGGCGGACCGCCTCGAAAGCGAGGCGATCGCGGTCGAGGACGGGGAAATCGGCAAGGACCTCGCGAAACACCGCGCCCGCCAGCGGCGCTTCCATGATCTCGTCGAGCGAAAACAAGCCGGCCCGCAGGCCATCGTCAATGTCGTGATTGTTATAGGCGATGTCGTCCGCAAGGGCGGCGATCTGCGCTTCAGGTCCAGAATAACTGTGCAAGTCCAGATCATGGGCGGCGGCGTAGTCGCGCAGCGCCGCCGGCGCGTCAGCCAGCGTCTGGCCTTTGGCCAGCGCCGGGCCATTATGCTTGACCATGCCTTCCAGCGTTTCCCAAGAAAGGTTCAGCCCATCAAATTGCGGGTAGCGCGCCTCTAATTTGGTCACCAGCCGCAAGGCCTGGGCGTTATGGTCAAAGCCGCCAAATGGCGCCATGCAGGCGTCGAGCGCTTTTTCGCCCGCATGGCCAAAGGGCGGATGGCCCAAATCATGCGAAAGCGCGACCGCCTCGGCCAAGTCATCATCGAGCCCCAGGGTCCGCGCGATGGCGCGGGCGATCTGGGCGACTTCCAAGGAATGGGTCAGGCGCGTGCGGTAGTGATCGCCTTCATGGGCGACGAAGACTTGGGTTTTCTGCTTCAGCCGGCGAAAGGCGCTGGAATGGACGATGCGGTCGCGATCGCGCTGAAAAGGCGATCGGGTGCGGCTGTCTGGTTCGGCGACGAGGCGTCCCCGCGAACGCAACGGGTCGGTGGCGAAAGGCGCGCGCGGCGGCGCCCAGGGAAAATAGCGATCGGGCACGGAAGAAGCCTTGGCTGCGCGCGAAAGCGAACGCATATGAGGGGAAGGCGCGCCGCCTCGTCCCTAGCGGCGATGACGCTATTTTGGCAATGAATGCGAGCGATCGAAATGTCGACTAGCCCACTCCTTTCCGCCGCTGCCCAAATCGGCCTGTCGCCGGCCGCCGCGGCGCGAATCAAAATCATCCTGGCCGAGGACGGCGATGGCGCCAAAGCGCTGCGGGTGGCGGTGCTCGGCGGCGGGTGTTCGGGCTTTCGCTATGATTTTGGCTTTGCCGCAGCGCCAGACGCGGGCGATATTGTTCTCGAACGGGATGGAGCGTTGGTCTTCGTCGATCCGGTCAGCGCGGATTTTCTGCAAGGAGCCGAGCTTGATTATGTCGAGCAATTGATCGGCTCGTCATTCCAGATCAAAAACCCCAATGCCAAAAGCGGCTGCGGCTGCGGGGTGAGCTTTTCGGTCTGATTTCCCGAAAGGCAGCTGCGCTAATTTGCCGCGCCCCCGGCTGTGTCGACGACGCTCATGCGCGCCGCTTGGGCTGTCGTCCGAAAGAGCGGCGCGATGGATTGCCCAAGCCTTAACGGCAGCGTCCAGGTGGGCGGATTTCAACGGCTCGCCCAGGGAAACCGAAGCATAGATGATGGCGCCGCTGTTTTGAAAAGAATAAATGGTTAACTAGGCAAATTTTTCCCAGGTCAAAATTAACGTCTTCTCAAGCTTAACGCGGCAATGTCGCCCGGCGGACGCGATAGACCAGAACGGTCCGCGCTACGTTGTAGGGGTTGTTGCATGGCGTACGAAGCAGGAGAGCTGGCAAAGCCAGTTGAATTACCGCCGATGCTGATGACGGCGGAAGACATGTATCGTTTGGGCATTGCCTATTCGATTGGCCAGGATGTCGACGCGGACTTGGTCGCGGCGCATAAATGGTTCAATCTGGCAGTGATCAAAGGCTTTGCCGATGCGCGAACCTATCGGTCCGAGATCGCGCAGCAATTGTCCTCGGCGGAATTGGCGAACGCGCAACGCGCCGCCCGCGAATGGCTGAAATCGGCGAATTGAACCTTTGAGCGACCGTGGCGATTTTATGGATTGATGCGCGGGCGCCTGCGCAAGTCCATGGCCTTAGTTAAAATTGCCGAAGGCGTAGGAAAACGACGGCTCAAAGGGCAATGCGTCGCGGATATATTGCCGGACAAAGACGTTGACATTGCCGATCGCCGTGCGCGGCACGATGACGATGTCAAAGCGTTGCAGGGCGATCGGCGCGTCGGCGCTGGCGCCCCGAGTTTCGGCGCTGAGATTGACGAGGCGCAATTTGGCGATTCCGCCGCGCCCGCGTCGCAGGATGATCACCTCTTTGGCGCGCGCAAAGTCCGTAAAGCCGCCGGCGATCAGCACGGCTTGCAGCGCGCCGATTTCGCCGGGCAACGGATAAACGCCCGGTTGGTTGACCTCTCCGCCCACGAAGATCTGCTGCGCGGCAAAGCCAGTCGGCGCCAAATCGACCCGATTATTGATCAAGATTGGCTCATAGGCGACCGCCAAAGCGGTCTGGATTTCCTCGATCGTCCGATCGGCCGCCAGCACTGGCGCGATCAACGGCAGGCTCAGCCGCCCGTCGGGCGCAACGATCGCGGCGCGGCTGAGGTCCGGCGCGCCATGCACAATGACGTCGAACGCATCGCCGGGATAAACACGGTAAAAGCCATCATCTTCGGTCCAGCCCGGAAACGGCGTGTTGATGAAGTCGGCCGCCGGGATTGGCTTTGGCGCGCAGGCGCTGAGCAGCCCGATAAAGGCGATCGAGCCGGCAAAAATGACATGGCGCAACAGCGATGGCATGCCATCTTGTTCCCCGGTTCGTCTTAACGAAGCGTTACTGAATTAACCCTAATGACCAATTAAGGATTTTCCGATAATTGATGTTTGCTTGAATGGTTGAGTTTATCCATGTCTCTTGCGCGCAATGATGCGGCGACCGCTCACGCCTCGGGCGCTGGCGACAGCGACCGCGGCGGCGCCTGGCAAAGCCGGCCGCAATTGGACAGCCTGGATTTGATTCCGGCAATTTGGCGCGAATGGCCGCTGATGGCCTTGGTCGGCGCGCCGATTATTGCGGCGGCTATCGGTCTGGCCCTGATGCAGGAAAAGCAATACGAGGCTGGGGCCAGCCTCGTTGTCAATATCGGCCAGGAATATGTGTTTGATCCGCAAGTCGGTGATGCAGGACGCGGCGCGCTGCCGGACGCCGAGCAGGTTGTGCAGGCCGAGGTGGAAATCCTCTCGGCGCGAGCCTTGACCGAGCGGATGCTTGATCGTTTCGGCATCGAAACGCTTTATCCAAAACTCGGCGACGCGCTCTTGCGCGCTGGCGATGACGCGGCCAAACGCGCCGAGATCCGCAGCGC
Organism: Hyphomonadaceae bacterium UBA4763; assembly: GCA_002403455.1. Taxonomy (GTDB): domain Bacteria; phylum Pseudomonadota; class Alphaproteobacteria; order Caulobacterales; family Aquidulcibacteraceae; genus UBA4763. The sequence goes on along the minus strand of DHHV01000091.1, from coordinate 3,546 downwards.
CGCCGTCAAGGCCTTTCGGCAGAATTTTGGCGCCTCAGCGACCCCGAAAAGCCAGGTGATTCGCACCGGTTATTCCGGCCATGACCCGCAATTGGCTGCCGATGTTCTGAATGCGCTGATCGACGAATATCTGGATTATCGCAAGCAGGTGCTGATCCGCCCCGAAGACGCCGCCTTTGGCGATCAGCGGC
>DHHV01000091.1:2480-3049 GCA_002403455.1 Hyphomonadaceae bacterium UBA4763 | reverse complement strand
CCGCCTTTGGCGATCAGCGGCAATTGTTCGAAAACGATCTGCAGCGCGCCGATGATGATCTGGCGCAATTCTTGCGCCGCAATCGAATCAATGACTTTGACGCTGAGCGGGCCGCGACAGCAGCGCTGCTGCAGCGCTTGGAAGATGACCTCTTGAGCGCGCAAGCAAGCGTCGCGCAATTGGAGACGCAATATGCCGCGCTCACCGCGCGAATCGACCAATTGGCGCCGGAGGTGAATATCGAGGTCGAATCGGACGCCGAAAACCAATTGCTGCAATTGCGCATCGATCGGGCTGAATTGGCGGCGCGCTTCAAGCCGGGAGCAGGTCCGCTTGCCGAAATCGATCGACAGATCGCCGAGATGGAGCAAACGGTCCGCAATGGCCGCGCGGTCGGGATCACTCGGCGGGGGCCGAACCCGGTCTATCAAGACTTGCAAACCCAGCAATTGACCTTGGAGGGCGATTTGGCGGCGGCGCAGGCCCGTGCGGCGGCCCTTGCGACCCAACGCGACGCGCTCGGCGAGCGGCTGGCGACGATGACGCGGCTCGCGCCCGATTACGAAGCG
>DHHV01000091.1:1746-2145 GCA_002403455.1 Hyphomonadaceae bacterium UBA4763 | reverse complement strand
CGCTGCGCACGCGGCGGGCGCTGGCCGCCAGCGCGGAGAATTTCGCGACGCGCGAGCAAGAGCAGCGCGCGATCGCCGATCTTGCCGCCTTGGGCGCGCGCAATATCGCGGTGGTCGAGCCAGCCTTGGCGCCGGTCGAGGGCAATTCCTGGCGGGCGGAGATTGGCCTTGGCGGCCTCGCTTTTGCCTTGTTCACCGCGTTCATGGCGGGGCTGGCGCGCGCCTTGACGCGCGAGACTTTTGCAAGCGTGCGCGCCGCCGGGGCGAATTTAGGGCTAACGCCGCTTGGCACTTTGCGGGTCGCGCCGCGCCGGTGAGCGAGCGCGTCAACGCGATACGCGGTAAAGGCGGATGTCCGCTTGATTGGCGGGGAGCTCAATCGGCGCAAGCCAGTCGGGC
>DHHV01000091.1:803-1433 GCA_002403455.1 Hyphomonadaceae bacterium UBA4763 | reverse complement strand
GAAAGCCAGTCGGGCGCCTCATCTGCGATCAAGGCGGCGGCGAGGCTGTCCGCCCCGCCTTCGCGGGCACCCACCCTCCAGCCATGATGTCGACAGTACAGCAAATAGTCTATCCTAGCGTCGGCTAAAGCGGCTTGGCTTTGCAACACCGGCAAAGCCATCAACTTAAAAACGCTTGCAATGCCTTTGCCATTGCGGTGATAGCCCGCCCCCAGCACCGAATGTGGCGTTGCGAACAAAATCAACGGGCCAAGATCGACATCTGCAAGTAAACGACTGGGGCGATCTGCCGGGACGGCGCGAAAGGCAACCAAGGCATTGGCGCCCCAGCAACTTGCCTCACGTTGTTCATGAGCCGTTTGCAGGCGTTGCGTTTGCGGCGCAAAGGGCCGAGCGAACGCTGTCCAGCCGATGGGGCTCGCGACAAAAAGCGCCATAGCGAATACGCTAACGCGCAAAAATCCACGTTTTTCCTGCCAGCTCGCGAGCGCTTGGCTGATGAGGAAACCGGTTGCAAACGCAAGAAAAGCATACATAAAACTGGAGGCCCGCAATTGCCAGGTCGACACCAAGCACGCGGCGAACGCGCAGGCAAACAGGACTGCCCAACCTCCGACGGATTGGCGGGGG
>DHHV01000091.1:0-469 GCA_002403455.1 Hyphomonadaceae bacterium UBA4763 | reverse complement strand
TCGAGCGAATGCAACCCGCAAATCCGATACATACCGCAATCGCATAGCCAAACACGGCGATGACCTTGGACTTATCTGTCTCCCACCAGGCTTCTAACCCCATATATTCGCTGACATATTGCAGCCAAAAGCGCTCGGCCTCCGGGTCGACTTTAGCATACGGATTGCGCAGGCAATCTGGCTGGATCAAAACGACGGCGAGCAGGCAAAACGCACCAAGCACAGCGACCGCAAGAACGCGGCGGAAAATGGTGTGGGCGAAAAACTGCTGTGACATCGCCCAATAGCCGGCGCCTGCTAGCACAAGCACTGCCGCATGTGCGTTCCCAAATGCATCAAATACGGCGCGTCGCGCCCAAAATGGCCCTGGCGCGTCAAGCCCGTAAGCGAGCAACGCGCCGATCGCCAGCGCCGCCCCGAAAGCACGCAAGCGCGCTGTTTCGACTTGCCCTCGCCACACCCAAAGAAG
>DHHV01000074.1:6981-7419 GCA_002403455.1 Hyphomonadaceae bacterium UBA4763 | reverse complement strand
GCGACAGCGCCGCACCGGCGCCCGCGCCCGTTGATCCATCCCCCGCCAGCTTTGTTGAGCGCGCCGGCAAATCCCCTCGCCGCCAACCGGGCGCCCGCCATCCTTACGCCGAGGCCCCCGGCTTTGGCCATGAGCCGCCCGCCTTCATGTTGCGCTCGGCATATCTCAATCGCCCACAGGGCGGGGCCGTCCTTGACGAGGACGAGACCGATCTTGCCGATCAAGACGACGATGGTCCGGCGCAAGACTTCGCCGACGCAGCGTAACCGCGTTAAACGCTGCGATTACTGATCGATCTTGGCCTGCATCGCCGCGAGCAACGCGTCAAACCCTTGGCTGGCGACAATGGCGTTGAACTCATCGCGCTGCGCCACCAAAGGCGAGACGCCGCGCACTTGCACGTCCACGAGACGCAGGCTTTGATCCGATTGCCGGCGC
>DHHV01000074.1:6331-6650 GCA_002403455.1 Hyphomonadaceae bacterium UBA4763 | reverse complement strand
CCCGCCAATTGACGTCGATGACGCTGCCATCGCGCTTGCGCTTGAAGCTTGACCGCACCAGCGCGTCGCGTCCACGCGTTTGCACGGCGGAAAAATCGAGATCGCGTCCGACCAGATCGCCGATCCGGTTGGCGAACAAGGCCGTTATATAGGTCGGGAATAGGTCGTTATATTGCGCTTGTTGCGTCGCATTGGCTTTTTGCAAATTCTGCCCAATCAGGAACGACGACAAAGAGCGCATCGCCAAATGCTTGGACAACACCGCGCGCAATTGCGCGTCGCGCTGTTTCGGCGTCAGCGCTTCGGCCTGCGCGATCGC
>DHHV01000074.1:5570-6026 GCA_002403455.1 Hyphomonadaceae bacterium UBA4763 | reverse complement strand
CGCTTCGGCCTGCGCGATCGCGCGCAACTCGCTGGTCAGAGCATCGGCGAACGCCCGCGCGTCTTTCTCCAAGGCCGGGTCAACCGCAGACGCAGGATTACCCGGGGCCTGCGCCGCAGCCGGCGCGGCCAACAGGACGGCGCTCCCCAGCACAACGACAGTGGCGGCGGCGGCGATCAAACGAAAGCGGATCACGTTGGCTATTCCTTCGAAATAGATGCAGCGCACAGATAACGGCGCGCCGGATGCCTTGACCTAAGTCTTAGCGGGTGAATGCGGCTTGAATAGGTGCGCCAATTTGCGGATCAACCAGGGCTGGACCGCCAGGGTTGTCAGCAAGGTCGCCGCCAAGGCGATCGTTAACAACAGGCCCATGCTGGCGGTCCCGCGATGGCTTGACAGCGCCAAACTGCCGAACGAGGCAATGGTCGTCAGCGCCGCCAGCAGCACCGCGCG
>DHHV01000074.1:3119-5260 GCA_002403455.1 Hyphomonadaceae bacterium UBA4763 | reverse complement strand
CGCCGCCAGCAGCACCGCGCGCGGCGTCGAGGTCGACAAGGCTGCCTCCACATCGCCGGTTTCGCGCCAGCGCAGCGCCAGATGGATTGCCCCATCCGCCCCCAGCCCGATCAGCAGCGGGATCGCGATCACATTGGCGTAATTGAACGGCGCGTTCAGCACGACGCTCGAGCCCAAGGTCAGGCAGGCGGCGATCAGCAGGGGCGCGAGAATGATCAAGCTAAACCGCCAATCGCGCAAAATCGCCAGAACCGCCGCCGCGCAGGCCGCAAAGGCAATCGCCACCGCCAGCACGATCGAGCGGGCGACGATTTCGCCGGCCCGCTGCACCGACAGAGCTGGCCCCGTCGCACGCGGCTCCACGGCCGTCACCGCATCGACAAATCGCGCGCGCGCACCAGGGTCGCGAATATCATCGCGCGGAGCCGCTTCGACCCGCCAGCGCCCATCCTGGGCTTGAAAGCGGTTGACCAGCTCGACCGGCAGGCTCTCCAGCGTCAGCCCCGTTGGCTGCAATTGCGCGATCAAGCGGGCGCGCTGAAAGGGCCAAAACCCCAGCAAATCGCTCCGTAAGGCTTGCTCAAAGGCTGCATCTTTTTCCAATTGCGGCGCGGCGCGCGCCAAGGCCGTGGTAAGCGCCCGCGCGCCTGCGCCAAAGCTCGGATCGGCCAACGTCTCGGCCAATAATTCCATCCCGCTGCGCGCGCCCGGCGCGGCCGGCTCGCCTTCCAGCGCGTCCAACACTCCCCAGGCGACGAAATCGATCACCTCGCGTTTGGCGTCCTGATCGGCCGGCACAAAATCAGGCAGCGACAGCACGTCATCGACCTCGGGCAAGGCTTGCAAGCGCGCGGCGATGGCGGCGGCGGCCTCTGGCCCGTCGGCGATGACGCTCAAGCGGTAGGGCGCCTGGGTTTTTTCGTCGAACAGTCGAAAGAAACTCTGCACCGAGGGTGATTGTGGATCGCGCAACGCCATCGGATCGCTTTCAAACCGCGCCAGCGGCGCCGCCATTGCCCCAAGTAAGCCAGCCCCGATCGTCAGCAAGGCGATCACGTCGCGCGACCGCTCCCAGGCCCGCCCGATCGGCGATCGACCACTCCCGGCCGGCGCTTTGATTTGCAACAGACCCGGCGCCAGCGCGACGCTTGCCGGGATCAGCAGCGCGGCGACAACAAACGCCACCGCCACGCCGATCCCTGCGATCACGCCCAATTGCGCGATGCCGACAAATTGGGTGGGTGTAAATGCAAAAAACGCGGCGATTGTCGTCAGCAACGCCAAGATCAACGCCGGTCCGAGCGATTTGCCGACGTCCTCGATCGCCGCCCGTGGTCCCAGTTCTGGAGCGCGCTCTTGGGCGTAAAGCACCATATGGATGGCGTAATCGATGCCAAGGCCAATGACCAACACCACAAAGGCGACCGAAACGAGGTTGAGCACGCCATAAACCAACGCTGCAAAACCCGCCGTGATGCAGAGCGAGATCAGCAAGGCGCTAACCGCGATCAACGCCATGCCGACCGAGCGCAGGCCAAGCCACAATAACAAGGCGACGCTGACCACCGAAATGATCAAAGACAACTCAATGCCGTCAACGACGCTGCGCAATTCTTCGGCGCGAAGGGCCGGATCGCCGGTGACGCCAATCTCGACGCGCCCCAATAACGGGTCGGCGCGAAGCTCGGCCACCGCCGCCGCGATAGCCGCCAACGCTTCTTTGCCGGGCGCAAGGCCCTGATAATCCAGTTTCGGCAGGATTTGCACGGTGCGCTGCACAAAATCGGGGCGCTCTTCGGCCGGATCGGCGAACAACCCCGTCCAGGACAAGGGCGCGCTTTGGCCCTCCAGCCGCGTCGATATTACGGCGGCGACATCGCGATAGACCCGATCGATTTGCGCCACCGCCTCGGCGCCTTGCTCCTTGGCGTCGCGCCCTTCGGCAAGGGCTGAAAAAAACGCCTCCAGGCTCGGATCGCCTCGCAGATGCGAGAACAAGGGCGCGGCTTGCGAGATCCGCGCCAGCAACGCGTCGAGCTCGGCGGCCTCCAAGAACAACAAGCCATTGCCGGTCAATTGCGGATCAACCGAGGCGGCAAACACCCCGGCAATCGCCGATTGCGTTCCTGCTGGCGCCAGCT
>DHHV01000074.1:953-2775 GCA_002403455.1 Hyphomonadaceae bacterium UBA4763 | reverse complement strand
GCCGCCGCCGCCGCATCGGCTTCATCGGCGCTCGGCGCGCGCAACACGATCACGATCGTGTCCTTGATATAGGGAAACGCCGCCCGCAAATCCCGATCAAGCGCCCGATAGGGGGCTTTGGCCGAGATCATCTCGCTGGTGTCCGTATTGGCCCGCAAGCCCAAGGCCGCCAATGCGCCGCCAATCGCAAACGCCAGCAACGCGATCATCACCAAACGCGGAAACCGCATGGCGAACGCCATCCCTTGCGTCAGCCCCAATTTTTCGATCGCGATCATTCACGCCCGCTTATTTGTCTCAAATCGCGTTGCCAAAGCGTCGGCATCGGCCGCGGTCGCCCGCTTTAGCGCTCGCCGCGCGCAAACCCAAGCGAAAGTCTTGCCCTTTCGGGCTTGGCATGGAATCGATCCATTTGGGGCGTTGGCGCCGCAGAGGGGATTGCAACCTGATGTCTTTTTCACGTCGCCGTTTCATGGAAGCGGCCCTGGCGCTTGCCGCGACGGGCATCGGCGCCCCGGCCTCCGCGCAGACCAAGACCCAATGGCTCGACGCCGTCGGCATGGCCACCGCCATCCGCAAGCGCAAAAGCCGTGCGCGCAGCTTCGTGACAACCGCCATCGCCCGGGCCGAGCGCGCCAATCCCCAGCTCAATGTGTTTGGCTATCAAGATTTTGAGACCGCGCGCGCGCTTTCCCGGCGCGTAAAGACCAAATCGGCCTTTGTCGGCGTGCCGACGCTCATCAAAGGCAATCACGGCCAGATCGGTCTGCCCTTAACGGAAGGCTCGCGCGCCCTCGCCGATGTCATCGCGACGGAGACCTCGCCCTTTGTCGAGGCAATGTCCCAATCCGGCCTGATCTCGATCGGCCGCACGACCCTGCCCGAATTTGGCCTGATGCCGGTAACCGAGCCCCTGCTCACGCGCGCCACCCGCAACCCCTATGCGCTCGCTTATACGCCGGGCGGCTCTTCTGGCGGATCGGCCGCGGCCGTCGCCGCCGGGATCGTGCCAATCGCGCATGCCAATGACGGCGGCGGCTCAATCCGCATCCCAGCCTCCAATTGCGGGCTGATTGGCCTCAAACCCAGTCGCGGGCGGATGATCGCCGCCAATCGCGCCGCATCCGTGCAAAATCTTGGCGTGCAAGGCTGCCTCACCCGCACCATGCGCGACACCGCGGCGTTCTTCGCCGCGCTCGAAGACCAAAGCGCCGATGCGCCCTTGCCCCCCGTCGGTCTGGTCGCCCAAGCGCTCGACCGACCGCTGAAGATTGGTCTGTGGACCGCCCGCGTCGACGGCAGCGACCCGCATCCCGACGTCATGAAAGCCGTTGAGTCGACCGCCGAGGTCCTGCGCCGTCTCGGCCACGATGTGCGCCCAACCCAGCTACCCTTCGACTTCCGCCACGTCGCCGACGCGTTTTTAACGCTGTGGGGCTTGGGCGCCGCCAAAGCCTATGCAGAGGTTGAGCAGAAATTGGGCCGGGCGCCGACCGAAGACGACCTCGAACCGGCAACCTTGATGTTTGCGCAGCGCGGCGCCCAAACCCCGCCCGAGGCCCAGCGCGCTGCGATTGGCGTTCTTGAAAACATGGCGCGCGCTTATCAAAGCCAGTTCGACTCGATCGACCTGCTGATGACCCCAACGCTCGCCGAGCCGCCGGTCGAGATCGGCTGGCTCGACAGCCGGCGCCCGTTCGACACCCTGCTCGCGCGCCTCGAAGCCTATGCGAGCTACACCCCGCTCGAGAACGCTTCCGGTTCGCCAGCAATCTCTTTGCCGCTCGGTTATTCGGCGTTCGGCCTGCCGATCGGCGTGCAA
>DHHV01000074.1:0-645 GCA_002403455.1 Hyphomonadaceae bacterium UBA4763 | reverse complement strand
GGCCTGCCGATCGGCGTGCAATTTGCCGCGAAGCTCGGCAATGAGCGGCTCTTGCTGGAACTCGGCTTCCAGCTCGAGCAAATCTACCGTTTTGCCGACATCAAGCCCGGTCTATGGGTCGGTGATTTGTAAGCAAGCAACGCTTTCGCGTCATTTCGCTCGCCGCATAGGCGCGCCGCCTTGTTGCGCGCGCCGATAAAATGCTACGCGTCCGACCAAGATGAGCACGCCCGACGTCGATATCAATTTGTTGCGCCGCCAGATCGAGGCGGTCGATAGCGAGCTGGCGCAATTGATCGCCAAACGGCTGCAATTGGCCGATGCGATCGGCACGGCCAAAAACGCACAAGCCTCCCCAAGCAACCCACTGCGCATGGGCCGCGAAGCCGCCATTATCAAACGCATTTTGCGCGAGGAAAGCGCCGAGGCTGATCCGCCCGCCTTTACCGCCATTTGGCGCGCCATCATGGGCCGCAATGTCGTTCGCCAAGGCCTTGGCCCGATTTATATCGCCAGCGGCGTTGACTTGCTCAAATGCCATGATCACGCCCGGCTTTATTTCGGCTCGGAAGCTGATTTGCGGGTCGTTGAAGACGGTCGCACCGCGCTGACGCTGGTCTTGGACGCGCCGATGGCGGTCGCGGT
>DHHV01000110.1 GCA_002403455.1 Hyphomonadaceae bacterium UBA4763 | reverse complement strand
ATCGTGCCGGGCTATGGCATGGCGGTGGCGCAGGCCCAGCACGCGCTGAAAGAAATGGCCGACAAGCTCAAACATGAAGGCGTTGAGGTCAAATACGCCATTCACCCGGTCGCCGGGCGGATGCCAGGCCACATGAACGTGCTGCTCGCCGAAGCGCAGGTGCCTTATGACGAAGTCTTCGAGCTCGAAGACATCAATTCGGAATTCGCCAGCGCCGACGTCGCCTTCGTCATTGGCGCCAATGACGTCACCAATCCGGCCGCGCAGACCGACAAGCAAAGTCCGATTTATGGGATGCCGGTGCTGGAAGTCTGGAAAGCCGGCGCGGTGTTTTTCGTCAAACGCTCGCTCGGCTCGGGCTATGCCGGCGTCGACAATGAATTGTTTTTCCGCGACAACACGATGATGCTGCTCGCCGACGCCAAGAAAATGGTCGAAAACATCGTCAAGGGCGTCTAACCCGCTCCCAATCAAAGGAATTCTCGATGACCAAGGCCGCCGACACCCATGCGCCGCGGGGGCCGCTGCATGGCGTGCGCGTGCTGGATCTCACGCGCGTTCTCGCCGGTCCGTTTTGCACGCTGCTGTTGTGGGAATTGGGCGCCGAAGTCATCAAGGTCGAGGCGCCGGGCCATGGCGATGATACGCGCTTGTTTCCGCCCTACCAGAACGGCGAGAGCGTCTATTTCGCCGGCGTCAATCGCGGCAAGCGCTCGATCGCCCTCGACCTCAAATCCCCTGCCGATCGCGTGATTTTCGAGCGTCTATTGGCGCAAGCCGACGTGCTGGTTGAAAACTTCCGGCCCGGAACCTTGGCCAAGCTTGGCTATGCGCCGACCGATTTGGAAGCGCGCTTTCCGCAGCTCGTCATCGCCTCGATCTCCGGCTTTGGCCAAACCGGCCCCTTGGCGCCGCTGCCGGCCTATGATCTCGTCGCGCAAGCCTTGTCCGGCATGATGTCGATCAATGGCCCTGAAGGCGGCGAGCCGACCCGGCTCGGCGTCTCGATGGGCGATCTCGGCGCCGGCATGTTCGCGGCGATCGGCATTATCGCGGCGCTCTACGGCAAGCAGCAATTTCAGCGCGGCGCCCGCGTCGACGTCGCCATGCTCGACAGCCTCGTAATGTTGCTCGAGCAAGCCTTGGTGCGCGGCCTTGCCACCGGCGAAAAACAGCGGGCCACCGGCTCGCGCCATTCGGTGATCACCCCGTTCGATGCGTTTCGTTGCGCTGATCGCTGGATCGTCATCGGTTGCGCCAATGAGAAATTGTTCGCGGCCTTGGCCAGGACCTTGGGCCGGCCTGATTGGACGACCGATCCGCGCTTTGACAGCATGCTGGCCCGCGCCGCCCATCATGTCGCGCTGAAAGCGGAGATGGAAGCCACACTCGGCCAAGCCCCCGCCGCGCAATGGCTGGCTGCGCTCGAAGCGGCCGGCGTGCCCGCCGCGCCGATCCATTATATCGAAGACGTCATCAATGACCCGCAGATCGCCGCGCGCAATATGATCGTTGGCATTGATGATCCGGAAATGGGGTCGTTGCGCGTTTCCGGCTCGCCGATCAAGATTTCCGGCTATGCCGATCCGCCGACGCGTCCGCCCGCCCCCAATTATGACGAAGCGCGTGCCGAATTGCTGGCGTCCCTGGGCCTCGACGCCGACGGGCGCGCGACGGAAACCGCGGGCGCGTCACGGCCAGAAGTCTGGTAGCGCCAATTGGGCATAGCTGCCGCAAGTTTTCCAATTTTGCCCGGCCCGGGTAGTTGGCGACAGGGCGTGCAACCACGCGACCTCAAGGGTAGCTATCGGCGTTTCCAAATGCTCAGAAGCGTCGGCGCGCTAATGTCCAACCGTCATGAGCAGGTACCATGGCGATCGTCAGTCTTTCATCGTTGTGAAGCCGTTTGTTGACTAGGCGCATCGCTTCTACTGCTGGCCTGACATAATCTGGGTCACCGTCAAGCGAACCGGTGACCACCCGCCCATGGATCAATGTGTCATCAACAACAATGAGGCCGCCCACTTTGACGAGTTTGATCGCATATTCGAGGTAGGTCGGATATCTGGGCTTGTCGGCGTCGATTAGTATAAGGTCAAAGCTTTCCCCGTGGTCTGAGAGGTCGCCCAATGTTTTTGCAGCATCAGCTAGTCGCACATCTATTCGGTGAGTAACGCCTGCCTTAGCCCAGAACTGGCGAGCGACGTTGATCACCGCTTCATCGATGTCGCAGGTCGTAATTTGCCCGCCTTCGGGAAGCGACAGAGCCATTGCCAGCGTGCTGTAGCCTGTGAAGGCGCCGATTTCGAGTACGTGGCGCGCGCCGGTTATTTCGATCAACAGCTGGAGAAACGCGCCTTGTTCGGGAGCGATCTGCATGACCGCCATGGCGCCGCGGGTCTGCGCTTCCGCTCTACATGCCGCTAATACGGGGTGTTCGCGATAACCGACCTCGTCAATATAGCTCTCGATCTCGGGGGTAATAGGAACAATGATGCGCAATATCACACTCCTTCAACCGCCCAGGGTGATTATAGTGCACAATCCACGTAAGAATTTACAACATCGAACTTTTGCAATCATTAGCAGGGTTATTGCGCAAGGGCAGCCTCATAGAACGCATGATCTCCGTCCTATTGCGGCGCGCGCGCGCGGGCTTCGCGGCGGCGCTTTGCCCAACCGACCAGACGACTGACCAGACGCAAGCGCCGCCAAAATCGTTTCTTTTCCGGCGGCGGCAGCGGTTCGAGATTGGCGATGAACGCTTCGGCGCACGCCTTCCACGAGAATTTCTCGGCATAGGCCCGCGTCACGTTGCGATCGCAGGCCAAGGCTTCGAGGATCGCCACTTGTAAATCCTCATGCACTGCGCCGGCGCCCGAGCCCGGGATCAAATCCTTCGGACCAGGCGCAATAAAGCCCGCGACGGGCGTGCCCGCCGCCATCGCCTCCAAAATAACCAAGCCAAAAGTGTCGGTCAGGCTCGGGAATACAAAAACATCGGCATTGGCGAAACAGGCGGCCAATTCATCGCCAAATTTTGCGCCGGGAAAATGCGCATTGGGATATTTGCCGATCAGCTCTTCGCGTTGCGGGCCGTCGCCGACGACGACTTTTGTTCCCGGCAGATCGAGATCCAAGAATGCTTCGAGATTTTTCTCGACCGCCACGCGCCCGACATAAGCCATGATGGGGCGCTGCAGGCCGGCAAACGGGCCGCCATCGGCGGCGCGCTTGTTGGGATGAAACATCTCGGTGTCGACGCCGCGCGACCAGGCGGTCAGCCGCACAAAGCCGCGCTCTTCCAATTCCTGCTGCATGGAGGGGGTCGCCACCATGACGCGCCCACTTGTGCGGTGAAACCAGCGCACATAGGCATAGCCGGCCGCCAGCGGCAGCGGCAGCCGCGCCGACACATATTCCGGAAAGCGGGTGTGATAGGACGTCGTGAACGGGTGCTTGTGTTTGCGGCAGACTTGGCGGGCGGCGACGCCCAAGGGACCTTCCGTCGCGATATGCACGGCTTCCGGTTCAAATTCGAGAAAGCGCCGCTCGACGTCCTTTTGCTGGCCAAAAGCCAGTTGAATTTCCTCATAGGTCGGCAGCGGCATCGTCTTATAGCCGTCGCTTGGCGAGACGATATGGAATTCATGGCCAAGTTTTTTGCATTCGGCGATGACGCGTTGCAGCGTGCGGACGACGCCGTTGACCTGCGGCTCCCACGCATCGGTGACCAGCATGATCCGCATCAGGCGATGGCTTTCGTTGGCGCAGCGATCCGATCGCTTGCGGGGCTGGCGCGCGTTTCGGCGGCGAAGGGGAAGATCACCTGCATTTGGCCGTTTGGGTCCTCGACGAGCGCCGAGCAGCTTTCTACCCAATCGCCGTCATTAATGTAAAGCAAGCCGTTGATTTCCCGCATGGTAGGCACATGGATATGCCCGCAGATGACGCCATCGACGCCGCGCGACTGCGCTTCGGCGGCGACCGCGCGCTCGAACCGGTCAATGAAAGCGCGGGCCCGCGCCACTTTTGACTTCACCGCGCCCGCCAGCGACCAATAGCCATGGCCCTTGCGCAGGCGCAAGGTGTTGATCTGCGTATTGAACGCCAACAGGGCTGCATAGGCCCATTCGCCGAGGCGCGTGCGCCAGCCGCCATAACAGACAATCCCGTCAAAGGCGTCGCCATGCAGCACCAGGAACCGGCGCCCATCGGCTGTCTCATGCACGCATTCGCGCAGGATTTTGATCGGCCCGAACTGGGTTCCGGCCAGCGGCAAGGTCGCCTCGTCATGATTGCCGGGGAGATAAATGACTTCGACCCCGCGCGCGGCGAGGTCGAACACCGCCCGAACCACCCGTGATTCGGCGGCGCCCCAGCGCCAGCCTCTGTTCAATTTCCAAAAATCAAAGACATCGCCGACCAGATAAAGCTTTTCGGTGCGCAATCCTTCCAAAAAGCGCGCCAGCAAGCCGGCCTGCGAATCGCGCGAGCCCAGATGCAGATCGGACACGAACACGGCGCGCTGCGGCGGCAAATTGCGCTCGGCCATCATCCTCGCTCCTCGCCAAAATCATGCGCCAAACGGGCCATGGAACATGCAACCGATTCGGACGCGAATCGCGCTAACACGGCGCCTGTCGCTTAAGATGAAATGTCGCGCATGGCGACGAAACTTCAAGGCATGGCGGCGCGAACGGACGCAAATCTTAACCAAACCTCGCCCAGTCTGTGCGCCCGTTTTCCCCCAGAAACCATCCGTTAACCAAAAACTTGGGACAAGTCGAAATCAACATATTGACGGAATGGGGCGCGTGATGCACCATATATAGCGTTCTGAGGGCAAGCGGCTGGACTCACCCTGGCCTTGGAACCACACCAACATCATGGGCAAAAGCCCGCCGGAACATATCATCAGTCGCGGCCGTTGGATCGCGTTCGGCTGAACGCGCGTTGCGCCCGCTTGCGTAGGAGGCAGAAAACATGTCGCCCAGCACTTTCGCCGCCAAGGCGTCCGCTCCGCAAAGCCGCCTCAAGCATCGCGGCAAGCCGAAGGAATTCAAAGCGACCCATTTGAAATTGGTGTCCGGCGTTAAGGTTGATCGCAGCCGCGATGCGCTGCTGACTGATTTTGGCAAGACAACGCTGGAAGATCGCTATTTGCTGCCGGGCGAATCCTATCAGGACATGTTTGCGCGCGTTTCGACCGCTTATGCCGATGATGTCGAGCACGCGCAGCGTCTTTATGACTACATGTCGAAATTGTGGTTCATGCCGTCAACGCCGGTGCTGTCAAATGGCGGCGCCGATCGCGGTCTGCCGATTTCCTGCTTTTTGAACAGCGTTGGCGACAGCCTCGACGGCATTGTCGATACCTGGAACGAAAATGTCTGGCTCGCCTCAAATGGCGGCGGTATCGGCACTTATTGGGGCGAAGTCCGCTCGATCGGCGAAAAAGTCGGTCAAAATGGCCAAACTTCGGGCATTATTCCGTTCATTCGGGTGATGGACAGCCTGACCTTGGCGATCAGCCAAGGCTCGCTGCGCCGCGGCTCGGCGGCGGTTTATCTCGACATCCACCATCCGGAAATCGAGGAATTCGTCGAAATCCGCAAAGCTTCCGGCGATTTCAATCGCCGCTCGCTCAATTTGCATCATGGCGTCAATATTACCGATGAATTCATGATCGCAGTGCGCGACGGAACCCCGTTTGGCTTGCGTAGCCCCAAGACGAATGAAGTATTGCGGCAGGTCGACGCCCGCTCGCTCTGGCAAAAAGTGCTGGAAAGCCGCCTGCAGACCGGCGAGCCCTATATCATTTTCTCAGACATTGTGAATGCGCAAATGTCTGCCCATCAGCGCAAGCTGGGGATGAAAGTGCGCCAGTCCAATCTCTGCTCCGAGATCATGTTGCACACTGGCCTTGACCATAAAGGCAAAGACCGCACGGCCGTGTGTTGTCTGTCTTCGCTCAATGTCGAAAAGTATCTCGAATGGGAAAAAGACGAAGGCTTTATTGAAGACGTTTTCCGTTTTTTGGATAACGTCCTGCAAGATTTCATCGATCGCGCACCGCCGGAAATGGATAAGGCTGTTTATTCGGCGATCCGCGAACGCTCTGTTGGTCTTGGCGTCATGGGCTTTCACTCGTTCTTGCAAAGTCTTGGACTTGCCTTTGAAGGTCCGATGGCGAAGACTTGGAACATGCGGATGTTCAAGCATATTCGCCGCGCCGCCGATGCGGCGAGCGTCAAGCTCGCGCAGGAACGCGGGCCTTGCCCCGACGCCGAAGATGTCGGCGTAATGGCGCGCTTTAGCCACAAAATCGCGATCGCGCCGACGGCGTCGATTTCGATTATTTGCGGCGGCGCCTCGGCTGGCATAGAGCCGGTTCCGGCCAATATTTACACGCATAAGACCTTGTCGGGATCGTTCTCTGTCAAGAATCCCTATTTGCAAAAATTACTTGCCGAGCGTGGCGCCGATACGGACGTCGTTTGGGCCTCTATCCTTGAGCATGAAGGATCCGTTCGCCATCTCGACATGCTGAGCAAGGACGAAAAAGCCGTGTTCCACACGGCGTTTGAGATCGACCAGCGTTGGGTTATTGAGCTTGCCGCCGACCGGACGCCGTTTATTTGCCAAGGCCAATCGCTCAACATCTTTTTGCCTGGCGACGCCGACAAATGGGACCTGCATATGTTGCATTGGATGGCGTGGGAGCGCGGGGTGAAAAGCCTTTATTATTGCCGCTCCAAATCCGTCCAACGCGCTGCTTACGCCGGAACCGACGCCAAAGCGGCTAGCGGCTTGGAAACCGCCCGCAAGGATTATGACGATTGCCTCGCCTGCCAATAAAGCCCGAAAATTAAGCTGATCCAGGCGACGAGGCGGCGCGTAATAGCTGCATGATTAAAGTTGAACTCACCAATCGGCGCTGGGCAATGCTCGCGCCGGTTTTGTTTCTCGGCGCCTGTGCTGGACCAAAACTTGCCGACTACGCGGCGACGACCCCGCCTTTGGTGCTGGAACAAGCGCTTGTCGGCGAATCAACGGCTTACGGGATTTTCGAAAGCCGGTCGGGCAAGCTGCAGCGCCGGTTTGTCGTCGACGTCACCGGGACTTGGGATGCAGCCGCACAAGTGCTGACGCTTGACGAACGCTTTCGCTTTGATGATGGGCAAACAGATCAACGTATTTGGAAGTTCAAAAAGACCGCAGACGGAGCCTATATTGGCACGGCTGGAGATGTCGTCGGCGAGGCAAGGGTCGCGATAGCTGGCGGGGCGGCGACTTTTACTTATAAAGTCGATTTGAAAGTCGGCGATGGCAGCGTGCGCGTGCGCTTCCGCGATTGGCTTTACAGGATCGATCAGGACGTCATCGTCAACCGCGCGAAAGTGACGAAATTCGGCCTGCGCGTTGGCGAGGTCACGGTCGTTTTTACCACGCCAGGCGCGTAAAATGGCGTCAGTAACGCGCAAAAAGGCGCGCTGGGCTTGCGCTTAAGCGCGCGTTTTGAAACACAAAGCGGCGCTTTAGCGGGCGGGAAGGGGCTAATTCGGTGCCGATAAGCAGCGCCTGGGCGGTAATAAGCGCATGTTTGGCGCTGATTTGCGCCTCTTGCGCGCCCGATAAGGGCATTTTAGGCGCCGATAAGACGCCAAGAACGGCGCCGCAACGCATCATCAGCCTCGATTATTGCGCCGACCAATTTGTCCTCAAGCTCGCCGATCGCGACCAGATCCTGGCGCTGTCGCCGGAGGCGGAGCGTGAATTTTCTTATATGCGCGCGGCGGCGAAAGGGGTCAGAAAGACCCGCGCCAGCGCTGAAAGCGTGTTGGCCTTGCAGCCGGATTTGGTCGTGCGCGCCTATGGCGGCGGGGTGAAAATCGGCGATTTCCTGTCTCGGACAGGTATTGAGGCGGCGCAATTGGGTTTTGCCGAAGATTTTGATGGCGTCCGGGCCAATATCCGCGCAATGGCGCAAGCAATGGGGCAGGTTGAGCGCGGCGAAACCCTGATTGCGGACATGGATCGGAAATTGGCGGCAGTCGGCCGAACAAATGGCGCGCCACGGAAATTGCTTTACCTTACGCCAGCCGGCGTTACCAGCGGCGAAGGCACGCTGGTGCATGAATTGATCTTGGCGGCAGGATTGGATAATTTTGAGAGAGAAGCGGGCTGGCGTCCAATACCACTTGAACGCCTGGCGCGCGAGCAACCCGATAGAATTGGCGCCGCGTCCTTTGGCGCAAAAGCCGATAACACCAATGCCTGGTCTTCGGCGCGCCACCCGATTGCTCAGAAGCAATTGCGCGACTTGCCGGTCGTTGCGTTGGAAGGCGCGTGGACGTCTTGCGGCGGCTGGTTTTTGGTGGAAGCGGTCGAAGCGATGGCGGCGGCGCGATGAAAGATCGCCTTCTGCTGGCCGCGCTTGGCGCGCTTGGCGCTAGCGTTCTGTTTTTAGGCCTTTTTCTAGGCGAAACCATGCTTCGCCCGGCAGATGTGCTCGCCGCTTTGCTGCGGCAAGGCGATGCGGCCGCACAAGTCATTGTTTGGGAGATCCGATTACCGCGGGCGCTGGCGGCGTTTTTGGTGGGCGCGGCTTTGGGCGGATCAGGCGCAAGTCTTCAGGGATTGTTGCGCAATCCACTTGCTGATCCAGGTATATTGGGCGTGTCGGCGACGGCGTCTTTGGCGGCGACCGCGGTGCTTTATTTTGGTCTTTCGGGCGCGTTTATTTGGGCTTTGCCATTGGCGGCGGTCGGGGGCGCCATTGCGGCAACGTTGTTTCTGGCATTGGCGGCGGCGCGCACCGAAAATGTCGTTGCATTGATTTTGGTTGGGGCAGGTTTATCAAGTTTTTCGGTCGCGCTGATGGCGTTGTTGATGAACCTTGCGCCCAATCCTTTTTCCCTATCCGATCTCATTTCTTGGATGTTGGGCTCGGTCGCCAATCGAAGTCTAGACGATATTGCGCTCGCCGCGCCGTTTTTACTGGCGGGCGGCGGTCTTTTGGCGCTGCAGGCGCGAGCATTATCGGCGTTGACCTTGGGGGAAGAGGCGGCAAGTAGTATTGGCCTTGATTTGCAACGCGCCAAGCTCGCCATTGTCTTGGGAGCGGGACTTGTTATCGGCGGCGCGGTCAGTCTAGCCGGCGCGATTGGCTTTGTGGGACTTGTCGCGCCGCATATTGTTAGGCCCTTTACGGGTCACGATCCAGCCCGCACATTGGTTCCGGCCGCATTGTTTGCTGGGGCGTTATTGGTCGGCGCCGATTTACTGGTGCGCATTTTGCCGACCAGCAGCGAATTAAAGCTTGGCGTCGTCGCCGCGCTGGTTGGCGCGCCGGCGTTTATTTGGATTGCTCTGCAGCGGGGGCGGGCATGAGCCTGCTTTCATTTGCGGGTGTTTCGGCGCAATTGGGCGCCCGCGCGGTGTTGCGCGAGATATCTTTTGCCCTTGAGGCCGGCGAGCTGGTCGCGCTGATCGGGCCGAACGGCGCCGGGAAAACGACCTTGCTGCGGCTGGCGATGGGGGCATTGGCGGCGGAAGCTGGCGCTGTGCGCTTAGGAAAAGATGATCCCCTTAAGTTGACCGCCAATGAACGGGCAAAGCGGCTGGCCTATTTGCCGCAAATGCGCCCGCTGGCCTGGCCGTTGATTGTGCGCGATATTGTAGCATTGGGCC
Organism: Hyphomonadaceae bacterium UBA4763; assembly: GCA_002403455.1. Lineage (GTDB taxonomy): Bacteria > Pseudomonadota > Alphaproteobacteria > Caulobacterales > Aquidulcibacteraceae > UBA4763. Next base: position 3,450 of record DHHV01000110.1, on the reverse strand, counting down.
GCTTTGCCTATGGCGGGCCGCTGGGAACATTGAACGCCAAAGATAAGGCGGCGGTCGATCGCGCCTTGGCGGCGAGTGATTTGACCGCATTTGCAGATCGGCGCAGCGATTATTTGTCGGGCGGCGAGTTGGCGCGCGTGCATCTTGCCCGCGCTTTAGCGGCGGAGGCGCCGTTGCTTTTGGCCGATGAGCCGGTCGCAGCCCTTGATCCGCGGCACGCGCATGCCGCGATGGCGGTTTTGAGGGCCTATTGTCAAAAAGGCGGCGGCGCGCTGGTTACTTTGCACGACATATCGGTGGCGGCGCGTTATGCGGACCGGATTATTTTGCTGGCCGAAGGCAAAATGCTGGCAGACGGTCCTCCGGATTTGGTGTTGACGCCGGACTTGCTTGCCAAAGCCTATGGCGTCCGCGCCAAAATTATTGCCGGTCCTGACGGTCTTTCGGTCGATATTGCGGGGCCGGCGTAAAAATCTGCGCCTGCGACAAACCGACCGCGGGCTTGTTTCTCGCGCGGGTGCGCCTTATGTTCCAATTCGGCGGCTTCTGCGACGTGCGACAGGACCAATAATCCCGCCGACCGTATCCATTCTCTCGGGAGCTGTCCCTGGGGGAGGCCCTGGCCTTCCACACACGGCGCCCACCTAGCCATAGGGTCGACGAGGATGGGATCGTCCACCGGCGTATGCGGGGCCGCCGCTTTTATTGAAACTCCCTGTTTACGGCGCAGCGACTGGCCCGGCTGCTTGCGCGAAAGTGGCGCCATATTGACAAATGATAAGAGCTCGTATCGAGTGTCGGCAAAATGGGGGCGAAAATGCTGTCTATCGAGAAACTGCGTCATTCTTACGCCAAAGGCGTGTACGCGCTGGACGGCGTGGATTTGGTCATCCCGGCCGGGATGTTTGGCCTGTTGGGGCCGAATGGCGCGGGCAAATCGACGCTGATGCGTTGCATCGCCACGCTGCAAACGCCCAGCGATGGCGCGATTCGCTTTGGCGACATCGACGTGATCGCCGCGCCGGAGCAATTGCGCCGGGTGTTGGGCTATTTGCCGCAAGATTTCGGTGTTTATCCGCGCGTGTCGGCCTATGAAATGCTGGACCAGATGGCGGTGTTGAAAGGCGTTTCCAATCCGCGCCTACGCAAAGAGGTGGTTGATGGTCTGCTCAACCAAGTCAATTTGTGGGGCGCGCGCAAGAAAGCCTTGGCGAGCTTTTCCGGCGGCATGCGTCAACGCTTTGGAATCGCGCAAGCGCTGATCGGCGATCCCAAATTGATTATTGTCGATGAACCGACTGCCGGACTCGATCCAGAAGAGCGCAATCGATTCCTCAATCTGTTGTCCGATATCGGCGAGGACGTGGTGGTGATCTTGTCGACCCATATTGTCGATGACGTTGCCGATACCTGCGCGCGGATGGCGATCCTGACCGGTGGCAAGATCGTGCTGGAAGGCGAACCAAAAACGCTGATGAACAGCCTTTCCGGCCGGGTCTGGCAAAAGACGGTCGCCAAATCGGAATTTGCGGCGCTGAAGGACGTGATGACGGTGATCTCTTCGCGCCTGGTCGGCGGTCGCACGGTCGTCAATGTCTTGGCCGATCAAAGTCCGGATGCAGGTTTTACGCTTGTCGAAGGCGGTCTCGCCGACGTCTATTTTACCGCTTTGTCTCGCGCCGCGCGCGCTGCTTAACAACAAGGAGCGCCGCTGATGTTCGCCTCGATTGCGTTGTTTGAGTTTCGGTATCAATTGCGCCAACCGTTATTTTGGATCGCTTTTGCGCTGTTCTTTTTGCTGACCTTTGGCGCGATGGCCTCGCCTTACGTTCAAATTGGCGGCGGCGGCAATGTGTTGGCCAATTCGCCTTTCGCGATCGCCCAAACCTTGCTGGTGATGGGGCCTTTTGTCTTGTTTGCGCTGATCGCCTTTGTCGCCAATGTGGTGACGCGCGATGACGAGACCGGCTTTGGGGCAATGGTGCGCTCGACCCAAGTCGGCAAAGCGCCATATCTCTATGGCCGGTTCTTCGGCGCGTTTGTCGTTGCCGTAATGACGTGGCTCGCCTTGCCGCTCGGCATGATGATTGGCGCGGCCATGCCATGGTTAGACCAAGAAACACTCGGCCCATTCCGCTGGGACCATTATGCCTATGCCTCGCTGTTCTTGGCCGGGCCGACCTTGTTTGCGATGGCGGCGATCTTCTTTGCCGTGGCGACGATTACCCGGTCGATGATGAGCGTTTATGTCGCCGCCGTGTTGTTTATCGTCGTAAACTTGACGGCGGCCGGCCTGCTGGCGCGGGCTGAATTTCGGGAGGTCGCCAGCCTGGTCGACGCCTTTGGCGTCTCGGCCTTCGGCAACGCCACGCGGTTTTGGACCGTTATTGAACGCAATGGGCAAATGCCGCCATTGGAGGGGCTGTTGCTGGCCAATCGCGCCCTTTGGGTTGGAATTGGCTGTGCTTTTTTGGCGCTGACCTATTTTGCTTTCCGGTTCGAAGGTAAATCTGGCCAGCGCGCCCAGAAAACCCGCAATCTTGCCGAATTAACGGGGAGCGCAGCAGCGGTCATCGCGCCAAAAGTGGCGCCAAACCCGCAAGCAGGTTTTGGCCAATTGTGGGCGCGGACGGGATTTGAAGCGCGCGAGGTCATCCGCCATCCGGCCTTTCTAGTGTTGCTGTTGATTGGCGTCTTGAACGCCATCGGCGCGACCCTGTTCGCCAATGAAATATTCGGCACGCCGGTGCGGGCGGTCAGTCGGGTGATGGTCGATTCCATTCGCGGCGCATTCAGCGCTTTTCCGCTATTGATCGCGATTTATTATGCCGGGGAACTGGTTTGGCGCGAGCGCGACAAGCGCGTGCATGAGATCATCGGCGCTTCGCCCGCGCCGGATTGGTCCTTGATGATCCCCAAGCTGGTTGCGCTGATGGTGGTGCTATCGGCCTCGATGCTGACGGCGATCGCTACGGCGGGGATTGTGCAGGTGATCAAGCAGCACCCCTTCGTGGAGCTTGGCAATTATATTTTGTGGTTCTTGGTCCCGCAGACAGTGGATGTGTTTTTTGTCGCGACCTTGTCGGTGATGTTTCAGGTCTTGGCGCCCAACAAATTTGCCGGTTACGCGATTATGATCGTCTATTTGGTGTTTGGCCTGGTTGCGTCGCAATTGGGTCTTGACCATAATTTGATCGTGTTTGGCGGCTCCTCGGGCGAACCATTGTCGGACATGAACGGCGCGGGCGCTTTTCAAGGCTGGGCCTATGTCTTCCGCGCCTATTGGGCCGGATGGGCGCTGGTGTTGTTGACCTTGGCGTTTTTGCTGTGGCGGCGCGGGGCGGATGCGCGGCTGGCGCCGCGGCTCGCCCGCGTGCCGGCGCGGTTCCGCGGGGCGCCCGGGGCTTTTGTGGCGGGGGGGGTGGTTGTTGCCCGCGGGGGGGGGGGGGG
>DHHV01000016.1:18214-18623 GCA_002403455.1 Hyphomonadaceae bacterium UBA4763 | reverse complement strand
CCGATCTTCCAGGTCGCCGATTATGGTCTGGTCGCCGATTACAAGGCCGCCGTGCCGGAATTGCTGGCCGAGCTCGACAAGGCCGGGCTCTGATCGCGCCTAGCGGCGGTCGCTGGCGATCGGCGCCGAATGCGCTGAGCGTTGCGCGCTGCATCGCCGCGCCGGTGCTGCTTTCTCTGTTGCTCGGCGCGCTGGCCGCGCCCGTCGTGGGATCGATGCTGCTATGGGCTGCGTGCGGGCTCTACGCCTTGGCGGCGTTCAGCGATTGGGCGGACGGCGCATTGGCGCGCGCCTTGAACGCGCAATCGGCCTTTGGCCGGGCGATCGATCCGATCGGCGACAAATTGTTGTCGAACGCGGCGATTTTGGGGCTGGCGCCCTTTGCGTTTGGGGTTGAGGCGCGGCTTGG
>DHHV01000016.1:14520-17875 GCA_002403455.1 Hyphomonadaceae bacterium UBA4763 | reverse complement strand
TGGCTGGCGCCGGCGGGATGTGTCTGCTGCGCGATTTATGGGTGGCGGGTTTGCGCGAAGCGCTGGGCGCGCGCGGGGCGCTGGTGACCGTCAGCCGGCTTGGCAAGATCAAAACGGCGTTGTTGCTGGCCGCTTTGGGCGCCTGCCTGTTTGGCCTGGCGGCTAAAATCTTGCTGGTCGCCTGGGCCGGGGTGGTAGGACTCGTGCTTGCGGCGGGCCTTAGCTTGTGGTCGGGGGCCGATTATTCGCGCCAAGCCTTTCGATTATTGACCGATGAGGCTAAACGATAACGTCGTGATTGCTTTTGACCTTACGTTCGCTTTTTGATATAAGAAAATCCATAAAGCGGGGACGGACGAATGCAAGTATTACGCGTAATGACGCTCGCATTAGGCGTGCTGGCCGTTTTGGTTTTGGTCTTGGCGGCGCCCAAAGCCGAGGCAAAATGGACCAAATATAAAACGGATTTGGCGGTCGTTTATTCCGAAGTCAGCGACGCGCGCACCCGTGATTTCATCGCCGACATCCATGGGCTGGACGCGACGCTGCGGCTGTTGTTCTCGGTCCCCGCCAATCGAAAAACCGCGCCGCTGCGGCTTTATATCTTTGAAAACAAGAGCGATTTGACCGCCATTCTACCTGGTTTGCCTGATCGCGTCTTAGGAGTGTATTCGCCGAGCATCGATTCGCTGCGAATTATGGTCAGCGGCTATGATTTTTTTCCGAACACCTCGTTTGAGGTAAGAGCGCGTGAAGTCGTCCTGCATGAATATGCGCATCACTTCACCTTCCAGCATTTGACGGGCGCCTATCCGGCTTGGTTCATCGAGGGGATCGCGGAATGGGTGTCGACGGCGCGCTTTGCCAAGGGCAAGGTTGAGATCGGGGATGCGCCTTTAGGTCGGGGCAGAGCGATCGCTTCGGGCGATTGGGCGCCGCTGGACGTCATTTTGACCAAGCCGGCGCATGAGGCGAGCTTTGACGCGCGGGCCGGCGCCTATGAAATTGGTTGGCTGCTGACGCATTATTTCTACAGCGATGCGGCGCGTGAGCAGAAATTCTTGCAATATTTGCAAAAGCTCCGGCAAGACCCCGACCAATCGATCGCGCATTTCGAAGAGGTGATGGGCAAAAAGGTCGGCGCGGTGCAAGGCGATTTGCGGCGCTATGCGCGCGGGCGCTTGCCGGTGTTGATCCTGCCGCTGGCGGGCGGCGCGCCGCCGCAGGTCGAGGGCGTGCCCCTCGCCGCCGATGAATCTGCGTTGCTGGCGACGGCCGAGGCGCTGCGTGGGACGCCGCGACCCGACGTCCGGCCCGATTTATTGGCGAAAGCCGAGGCCGATCTGGCGAAATTTCCGCAATCAGCGCTTGCGCATCGCTCGCTCGGGCATGCCTTGGCCTGGGCCGACCGGTTCGACGAGGCAATGACGCGGCTCGAAAAAGCCGCCGCGCTCGATCCGGCCGACGCCGAAACCCTGGCCCTGCAAGGCATGGTGCTGGTGCTAAAAGCGCGCGACAAGGCGATATCGACAGAGGCGGCCGCGTCCTTGCGCGCCGAGGCGTTGCGCCGGCTGGACGAGGCCGCCGCGCTCGACCCGCTGCTGCCGCAAATTTGGTTTCACCGCGCCGAAGCCCTGGACGATGACGCTGGCCGCGCGCCGATCGATAGTCTGTTGCGAGCCCGCGCGCTTGCCCCGCAAGTGCAGCTGACCGCGATGCGGCTGGGCGAACGGTTTTTGCGGGCCGGCTTGGCGCGCGAGGTCGAAATCGTGCTGGCGCGGCTGGCGTCCGATCCGCATGGCGGCGACATGGCCGACCGCGCGCAACGCATGATCGAGGCGGCGAAAGCCGGCCTCCGCGCTTTGCCGCCTGCCGAAGCAGGGAATGGGTCGAGCGGGAATTAAAGGACCGGGCAAAAAGCGTAAACCGGTTATTGGCTCACCCATCTCGATCGGAGAGCCGTTTCCTATCACCTGCTGGCCAACCTGACTAATCAGGCGGGCGTCTCGAAAAGCCGAAGGCGCGGCGCGTAAAGCCCAAATTGCCTAAATTCCAGAATAACCTAATTGACAAATTTAGAAAGTAGGTTATTATCAGTCTTGGAAAAAGGGGGCCACACTACAAACTGGCTTTTGTCAAAGCCCTGGTAGAGGCTGGCAAAGTCAGGGCCACGGCCAGCGCTTTTAGCGGGGCGCGTGACCTTGGCGTCAATAACCTAGACGGGATCTGCGCAGTCGTCATGGCGCTTACGCCAGCTGAGTTTTACAAGAGCATGACGAGTTACGCCGATCATCGTATTTGACAGGACGTTTACTACACGAAAACAGAAAACGGCGACAAAGTCTACCTAAAACTGACCGTCATCAATGACGTGTTGATTGTTTCTTTTAACGAACTGTGACCATGAAATGCCCCTGCTGCGGCGCAGCGGACCTGATCCACGACACGCGCGACATCGTTTATACCTATAAAGGTGAAGCCACGACCATTCCAGCGGTGAACGGAGACTTTTGCCCCGCTTGCGGCGAGGTCATCTTGAACCGTGAGCACGGCGACCGCTATAGCGATTTGCTGGGCCAGTTCCAACGTCAGGTGAATGCTGCTTATGTTGATCCCGACTACATCGCCAAAGTTCGCCGCAAACTCGACCTAGACCAAAAGCAGGCAGCCGAACTGTTCGGCGGCGGGGTCAACGCGTTCTCGCGCTATGAGAACGGCAGAACCAAGCCGCCGCTGGCCTTGGTCAAACTGTTCAAGCTGCTCGATCGCCACCCCGATCTGCTAGACGAGGTGAAGACCGCCTAATTCGCTTTTGCGCCAAGCGAACAGGAACTACAGAGCCAATTTCTCCCCGCCGCGCGCCAGGCGCACACGCGGATCGCGCGCGGTAATGTCCGCCTCGAGCGCGGCGAGATCGGCGTCGACGCGGCTCGGCTCGTGATGGATCAGCACCATGCGTTCGGCGCCGGATTGCTGCCGAAAGGCCAAGGCCGCTTCGGCGGTGGAATGGCCCCACCCCTTGCGGGCCGCAAGCTCGGCCTCGGTAAACGTCGCGTCATAGAGCACCAGATCCGCGCCGACCATGCGGTCGCAGACGATCGAATCGGCGCTTGCATCGCCATGCTCGTGGTCGGTGACAAAGGTGATGCGGCGAGCGCCGACCTCGACCACAAAGCCGCAGGCGCCGCCCGGATGGCGAACCGGAAAGCTTTCCACCGCAAACGGCCCGAGCGTCAGTCAATCGGCTTCGGCAAAGCGGCGCCAGGCGATCTTGCCGGGAAAGACCGCCGCCTCGCGCGGGAAAAACGGCGGCCCCAGCACGGCCTGAATGCCGGCGATCTGGCAGGCGCCCAGC
>DHHV01000016.1:13903-14208 GCA_002403455.1 Hyphomonadaceae bacterium UBA4763 | reverse complement strand
CGATCTGGCAGGCGCCCAGCAAGGCCGGGATATAGAGATCGATCTCGGCTGCCGCCTGCCAAAAGGGCGCAAATTGCTGCAGGCCGGCGACATGGTCGAGATGGCCATGCGAGAGCAGGATCGCTGCGCGCGGGACGGGCTCGCGCGCCATCACGGCGCCGAGTTTTTTCAACCCCGTGCCGGCGTCGAGGATCAGCCGCTCGCCCCGAAAACCGATCTCAATGCAGATGGTGTCGCCGCCATAAAGCGAAAATTCCGGCCCGATCGCCGGAAACGTGCCGCGCACGCCCCACAAGGTTATGCTC
>DHHV01000016.1:13192-13570 GCA_002403455.1 Hyphomonadaceae bacterium UBA4763 | reverse complement strand
CCGCCGCTGCGGTTTCAGCCACCGATGGCCTCCAGGATGACGAGGTCGATCGGCTCCGAAATGCCCTCGACCTTGGCCGCCGTGACGGTGCGACTGCCGGCGCCGGTCCAGCCTTGCGCGCGCGCCGCAGCAATGGCCGAGAAGGTGGCGATGGCGCGCGCGCCTTCGACTTTGGCGTGCTTTTCGAGCTTGGCGGCGACATTGACCGCATCGCCGATCACAGTGAATTCGAGCCGGTCGCCATGACCAACGACGCCGTGGACGACATTGCCATGGTCAAAGGCGATGCACAGATCGAGCGGCGGCAGCCCTTGCGCGGCGCGCTGGCGGCGCCAATCGGCGGCGCTTTCGAGCAAAGCCGGGATGACGGCGGCGGCG
>DHHV01000016.1:879-12855 GCA_002403455.1 Hyphomonadaceae bacterium UBA4763 | reverse complement strand
CCCGGCCGGTGGCGCGGGCGGTGCCGAAGCTGACCAAAATCCCGTCGCCGAGATATTTGTCGATCGAGCCGCCGGCCGCCTCCAGGATCGGCACAAAGCGCGATTGGTAATCCTGCAACAGCGCAATGACCCCAGCTCCCGGCAAATCGGCGCAAGCCGCGCTGAAGCCCCGCAAATCCAGGAACAAGATTGCCGCCGGTTTGATCTCGCCATCGCCGGGCCGCAGATCTGCGACGGAGTCACGTACGCGCGCGGCCGCGCCCGGATCCAAAAAGCGCGACAGATTATGGGCGGCGGCGGCCTCGACATTGGTGCGCACCAACAGATCGCGGGCGCGCGCCACCGCCCAGGCTAAAATGCCGGTGACCAGCACAATCGCCGCCAGCTTCTCCGCTTCGGCGCCGGGCAAGACCGCCAAGGCGGTCATATAGACCCGGTAATCATTGGTGAGCGCGCCGGGGCCGGCTTGAGCGGCCGCAATCAAGACGAGAATCGTCCAGCCGATCGCCGCCGTCGCCCCAGTCAGAAGCACGACCCACGGATTAAAGCGCAGCGCCCGCAGCGCGATCAAAATGAAGACGTAGAACAAGGTCGGCGCCTTCAGATATAGGGTCGCCGGCGCCTGATATTGCAGCGTAAAGCTCCAAATCAACACCATCAACATGCTGACGTCGAGCACGGCATAGACATAAGCCCGCCATCGATTAAAGAGATTGCGGCGCGCCGCTAACCAGCGCAACGCCAGAAAGCCGCCATAGACGGCCAAAACGATCGGCACCGGCTCAAAATGCGAAGAGGCCGAAAACGCCCCGCGCGTCGCCGCGTACAGCGCCAAAAACCCGCCGATCCCGGCCAATTGCAGGAGGGTGACGATCTTTTCGGCCGCCGCTTCGGTCTCGGCGATCGCTTTGGCGATGCGCGGCGACATTTCCAGCGTGGCGCGCGCGGCGGCGGGCGGTTGACCGGTCACGTTGGCCGCCACGGCGCGCGCAGGCTCACAGATATTGCTGTTTCAAATCGATCGAGCTGTCGCGGCCCAAGGCTTGGACATGATGCTCGATCCAATGTTCAGCGCGGGCGCGGCCTTCGTCGCGCAAATGCGTCAGGAAATCCCAATCGCAATTCAACTTGGAGACAACGCTCAAGTCGCGCATGAAGGTTTCGGCTTCGATGGCGTGCACATACATCCGCTTCATCTTGCTCTCGGGGATCGTGCCTTCATCGATCAGCCGGGTGACGAAAGCGATGGCGCGCATCTCGCGCATCAGCGAGGAATTGAAGCTGATCTCATTCATCCGGTTGAGGATGTCGCGGGCGTTGCGCGGGACCTCATGGCGCTCGATCGGGTTGATGTGGACGACGATGACGTCGCGCGAATTGCATTGATAGATCAGCGGATAGATCGCCGGATTGCCCATATAGCCGCCATCCCAATAGGCCTCGCCATCGATTTCGACCGATTGGAACAGGAACGGCAAGCAGGCCGAAGCCAGCACCGCATCGGCGGTGATTTCAGCGTTTTCAAAGACTTTGATCTTGCCGGTGCGGACATTGGTCGCCGACAAGAACAATTTCAGCGGATTTTTGGCGCGCAATTCCTCAAAATCGATGGAGTCTTCCAGGACTTTGCGCAGCGGGTTCCAATTCCACGGATTGAACTCGTAGGGCGACATCAGCCGGCTCATCATGTCGAACATGACAAAGGCCGGCGAGGTCTCGAGCGCGTGATTGTGGGTCAGGCGGTCGAACAGACCCGGCTGCAAGGGGCTGAACCGGCCGGCGTCGGCAATATTGCGCCAGAACAGCGCCAGCGCGCGGCGAGCCCCGTCGCGGCCATTTTGCCCGAGGCCATAGCTCAGCACCGCGGCGTTCATCGCGCCGGCGCTGGTAGCGCTGACGCCTTCGATCTCGATGCGGTCGTCTTCGAGCAGCCGATCGAGCACGCCCCAGGCAAAGGCGCCATGCGAGCCGCCGCCCTGCAACGCCAGATTGACGATCTTGACGCGATCGGCGCTCTTGTCGTTTCGAAACGCGGACTTCGTTCTATCAGCCATGGGGTGATCCTACACGAATTTGGGCGGCAAGTCTGATCAAAGCTTGTCTCTATCAGAAGATAGAGACAAGTCGCATGCCTTCTGCGCATGTATTCGATTGAAATTTACCGTGTTTTCGGCAAAGCGCGCGCCAGGACCGCGCCCAGCGTCAAAGCGGCGGCGACGCCCGCCAAGACCATGTTCCAGCCATAGCCGACATAAAGCCGGCCCAAAATGGCCGCGCCGGCAAGGCCGCCAATGAAATAGGCCGCCAGATAAAGCCCGCTGGCGGCGGCGAGCGCCGCCCCGCCGGCGCGGGAGGTAAATCCCGTTGCAATGGCCTGGGCCAAGAATGTGCCGATCGCGACCAAACATAGCCCGCCCAAAACGGGCGCGAGGCTCTTCAGGCTCAGCAACACAAGGCCCAGTCCGGCGATCGAGAACCCGAGCCACAGCCCATGGCGCACCCCAATCCGGGTCACCAGCGCGCCCGCCACGGGCGTTGTCAGGATCGACGGGGCAAAGACAAAGTAAACAAGGCACAAGGCGGCGGCGGGCAAGGCCAGCGGCGGCTTGGCGAACTCAAAATTGATATAGGTGAACACGCCAATAAAGGCGAACAAGATCGTAAACCCGATCGCAAAGGTCGCCAGCAAAGCCGGGTTGCGCACATGCTGCAGGAAGCCGGCCAAAGCGCTCGCGCCCGACGACGACATGGCTTGGCTGCGCTGACTGATCGTTGCAAAGGCCAGCGCTCCACCGGCAATGTTCAGCGCCGCAAAGACGTAGAAATTCCACTCGAGACCCAGCCCATCAGCTGCAGCGATCGCCAACATGCGGCCAAACAAATTCGAGGCGACATTGCCCGTGACATAAGCCGCAAAAGCGGCCGGCGAGGCCGAGGCGCGGCAGGTCTCGCCCAAATGCGCCAGGGTCAGGGCGAACGCCGTCGCCATCAACACGCCTTGGACGACGCGCAAAGCGGCAAAGCTCGCCAGATCCGGCGCGCGCGCCAGCAAGGCGGTGGGGACCGCCAACGCGCACAGGCACAAGACGATCGCCCATTTGCGGTTCAGTTTTTGGCCGACCAGTGCGACCAAGAGCCCCGCCGCCGCCATGCCGAGCGTCGTTGCATTGACCGCAACGCCCATTTCGGCCGCGCTAACGGCATATTTCTCGGTCAGCGCCGGCAATAAAGCCTGGGTCGCGAACAGGTCAACGACCGTTAAAAACGCCATCAAGCCGATGATGACGAGGTTCATCGTTTCGGCGAACGAAAAGGGCTCGGCGGCGCCGAGCCCTTTGGGCGTTTGTGCGGGCGAGCCTGCGACAGCCATCGGAAAACCCCCGGCGCCGACCGGACCGGCCGGCGCGCTGCGCCGCCGCATTACATGTTTCGGTCGCCAGGGCTAGCAGGGGGAAGGATGTCAGCTGACAGCAGAATGACGGTTTTGCGGCCCTGGTTTTTCCACCAATGCGACACCGCGCCTTGCTCGGCGACCACATCGCCCGTGACATGGCGGACCGGCACGGCGCAATCGCTGCGATATTCGAGGATCTCGCCGGCGAGGACGTAGATATGGGCCGGACGCGCTTCATGGCTGTGCCAGGGCACGACGCCGCCTTTTTTGATCTCGAGGCGGCGCAGGCGGAAGGCCCGGCCGGGGATCTGGTAACCGGCGCCGAGGTCGATTTCTGAAATCACCGTGTCGGTGACGGCCTTTGGCATGGTCTCTCCGCTGGTCAGCGCGCCAGCGCGCTTGTGCTCGGTCGGGCAGGTCCCGGCAAAGGCGGCGTTTGCCCCGGCAATACTGATCAAGGCGGCGACAAGGGCGAGTGAGATGGGCTTCGACATGGCGAATGGCTCCGACGACGGGATGCGCACCAGCGCGCGGCGGGTCCTTCGCATGCTGCAGCGGCGAAGCGCCAATGCCGGAAAGGTTTGAAATCGATAAGGCACCACCACTGGTGGGGGCGACGCCGCGCGGGCGTTTTTACGTCAGCGCGATTGCAAGGCTCAGGGCTTAACGATACGCCTTAAAAGAGAATGTGACGGTCGCGATTCTGGGCGCGGCGGGAGCGGCGCGCTCGCACTTGGCAAGGAAAGGCAGGCAGCGATGTCATCCGCAGAAGCCGCTCCTGTCGCACGCCGATCGGGTTTTGCCCGCGCCTTGGCGTGGTTTGGGTTGGCGGTGATCGGCGCCGTCCCGATCGGCCTTGCGCTCGCGCCGGTCTGGTGGATTGGCTTCGGGCTGGCCTTGCTGATCGGATTTGGGGTGTTTTTCAGCGCGCAGAAATGGCTCGATCTCGCCGAAGCGCCGCTTTTTTATGCGCTGCCATCCGTTAAACGGGTGAGCGATGGCTTTGCCCGGCGCGCGGACGGCAATTTGATCGCGACGCTGGCGGCGATTTGGTCCAATGACGGCGATTTTGCGCCGGAACTCGCGAAATGGTCGGTGATTTCGGCGGCGCCGCCTGATTTGAACGATCCGAAACTCGCCTTGGCGCATGGGTCGTTCGGCGCGCTCGCCGCCCGCGAAGATCGCCAGGGCGTTTGGGTGCATGCGTTGCGCGCCTCGGTCGCCGCCGCGCCCGACTCCGGGGGGGCGTCGTGATCGTGGCGTTGGTGTCCTTGTTACTGCTCGCTTGCGCGTTGGGGACCTGGCGGCTGAGCCAAGGGCCAACGCGGGAGGATCGCGTGCTCGGGTTTTTGGCGGCCAGCCTGCCCTTGCCGGCGCTGATCGCGCTGGGCGCCGCGCCGCATCCGGCGACGATCGGCGCCGCCTTGCTGCTGAGCGTAACGGCCATTGTCATCGCCCTCGGCGCCGCCAAAGCGATTGCGCGCCGCAGCTTTCAGCCGCCTTTCCCGAACTTTCCGGCGCCGCGCTTCGCGCCCACCGCGCTCGACCAAGAGGCGGCCCCATGAGCCTTGTCGATGTCAGCGCCCCGTTCACCGTCGTCCTGGCGCTCGCTATGGCGCTGCGATGGGCGGCGGATTTGGTCGTGCTCAGCCTGCTCGCTAGCCTGTTGGTGCTGTGGGTGCGCGCCGAGGATATCTATGCCCGCGCGCATGGATTGAAATTGCTGACCACCGCGATCAGTTTGGGGATCGGCCTGAGCGCGGCCTTGCGCGCGCCGGAGTGGAAATCGGGGCTGTTGCTCGCAGGGCTGGGGCTGGGCGCACAGGTGGCCGGCAATAGCCTGTGGCAAATTTTTAGCGAAATGCTGCGCCATAGCGGCATCGCGCCCAAACAAGCGGGAATGGCGGACCAGGCGCCATTGCGTGGCGGATGAGTTTTTCGCTTTGGCTCGTTTTGGGCGCAATCGGCGCGGCGGCGCTCGCGCAAATCGTCTTTGCCGCGACCGCGCGGCTGCGGCTTGCGGCAGCCTTGGCGCTGGGCGCTGCGGCGTTGAGCGTCGGCGCGGCCGTCGTCTTGCTGCGGGGCGCCGATCAAGCGACGGGGTTCTTTGCATTTGGCGCGATCGTAAGCCTGTCGTTCTTGGCCGGTGGGGTGTTGTGGGGACCGGCCAGCGGCGGGCGGCTGACGCGGCCGATCGCCGTGCGGGGCCTGGCGCCGATCGGCGCCGCGCTTGGGGCGAGCATTATTGCGATTTGGGCGATCGCCGCAGCACCCGAAGCGGGCGTTCAAGCAGCGGCGATCGCGACGACCGACGCGTCCGCATTCCCTGCCCCAGCGCCGCAGGCATATATCGCGCAACGCGGCGGGCCGATCCTTGTCTTGATCCTGATCGGGCTCGCTTTCGGCGTCAGCAATCTGCTCGGCCACGGCGAGAAAGCCTCGCGCAACGCCCGTCCGTCGAGCGCGCGCAAATGAGCGATTTTGCCCATGACCGCGCGCGCGCCTGGGCGGCGGCGCTGGCGATTGCCGCAGGCCTTGGCGGGGCGGCGTTATTGCTGGCGGCAGGGCCCACCACCGGGCTCGCGGCGGGTCTTGCTTTTGGGACGCCCTTTTTGATCGGCAGTCTCGGGTTCGGCGCCCATGCGCCGCCGGTGCGGGCCGCCGCCCAAGGCGGTTTTGCGACGATCGCCAGCGGCGGCGCGTTTCTCGCGCTGGGGGCGTTTGCGCCGGTCGAGGCCGGGCTCGCCGCGCTGAACGCGGCGACCGCCAATAGGTGGGCGCAGATCCCGATCCTGGCCTGGGACCAGGCCGCGCCGTTTCTGCGTGGTTTTGGCCTTGCCTTGGCGATGCAGGGCGCCGTCACCATTCTGTGGGACGCTTTTTCCACCCGCGCCCAATCCATCGCCGATGCGGGGGACGCATGATCTGGGCGATGGTTCCGGCGGCGATGCTGATTGCCGGGTGTTTTTTCTGCGTCGCGATTGCGGCGGGGTCCGATCGCCGGCAAACCGGCTTGCAAGCTTGCGCCGGGGCATTGCTCGCGGCGGCGGGCGCCTTGGCGTTGGCGCCCGGCGCACCGGTTTCCGCGATCGAGCTGGCGAGTTTTTGCCTCGCCGGCGCGGCTTTGGTCGCCATTGGCGCCGCCTTGGCGGTACGGGTCGCCGAATATGGCAAAGGCCTCGATACCGATCGCGCCGAGGCGGGTAACCTCGTCCCCGAGGATCCGGGCGCATGAATTGGATGACGCTGGCGGAAATCGATGCGGGATTGCGTCTGGCGCCGCTCTTGGCGACGGCGATCGCCTTGGGCCTTTTATGCTTTTTGCAAACGCCGATCGCGCGGGTCAGCTTGGCGATCGGCGGCGGCTTGGCGGGATTGAGCGCGTTTTTCGATCCGGATGCGGCGTCGGCGGCCTATGCCAGTCTGGCGGCAATTCTGGCGATCTTGGCGGCCGGATTAAGCGGCCGCGACAGCTTTTATGTGATCAACCAGCGCGCGCCGCGCCAGGAAGCCGTGGCGCTTGGCCTCGTTGCGACCATCGTCGCTTCTTTGCTGTTGGCCGAATTTGCCGCCACGCCCTTGTTGCGGCTCTGCCTCGCGATGATCAATCTGATGAGCGTTGCGGCGTTGGTCGGCGCGCGCGAGCAAGCCAATTCGGCGCGCGCGGGCCTCGCCTTGATCCTCGCTGCCGGCCCCGGCTTTGCGCTGGCGGGCCTTGGCGTGCTCTTCAGCGCCAGCGGGGCTGCGCCGGCGCAAGCGATCGGCGCCATGCTCGCCTTGAGCGCCAGTCTGGCCTTGACATTTTTGTTCCCGAGCGCCGGGGCCTTTGCCCGCGCGGCGGCCGATTCCTCGCCAATGGCCGGCGCCAGTGTGCTGATTGTCGGCGCGGCGTTGACGATTTTCATGTTCGAGACGACGTTGGCGGCAGGGCGCGCGCTGGCGCCGCAATTGTCGCGCCTGATCTTGCAATTCTTCACGCTGGCCGCTTTTGCCGGCGCAGTAGTCGGCCTTGTCCGCTGTTACGGGGCGCGCACCGCGAAAGTGGCGGTCGCCTATGCGAGCGTCAGCCTCGCCGGCTTGGCGATGGCGCAAATCGCGCTTCTGCGCGGTTTGGCCGAGGAAGCGAGCATTGAATATCGCGCCCTCACCGTGCTGGCCGGCATCGGCGCGATCGCGCTTTTTGCCGCCGCTGTGGCGCAAGAGCGCGGCGGAGCCGCCTTGCCGCTCGAATGGGGGCGGACGCCCAGACACGCGCCGGCCGCGCTCGGCCTGTTCGCCGGCGCCGCGATCGCTTTGGGCGGTTTTCCGGTGATGGCGCCGTTCGTCGCTCTGATGTCGGTCAGCGAAGCGATCCGCCGCGCCGGCCACCCGTCTTTTGCGATTGCGAGCGCCTGCGTCTCGTTCATCGCCTTTGGCGCGATCGCCATGAGCCTGTTTCGGTTTGCCGAAGGCGCGCTCGCGCAAACCGCGCGCGGGCGCGAGATGATCAACCGCGCACCCATTCCTTATACCGGTTTTGCGGCGGCGATCCTCATTCTTGCCGCTTTTCAACTCTTGGCGCTGCGGCCATGGTGAGGGGGTCGCTTCATGCTTGACGCGCTCGCCTTCCAAGCGGCGCTGCTTTTGCCGCTCGCCGCGATCGCCATCGCCATTTTGGCGCAGAAATCAGCCGATATTCGTGATTTTTTTCTGATCGTCTGTGGCTCAGCGCATTTTGGCGTCTGTTTCTGGCTGTGGTTTGAGCCGGCCAAGGCGGCGACCGTCTTGGGCTTGAGCGCCGATCTGCTCGATTTCCGGTTTCAGCGATCCGACATCAAAGAATTTCTCGGCATGGCGGCGGCTTTGGCCTTTGCCGCGATCATCGCATTTGCGTGCATTTGGGGTCGGATCAACCGCGACACCCACCCGTTGCGCACAATGATCGCCGCCTGCCTCGCCGGCTTTGGCGCGCAAGCGAGCATCTGGGCGCAATCAAGCGCCGCCATCGCGTTGGGGCCGCTGTCTTTGGCATTGGCCGCCGCGCTGCTGCTGGCCATCCGCATCGATAATCGGGCGATCTTGCGTTTCGCTTTTGCGGTGTTTTGGGCGAGCGGGCTCGGCCTTTTTTCCAGCGCGATTTTGGGAATTGCGCCGACGGACGCCCATTTTGCGCTGCAGCCCTTCGTGTTCATCAGTTTTGCCGCCGCGGGGCTCGCGCCCTTTTGTTTTTGGCTGTTCGGCCTGCAGCGCGCGACCGGCCTTGCCTATGTCGTGTTCGTCGCGCCGGTGATTTTCTGTCTGGCGGGCGCGCACGCCAATGCGGCCGTGTTTTTCCAGGCCGAGCTTTATGACTTTCCCTTGCAAGAAGCGCTTTCCTGGTGGTCGACGATTACCGCGCTCGTCCTTGCCATTTTGGCGTGGCTGCAGCGCCATGCCGGCGCGCGCGGCGCCTTTGGCGCGATGGCGGGCCTCAATGTCGCCTGCGCGTTGATCTGGTCGGGGACCGAGCCGGGCCTGCGCGCCGGGCTGTTTTTGGCGGTGTCGAGCGGGCTATCGGGCGCCGTCGTCGCCATGGCGGCGGGCGTGATCACGGGCGCAACCGGCAAGACCGATATCGACGCCTTTGGCGGCTTGGCGCGGCGTCTGCCGGCAACGATCATCGCCTGGAGCCTCGGCGCGCTCGCCTTGTCGGGCCTTGCCTGGGCGGGCGGGTTATGGACTTTGCGCGATCTGGGCGCAGCGTTTTGGCCGACGCGCAGCGCCTTATGGCTGATGAACGCGGCAGGGCTGGCTTTGGCCGGATTTGCGATTTTGGCCCCGGCTTGGCGCGCGCTGGTCCCTGAGGACGGCGCGCCCGCCCCGCCGCCCTTCCGCCGCTCGCATGGCGCGCCCGCTATCGCCGCCGCAATCACGCAAGGGCTGGCCTTTATTGCGGTGATTTTGTGCCTCATCACCCCGTTGATCGCCGGCAATGTCGCCTTGGCCGTACAAGCCTTGTTCGAGCCGCGATGACGCCGAAAGGAGCCCGAACGTGACCGAAACGCCCGCCGCGCCGCCCGCCCGGGGTCGCAAAACGGCCAAGCGCGAGCCCGATCTTCATCCCGCCGCGCGGTTTTGGGAATGGACGCAAGCGCCGAATATGCGCCTGTTGACGCCGATCGTCTTGATTTTGGCCGCCATCGTCGGGGCTGGCCTTGGGTGGTATTTTCTGGGCGCGGGCGGCGGGCGCGGCTTGGACGCCGCGCCAGGCCTGAGGGTCTTGATCGGCCTTGGCGGCGCGTTGGTTGTGGCCGGCGCCAGCTTTTATGCGACGCGCCCGCGCTTTGAGGCCGAAGCGCCCGGCCACGCTGGCGCGAAGGACCGCCCATGAGCCTGTTGCTGCAGCCCGCCATCATCTTGATTTTAACAGCCGTTTTGGGCCCCTTCATCCCGGCGCGCTTTGGCGGATGGTTCTTCATCGCCGGCTGTTTGGCGGCGCTGGCGGCGTTTTTGGCCGTATCGCCAGGCGATATTCAGACCTATCAAGTCTTCGGCCAAACCGTGTTCGGACCGAGTTTTGGCTTTGAGCAATGGCTTTATGGTCTGGCTGGATTAATCTGCGCGTTGGCCTTGGTTTTGTCGCTGATGCGCGATCCGCAACCTTGGGAGCGGTTTGGCGTCATTTTATTGGCGGCGGGCGTGATCGGCGGCATTCTGACCGAAGATTGGACATCGTTGGTCGCTTATTGGCAGACCGCCTGGATCGCGGCGGCCTGGCTGGTATGGCGGGGGCGGTCGCGCGCCGCCCAATTGCGCAGCGGCGTCGTTTTAGGCTTTGGCCTGTTGTCGACCGCCTTTTTGGCGGCTTGCGCCGGCGCGGCGAGCACGATCGCCATGCAGGATTTAAGCCCGGCCGCCGTCAATTTGGTGCTGCTGATTGCCGCCATCTCGATCGGGCTGGCGCCGTTTCACGACATCGTCGCCGGCGGAGCCATGCGGGCGGGCCTTTCGTCAACGCCAGCGATTTCGATCTTTCTGCCGCTCGGCGGCGTGGCGTTGCTGGCGCGCCTGAACGCGCCAGTGGATCTGTTGACCCTGTGGGCGGCGGCTAGCGCGATGATCGCAGCGATCCTTGCCGCTTTGCATCCGGATTTGCGCGGGCGGCTCGCCTATGGCGGCGCAGCGGCCTTTTGCCTGATCGCCGCCAGCTTGGGCCAAGGCTCCGAGATCGGTCGTGACGCCGCCGCAGCGTTGGCGTTTTGCACCGTTCTTGGCTTGGCCTTGCTGCAATTGGCGGTGGTTGGGCCAGCGCTGTCGGTCAAAACAACGCAAATGACGGATTTGTCCGGGCATTATCGGGGCGCGCCGATCTCGGCCTTGTTTGGTTGTTTGGGCGCGGCGATGCTGATTGGGGTTCCGGGCTTTGCCGGCCATGTCGGCCAGAGCCTCGCCATCGCCGCCATGGAGCATGACGGCGCCGCCTTGCGGCTGCTCGGCTGGGTGGACGGCGCCTATTGGGCGGCGTTTGGGGCTGTCGTCGTCGTCGTGACGTTGAGCGTGACGCGCGCGGTGTTTTTCCGCGCCTCGCCCCCACGCCCACCGCGCGAGGCCGATTATTGGCGCTTATTGGCGCTGACCTTGCTGGCGCTGGTTGGCGTATTTGCGGGCGTTGCGCCGCAATGGCTGCTCAGCCAAACCCCGGGGCAAAGCCCGGTTAATCCCTTCGCCGCCTCGTCGCTGATCGAGCGGCTGATTGTGTTGGCGGGCGTCTTTGGGTTTGGGTTAATCGCATGGCGCCGGCTCGATCGACCGATGGCGCGCGCCGAGCCCGTTGATCTCGTCGGCGCGCTGATTGGGCTTTATCAAGCGATGTCAACCTGGACCTTGCGTCTGGGGCAATGGGCGCAAAGCGCGCTGCAGCGCGGCGCTGAAAGCCTTGCGATGCGGTTGGGCGGGGCCTTTCTGGAGAGCAATGAGCGCGGGCTCTTGGCGCGCAGCGCCCGCGCCCGACCGATCGCTTGGATGACGCTGATCGCCGCGAGCATATTGATCGGTCTCGTCGCCTGGTCGACGATCTGATCAACCAGAGCATGGGACGATTGATCGAAATCTCCCCATGCTCTTATTCTTTGTTTGGTCGCGCCGGGTGATCGAAAAGCCGGGCGCCACTTTTTCGCCCGCCGCTCTAAGCGAACGCGGTCGCGCCTCGCACGATCGGGCCTCACGGCGCCGCCTTGGCCAATTGCGCATCGCCCGCAGGGCGATCCGGGCTGCCGGCGCCGCCCTCGGTCAGGATCGCCAAATCCCAGGGCCCCGACAAGCTCATGGAGGGACCATCGCGCTGCGAAACAAAGCCGCGCAAAGACACTTTTTGGCCTTCAAGCGCCATCAAATCACTGGCGCCGGCCTCCCAGGCCGGCCAGTCCTTGGCCCGAACCACCGCCGTGAAATCGGTTTTGTAATCCGCCCCGAAATTGAGATAGACGCGGTCGCGCACCAACGCCGCATCGCGCACCACCCCCTCAACCAGGGCGAACCCGGTCATCTCGCCGCCTTCGAGCGCCTCGGCTTCATAGATCGGCGCGTTGGCCCACACCCCACGTCCCGCCGCGCGCGCCTCGGCT
>DHHV01000016.1:0-561 GCA_002403455.1 Hyphomonadaceae bacterium UBA4763 | reverse complement strand
GCCGCGCGCGCCTCGGCTTCCGCCGCGAGCAAGCGCGGGGCCGCCCCGGCCGAATCGGCAAATACCCGCACATAAGCAAGGCCAGCCCGCACCAATTCTTCTTGGACGCTGAACCGTTTCCCGCCCTCGGTCTCGATTTCCAGCCAACCGATCGCGTGCCCCTGCCGGTCGGTGACCCCCGCCAAGCCATAAAAATGCGCCTGTCGGTTCAAGGCCAATTCCTCCAGCTGGCGCATCGCGGCTTTGCGCAAATCCGCCGCGTCGGGCGCATAGACGCCGGAGAGCCGCAGCCCAACCCCGTCGCTTAAGTGGAGCGCCTCCGGGCCTGAGATGGATGCGACGATCCCGGTTGTCGGCTCGATGACAAAACCGCTCGGCGGCGGCGTTTGAGCCGCGCCGCACGCGCTTAACGTCAAGGCCAAAACGCTGATCCAGCTTTTCCATTGCCGCGTCATCGGAAAAATCGCCTCCGTGTTCTTGGAACGTATCAAGATCATTTCGGAGGCGAACGGAATGCGGCGAAATGGCGCAGGCAAAAAAAGGCGGCCGGGCCGGGTGGGG
>DHHV01000047.1:570-11020 GCA_002403455.1 Hyphomonadaceae bacterium UBA4763 | reverse complement strand
CCGGCCGGCACCGGCAAGACCTGGCTGGCGGTCGCCGCCGGCGTTGCCGCCTTGCAAGCCAAGCAGATCGGCCGGTTGATCATCACCCGCCCTGCCGTCGAAGCCGGCGAACGCCTTGGCTTTCTGCCAGGCGGGCTGGAAGACAAAGTCGATCCCTATATGCGTCCGATCTGGGATGCGCTGCACGAATTTCTGGGCAAGGATGATGTTGACCGCAAGATCAGCGCCGGGATCATCGAAGTGGCGCCGCTCGCCTTCATGCGCGGGCGGACCTTGGCGGACGCCTTCATTCTGCTGGACGAAGCCCAGAACGCCACGCGCGGGCAGATGAAAATGGCCTTGACGCGGATCGGCCGCGGGGGACGCCTTGTCGTCACCGGCGATCCGACCCAAATCGATTTGCCCCACGCCCAGCAATCGGGGCTCTCGCATGCGATCGGCCTGTTGAGCGAGGTGCGCGGCATCGCCATGACCTTTTTCCGCGCCGATGACGTCCAGCGCGAGCCCATTGTAGCGGCCGTGCTGCGCGCCTACGACGCCGCCGAGCGATCCGAATGAGTCTTACCGCCGATATCGACAGCGATTGCCCATCCTGGGAGGCGGCGGGCTATGGCGCCCCGCAAATCGAGGCGGCGCTTGCCGCCCTCGCCAATGAATTGGCGGTCAGGGACGCCACCGTGAGCATTCTCTTAACCGATGATGTCGAGATGAAACAGCTCAATCGCGATTGGCGCGGGATCGATCAACCGACCAATGTGCTGTCCTTTCCGGCCACGCCGCCGCCGGCCGGATGGGGCGAGGACCAGCGTATTCTCGGCGATATCGCGATCGGTTTTTCCTATTGTCGAGCCGAAGCCATTGCACAATTCAAGACATTCGCCGATCATGTCACCCATATGGTGGTGCATGGGGCGCTGCATCTGCTCGATTACGATCATGAAGACGACGCCAAAGCGGACGTCATGGAAGCCGTCGAGCGGCGCGTGCTGGCGCGATTAGGCATCAACGATCCTTATGCGATTGAGCGCGAGCCCCGATGAAATCTGACCCAGACCTTCCCGCCCGCAGCCGGTTCCGATGGGGCGCGCTGATCAATCGCGCCTTGCGACGCAAAGGCGCGCTGCCCACGCTCGAAACCGAGACGAATTCGGCGCTCGACAGTCTGCCCGAAGCGCCGGCCGAAGACCCCTCCGGCGTCGTCACCGAAGCCAGCCCGCGCGAAATGATTCAGAAAGCGGCGGCCTTTCACCGCTTGCAGGTCAAGGACGTGATGGTGCCGCGCGCCGACATTGTCTGGGTGGATCATAACGCCACGCTCGATGAATTGGTCGATTTGTTCGCCGAGGCCGCCCACTCGCGGCTGCCAATCTGCCGCAACACGCTCGATGACCCGATCGGCATGGTGCATATCAAGGACATATTGTCGGAAATCGCCGCCGCCCGCCACGCCGGCGACGCGAGGCGTTCTGAGCGCGTGCTGGCGCGCTTGAAACGCGAATTGTTGTTCGTGCCGCCGTCGATGCGCCTCTCGCGGCTGTTGCTGAAAATGCAATCGACCCGCATCCATCTGGCCCTCGTCATCGACGAATATGGCGGCGCCGATGGCCTTGTGTCGATCGAGGACCTGCTCGAACAAGTGGTCGGCGATATTGAAGACGAACATGACGAAAGCGATGATCAGATGACCGATCGCGGCGGCGGCGTGTTCGACGCCTCGGCCCGCGTGCCGGTCGCCGCCGCCGAAGAGACCTTGGGCCTCAAAATGGCGCTCGACGAGCTGGACGAGCCGGTCGACACGCTCGGCGGGCTGGTGATCGCTTTGCTGGGCCGGGTGCCGCAATTGGGCGAAATCGTTCGTCATCCGATCGGGGTCGATATCGAAGTGCTGGACGCCGATCCGCGTCGGGTCAAACAGGTGCGCTTGCGCCGTGCGCCGAAAGTGGACGCCCGCGCGCCATGAGCGAGCTTCGACAGATCGACCGCGCGCCGGATGGGCCGCTCAGCCGGATGCGGGCGCGCGCCATCAGCCTGCGCGGCGCCAAAGCCGGGCTCTTGGCAATGTTGGCCGGCGGCGCCGCGAATTTGGCGCATGCGCCGTTTTTTCTGTGGCCGGCGCTGGTCCTGGCCTTGTGGGTGTTGTTTTGGCAAATCGGCGCGGCAGCCGAGGAGCCGCGCCGCTGGCGGGCCGGATTTTGGCGCGGCTGGTGCTTTGGAACCGCCTATTTCCTTGGCGGCACCTATTGGATTGGCTCGGCCTTTCTCGTCGCTCCGGAGCGGCATGCGATCTACATGCCCTTCGCCGTCGCAGCGATGGCGACCGGGCTTGGGCTGTTCTGGGGAGCGGCTGGCGCGATCGCGGCGCGCTATTGGCCCGATCGCGGCCCCAAACAAGCCGTCTGGCTCGGCTTTTGGTTGTTCGCGGCGGAGTTTGCGCGCGGCCACGCCTTTGGCGGCTTTCCTTGGCATTTGCCGGGCGCAATTTGGCCGGCCGGCGGCGCCATGTCGCAAGTGGCCGCTTATGTTGGCCTTTACGGACTTTCAGCCCTCACCCTGCTGGTGTTTTTGGTCCCGGCCGGCCTTGCCGATGGGCGCAATGACGGCTTTGGCCGCAAAATCGCCTTCGCCATCGGCGCGGTCGCCTTGCTCGTTGGTGGCGGGATTGCGGGGGCCAATCGGCTGAAACCCGCTGATATCGATGAGTCCAAACGCATTGCGCTTGGCGAGACCGGTGTCTCGCAGCGCGACAAATGGCGCCCCGACAATCGCTCCAATGTCATTTCGCAATATCTGCGGCTGCTCGAGGCCCCCAATGCGGCGGACGCCCAGATCATCGTCTGGCCGGAAGGCGCATTGCCGACTTTACTGCTCGAGGACCCGGTCGCGATCGATGGCATCGCCGAGCGGCTGGGCGCACGCATGCTGATCGTCGGCGCGACCCGGCGCGATGTCGACGCCAATGGCGATGGGATCGCCTTCAACAGCCTGGCGGTGTTGCGCAATTCCGACAGTGGTCTGCGTCTAGATCATGTCTATGACAAACATCGCCTGGTGCCGTTCAGCGAGATCGTGCCGCTGTCGGGCCTCTTCAAAGCCATCGGCTTTGAAGGCTTTGCCGCCATCGCCGGCGGGTTCACGCCCGGGCCGCGCCCGCGGTCCTTGCAACTCGCAAATGGCGTTCGCATCGCGCCCCTCATATGTTATGAAGCGTTGTTCCCCGGGTTGACGCCGCGCGGGCCCGATCGACCCGATTGGATTGTCAATATCTCGAACGATTCCTGGTTTGGGGTGACGACCGGTCCGCCGCAACATTTTAACCAAGCGCGCTATCGCGCCATTGAAGAAGGTCTTCCGATGATCCGGTCCGCTTCTGGCGGCTTATCGGCGATCATTGACCCTTACGGCCGGGTCACCCAAGCTATGCCAAATCCCAGCGTCGTCGCCGCCGCGCCGCCGGAGTCTTTGCCGCCGACCATTTACTCGCGTTTTGGGCGAGTATTGTTGCTCTTGTTAACGATTCTCATCTTTTTTTACGGGTTGCCTGGAAAAACAAATCGTGCATTAGCTCGCCCTTGAATAAATCTATGGACTGTTTAGGCATAGGCTCATGGAAGACATCGCCCCAAACATTGTCGATCGTCATGTCGGCTCTCGCGTCAGAATGCGTCGTCATGAAATGGGTTTGAGCCAGGAACAGCTGGCCTCACGACTGGGCGTCACCTTTCAACAGGTTCAGAAATACGAGCGCGCGGTGAACCGCATCTCCGCCAGCCGTCTGTTCGATATTTCGCGGGCGTTGGACGTTCCTGTCAGCACATTCTTTGTTGATTTGGATCGCATCGACCAAATGGCTCCGGGCGTTCAAGAAACGAGCAGCGATTATCGTGAAGAAATTCTTGAAATGTTAATGACCAATGAGGGCCAAGCCTTGGCGCTCGCGTTTTCACAAATCAGCACATCAGCGACGCGCGGGTTGATTGTCGCCTTGGCGCAGCGGCTCGCCCAAGCCGACCAGATGATGCACTCCTCACTTCAAGCAGGGTCAAGCATCTAACGGGCGACCAAGTCCTCTCGACAACCGATGAAAGCAAAATCGCGACGATTGTTGGCAAGCCTCGGATTGATCCTCTGGCTCGGCGTTTATGTCTGGGCGGCGGCGACCATCGGCTCGCATTTCGCCGCCGCGCCTGTATGGGCGCAGATCGCTTATTTCGCCGTTGCCGGTATCGCCTGGATCATTCCCTTGCGTTTTGTTTTTGATTGGGTCGGCAAAGCGCCGGACAGCCCCATGCGATAGGCGAAGGGAGTTACCAGCGCGCAAATGATAAGGATCGATTACGGCGCGACGGGCGCCGGCTCGGCCGGGCCTTTCAACAGCACCGCCTGGATCGCCTCTTCGACCTGATCGGGATAAAAGCCGGGAATAATCTTGTCGCCGATCACGAAGGACGGCGTGCCCTCGACGCCGATTTCTTGGCCTAACGCCAAATTCGCGTTGATAACGGCCTCGATCGCCGGGTCGGCGAAATCCCGGTCAAATTGCGCAAGGTCAAGGCCCAATTTTTGGGCCATCGCGCGCGTCGTCTTGGCCGACAACTCGCCAGGCGTCGTCATAACGAGGCGGTGCATTTCCAGATATTTGTTCTGGCGCCCGGCCGCCAACGCCGCCCGCGCGCCATTCACTGAATTCTCGCCAAAAATCGGGAATTCCTTGAAGACAATCCGCACATTCGGCCGGTTGGCGGCGATCGCCATCACATATTCCATCGAACGCTGGCAATGCGGGCAGCGATAATCAAAAAACTCCACGAGCGTGACCGGCGCATCGGCCGGCCCGACGCTCGGATCGGCGCTATTGGCGAAAATCTGTTCGGAAAAAGTTGTCAATGCAGCGGCTTGCGAGGATTGCGCCTCGGCCTGTTGTTTTGCCTGCAGCGCCGTGATGGTTTCTTGCAGAACTTCCGGATTGGCGAGCAGATAAGCCCGCACTTGCGCGCCGAATTCCTCGGTATAGCCCGCCGCTGGCGGGGTTTCCTTGGCGCATCCGCCGAAGAACGCCGCGAGCGCGACCGCTCCAAACGCCGCCACCCGCAGGCCCATTCGCTTTGTCATTTCGCGTCCCTCAACAACTCACCAAAACTCGTTCGCCGCTTTGTCGTCCTGCGCCGCCAAATGCAACGTCATTTGCGCCATCGTGAGGCGCACAAGCCATTAAACTGGCAGTGCATCAACAAGTCGCTGCGGCGCTCGCCGATCAACATATCAAGCGCCATCGGCTTCGCTTTCTGACCCGCCAATAAAAGCGACCGCCGCCTGCGGCGCGGTGTTGACGCTCAGCTGAAATACATCGGCGCGGGCATAATGGCCAACCGCGTCAAAATCCATGCGCGCGCGCGCCAGATCTAGCCGATCAATCTCGGCCACCAAAACCCCCGCTGCGCCAAATAACGGCCCGGCTAGCACCTGGCCGAGCGGCCCGACGATCATTGACCCGCCGCGGATCAGCTCGGTTTCGGGCGCTTCGCCCTGGATCGGGTGGTAATCGGCGGGCGCGTCGCTGCGGCGCAAATATTGCGACGCGCAGAGCACAAAGCACCGCCCCTCCATGGCGATATGGCGCATGCTCGCCGTCCAGCTGTCGCGGTCATCGACGGTCGGGGCGCAGTAGAGTTCCACGCCTTGCGCATACATTGCCATGCGCAGCATCGGCATGTAGTTTTCCCAGCAAATCGCCATCCCAAGCCGCCCGAGCGGCGTTTCGATCACCGGCAAGGTCGAGCCATCGCCCATGCCCCAGATCAGCCGCTCCATCGCCGTCGGCATCAATTTGCGATGCAAAGCGGCGATCTCGCCGCTCGCGTCAAACGCCAATGAGGTGCAGTAGAGCGTTGCGCCGCTCCGCTCGATCACGCCGACGACGACGTGCAGAGCCAATTCGCGCGCCAGCGCGCCGATCCGCGCGCATTCTGGCCCCGAAATATCGATCGCGCTTTCGTAATAGCGGCGGAACCAATCGCGCCCCTCGGCCGAGCGCATGCCGACCCGCGCGCCAAAATCAACACCCTTCGGATAGCCGCCGACGAGAGCCTCGGGAAACACAACCAGTCGGGCCCCGCCGCCGGCGGCTTCGCGCGCTTGCGTCTCCAGCCGGTCCAACGTGGCGGGCGTGTCGAACAAGACCGAGCCAATTTGCGCGACCGCGACGATCGCCCGGCTCATTGCGCCGCTTCCGGCGCCTGCACGGCCTCGGCCGCCAGGCGCAGTAAATCCACCGCTTCGGCCGCGCTGTCGGCCAAGGGCAGCTGCGCGGTAAAGCCGGCCGGCATATAGCGCGCCTCGGTCATATGATCGAGCAGCTGATAAAACGGCGTCCAATAAGCGCGCCCCAGCACGATGATCGGCTTTTTATGCAGATCGAGCCGCATCCAGGAAGTGACCTCGACCAATTCCTCCAATGTGCCGATCCCGCCCGGCAGCACGACAAAGGCGTCGGATTCGCGAAACATCAGCCATTTGCGCTCGTGCATCGTGTCAACGCGCAGCAAGGGGATATGCGCGGGCGGCGGCTCGCGTTGCTCTAGGAAGCGCGGCAAAATGCCCAGCACCGCGCCGCCGGAATCATGGGCGGCCAGCGCGCCCGCCCCCATCAGCCCCAATCCGCCGCCGCCATAGACATAACGCCAGCCATTTTGGGCGATCGCGCGGCCTAGCTCGGCGGCCAGCGCCAAATGCGCCGACGGCGCCGCCGGTGAAGACCCGCAATAGACACAGACGGAGAACGCGCCGCTGGGTCTTGGGACAGTCTCATGAGATTCTAGAATGCGCATGTGCTTTGCCTACACCAAAAGCGCGGCCGGGCCAGCCCCCTTCGCGTGAGCAACCAACGCCGCAAAGAGGATTGAGCCCTGGCGCGAAGCCCGTTAAGACCTGCCTTCGCCGCGCCATGATTGCATGGCGAACTCAATAGCGCGGCGCAAACGCGCCATCGCTTCGGCGATATGGGTTTGCGCCAAAAGGCAGGGAAACGTGATCGACAAGATCTTTGCATGGTGGAGCGGCGCCACCCTTGGCGCCTTGTTCGACATCCGTCGGCGCGGACAATTCGTCGCGAAAGACGCCTTCGGCAATCAATATTACGAGGAGCGCAAGCCCAGCCGCGACAATCGCAAGCGCCGATACGTCATTTACAAGGGCTATGCCGAAGCTTCCAAAATCCCGCCCGAATGGCATGGCTGGCTGCATTACGTGCTGGATGCGCCGCCAAGCGACGGCGATTATCGCCCGCGCGTCTGGGAAAAGCCGCATCAGCCCAATCTGACCGGCACGCCTTACGCTTATCGCCCGCCGGGCAGCCTCGCCGAAACCGGCCAGCGCGCCGCCGCCACGGGCGATTATGAAGCGTGGGTCCCAGACCAAGCGCCGGACCGGGCGCCATGACCCGCAGCGACAGCCAAAGCGACGGCCTTGAAACTCTGGTCGGGGCGATCGTCCTCCTCATTGCGGCCGGCTTTTTCGCTTATGCGATCAATCGCGGCGCGCCGGGAACTGGTCGGGCGACCTATCCTTTGGAAGCGCGGTTTTTCAATGTCAGCGGCCTCAGCGTCGGCGCCGATGTGCGCCTCGCGGGCGTGAAAGTCGGCACGGTCGCAGCGCTTGGTCTTAATCAAGCCACCTATGAGGCGATCGCCACCTTGGCGGTCGAGCGCGAGGTCAATGTCCCGATTGATTCGGTGGCGAAGATCACCGCCGACGGCCTGTTGGGCGGAGCCTATATTGCGATTGACCCCGGCGCCGAGGACCAATTCTTGCAGCCAGGCGATCCGTTCGACTCAACGCGCGGCAGCGTCGACCTCCTGACCTTGCTCGGCCAATTCGCCGGACAAGGCCTTAGCGGCGGTTCTGGCGATGCGCCAGCGGCGGAAGGATCAGACCTTGAGCCCTAATTCCTTTGTGTGCGCCGCTTTGGCGGGCGCGACCATGTGCCTTGTTGTCGGCGCGTTTGCCTTCGCGCAATCGCAGGAGCCGGTCCCGGCGCCGGTGGATCAAGCAGCGCCGGCTTTTGATCCGAATGCCCCGCCGCCGCCCTCCCCGCTCGACGAGGGCCTCGATCCGCTCGCCGAAGAGCCGCAAGCGCCTGCCCGCGTGCTGGAGCCCGGCGCGATCGCCATCCTGCGCGGGCTCGATAAGGTCACTGGCCGCACCACGGATTTCCGCGCCAAGCTGGATGAACCGGCTCAATTTGGGCAATTGGTCGTGCGCGTGCGCGCCTGCGCCAAACATCCGCCGGAAGATCCGCCGGAAGTCTATGTCTATGCCGAGATCGACAATCAGCCGCCCAAGCGCCGCACAGAGACGGCCGCGCCGCCCGCAACGCAAGTATTTCGCGGCTGGATGTTTGGCTCAAGCCCAGGCCTGAATGGCGTGGAGCATCCGGTCTATGACGTTTGGGCGATCGATTGCATCACCTCGTGACCGGACAAGCTAACCGGCCCGCCTGGCCAGCTTGTTGGGCGGCGTAACGCCTCCTCGAGCCGCACGTGGTAATCGGCGCGCGAGATTTCGACCGCGCCGAATTGCGCCAAATGCGCGGTAATGAATTGGGCGTCGAGCAAGTAAAACCCGCTCCGTTTCAGCCGCGCCACGAGATGGGCGAGCGCCACTTTGCTCGCATCGGTCGCTCGCGAAAACATCGTTTCGCCGAAAAACGCGCCGCCCAGCCGCACGCCATAAAGCCCGCCGGCCAATTCGCCATCGGCCCAGGCTTCCACCGAATGCGCCCAGCCGGCTGCGTGCAGCGCATCGCACATGTCGCGGATCGGCGCATTGATCCAGGTGACCTCGCGATTGGCGGCTGGCGCCGCGCAAGCGTCAACGACCCGTGCAAAGGCCTGATCCAGCGTCACTACAAAACGATCCTGCCGGATGGTGCGCGCGAGGCGCCGCGGCAGGTGAAAGTCTTCGAGCGGCAAAATCCCGCGCTGATCCGGATCGACGATAAAAACGCGCGGATCGTCAGCCGCATCGGCCATCGGAAACAGCCCGCGCCGATAAAGACTGAGAATATGCTCTACCGACCAGATGCGGCGCGACATGTCAGAATCAGACTAAGCCATGCCCAAAGCGGCGCGTTTGGCGGCCAAAAAGCGCTCCAGCCAATGGATCGTGTAATCCCCGGCGATGATATCGCTGTCGCGCGCCAAATCGTTGAACAAGGGCAAATTGGTCTCGATCCCGGTCACCGAGATTTCCCCGAGCGCCCGCTGCAGCCGCGCGATCGCCGCCCGCCGATTATCGGCCGTGACGATGAGCTTACCGATCAAGCTGTCATAATGCGGCGGCACCGAATAACCGGCATAGATCGCCGAATCAAAGCGCACCCCTAGGCCGCCCGGCGCATGAAATTGCGTGATCTTGCCGGGCGACGGCGCATAGGTCAGCGCATTTTCGGCATTGACCCGCACCTCGATCGAATGGCCTTGCAACGCGATGTCTTCTTGCCGACGCGACAAGGTCTCGCCTTGCGCGATCAGGATTTGCTCGCGCACCAGATCAACGCCAGTGACCATTTCGGTAACCGGATGCTCGACCTGTAAGCGGGTGTTCATCTCGATGAAAAAAAACTCGCCGTCCTGATATAGAAACTCGATCGTGCCGACGCCGCGATAGCCCAATTGCCGCAAAGCCGTGCAGACGACATCGCCGATTTTATCGCGGGCGGCCGCGTCGATCACCGGCGAGGGCGCTTCCTCCCAGATTTTCTGATGGCGGCGCTGCAAGGAGCAATCGCGTTCGCCCAAATGGATGACATTGCCATGGGTGTCGGCGGCGATTTGGATCTCGATATGGCGCGGACGATCGAGATAACGCTCCAGATAGACCGAATCATCGCCAAAGGCCGCGCGCGCCTCGCGCCGCGCCGTTGAAAAAGCTTGGCGCAATTCATCCGAACTGCGCGCCACTTTCATGCCGCGCCCGCCGCCGCCCGCCGCCGCCTTCACCAACACAGGATAGCCGATGTCCTCGGCCGCGATCAGCGCGTCGTCCTCTTGGCCGACCCCGCCCGGCGTTCCCGGCACCACCGGAATGCCGACGCTTTTGGCGGCGGTTTTGGCGGCGATCTTGTCGCCCATCAAGCGGATCTGGCTCGGGCGCGGCCCGATAAAGGTAATGCCATGCGCTTCGACGATCTCGGCAAAGCGGGCATTCTCCGACAAAAACCCATAGCCCGGGTGAATGGCGTCCGCGCCGGTAATCTCCGCCGCCGAGATGATCGCTGGGATATGAAGATAGCTTTTCGCCGCCGGCGCGGGGCCAATGCAGACGCTCTGGTCGCATAATTGCACATGCATGGCGTTCTTGTCGGCTTCGGAATGCACCGCCACGGTGGCGATCCCCAATTCCCGGCAAGCGCGCCAGACGCGCAAGGCGATCTCGCCGCGATTGGCGATCAGGA
>DHHV01000047.1:0-261 GCA_002403455.1 Hyphomonadaceae bacterium UBA4763 | reverse complement strand
GCCGCGATTGGCGATCAGGATCTTCTTGATCGGTTGGCTCACGCGATCACCATCAGCGCTTGCCCAAACTCGACCGGTTGGCCGTCTTTGATGAAGATCTCCGTGACGCGCCCAGCGCGCGGCGCGGCGATCTGGTTCATCACCTTCATGGCTTCGATGATGGCGACGGTTTGGCCCTCGACGACGCTGTCGCCGACGCGGATAAAGGGCGCCGCTCCCGGCTCGGCCGCCAGATAGGCCGACCCAACCATCAGCGCGGGC
>DHHV01000150.1:5116-5389 GCA_002403455.1 Hyphomonadaceae bacterium UBA4763 | reverse complement strand
CGGCGTGTTTTGTTGGCCGATCGCGGGGGATGGTTGGCGGCGAGACCAGTTCCGCTTGCGCAAATCCCCGCCATGATTGCTGTTTTAGCTGAGGCCACCCGCGAAGCGGCGGAGTTCTTAATCAGAAAGCTCGAGACGCGACCTAAAAGTCGCTTGAAAACAACTGTTGACCAAGACTTGAATCAAATGTTCGGCAATAGCGTGCGGCGAAAGGTAAAACTGCAGGGCGCTGAAAGCGAACATGTGTTCGATTATGCGGTGCGGCTGTCGGGG
>DHHV01000150.1:0-4805 GCA_002403455.1 Hyphomonadaceae bacterium UBA4763 | reverse complement strand
TATGCGGTGCGGCTGTCGGGGCAACGCCAATTGGTGTTGGATTTGGTTACGCCAGAACCAAGCTCTGTTAACGCGGCCATCGTCGCGCATCTCGATCTGCGACATCGGGACGATCCAAATATTCTACAGGCAATTGTCTATGACCCGGACGACAATTGGGAAGCGCGCGACGTCTCGCTACTGTCGATGGCCAAACAGCCCATCCGGGCGAGCGGCTTGCGCGGCTATTTGGCCAAACTCACCGGGATCGCCGCCTAAGCTGCAGCAAAATCTGCTGGATGACGCCGCGTTTGGGGCCTTGCCCCGCGCCAATCCGCGCTTATGCTTGAAACAAAGATCGCGGAGGATGCGCCATGAATCTCGATTTCTTGCCCGAAGACCTTGCTTTCCGCGACGAGGCGCGCGCCTTCATCGCCGAGAATTTCCCGCTGCATCTGCGCGGCAAGGCGTTTCGCGAAGACATGGCCCGCGAGGACCTGCTCGCTTGGCATAAGATCCTCGGCAAAAAAGGTTGGGTCGCGCCGGCCTGGCCGGTGGAGTATGGCGGGCCGGGCTGGAGCCCGACGCAGCGTTATTTGTGGTCGGAAGAAAACGCCCGGGCGGAAACCACCCCGATCCTGCCCTTCGGCGTCAACATGGTTGGGCCGGTGATCTATACGTTTGGGTCGGCGGCGCAGAAAGAGCGGTTCTTGCCGCGCATTTTGTCGGGCGAGGATTTCTGGTGCCAAGGCTATTCGGAACCGGGCGCGGGCTCTGACCTTGCGGCTTTGAAAACCCGCGCTGAGCGGCGCGGGGACAAGTATATCGTCAACGGCCAAAAGACCTGGACGACATTGGCGCATTTGGCGGATTGGGGCTTTTTCCTCGTGCGCACCGATCCGAACGCCCGCAAGCCGCAAGAGGGCATTTCCTTCCTGCTGATCGACATGAAATCGCCCGGCGTCGAAGTGCGCCCGATCATCACCATGGATGGCGGCCACGAGGTCAATGAAACCTGGCTGACCGATGTCGAAGTTCCGGTCGAAAACCTCGTCGGCGTGGAGAACCAAGGCTGGACCTACGCCAAATTCCTGCTGATGCATGAGCGCACCGGCATTGCCGGCGTCGCCCGCTCCAAGCGCGCCATCGAGCGGGTCAAGCAGATCGCCTTGGCCGAGCCGGTCGGCGGGGCGCCGCTGCTCGACGAGCCGGCCTTTGCGATGAAGCTTGCGCAGGTGCAGATCGATCTGGCGACGCTCGAAATGACCGAATTGCGCACTTTGGCGTCGGAACAAGCCGGCCATGGACCGGGGCCGGAAAGCTCGCTCCTGAAGATCAAGGGAACTGAAATTCAGCAGCGCGTCACCGAATTGGCGCTGGAGGCGGTCGCGGGCTATGGTTTCCCGGATTTTCGGTCGTTTCCCGAAGAAGGCGGCAATATCTTTCCGGTCGGGCCTGATTACGCCCATCACGCCGCGCCGATTTATTTCAATTACCGCAAAACCTCGATCTATGGCGGCTCCAACGAGATCCAGCGCAATATCATCGCCAAGGTCGTGCTCGGTTTGTAAGCGCCATGCCGGAAATCGTGTCGCTGTCGCATGATTACATCGCTGACGCGGCGCGCGTTTTTGCGGCGGCGACCGATTGGGGGGCGCTTTGACGCGCGCTCACGGTTTTGCGCAGCGCCCGCCGCCGGCGGTCGACGACAATTGCTTGACCGCACGCGACGAACGTCGAATAAGCGCGCCAATCGTTCCTTAATCACGCCCGCTGCGGCGTGTGTTGACTTGACCGAAGGATTGCCCATGGCCGCCGCCCATTCGTCCGATCACGCCGCCGACGGCGCCTATCATCGCGGCGCGATGGATATTGCCGAGCAGAAAAAGACCTGGAACGGCTTTATGACAGCCACCATGTGGGTCAGCGCTTTGGTCGGCGCGAGCGTCTTGATCCTCTCCATGGTTTTTGGCGCCGGGATCGCCTGGCCGATCGCCACCTTGACCGCTTTGGCGGGCACGCTGATTGCCGGCGCGCTCTTGGGGCGCGGGGCGATCTGGTATGTCGTTTTTGGCGGTCTTGGCCTTCTCGTGCTTGGCGTTGGCGGGCTGGCCCAATGGGTGATCGGCCTCCTCGGATGAGCCGCCCGCCTCAGCGTCCCTCGCCCGATGTCAGAATGAACGGAGCTTTCCCATGCGCATAGCCGTGCTCAAAGAAAGCGCCAGCGGCGAGACCCGCGTCGCGGCGACGCCGGAAACGGTCAAAAAGCTGATCGGCCTTGGCCATTCCTGCCGCGTTGAAGCAGGCGCCGGCGCGCAGGCTGGCGTCACCGACGCCGCTTTTGCCGAAGCGGGCGCCACCTTGGGCGGCGATCCGGCCGCCACGCTCGATGGCGCGCAAGCTTTGTTTTGCGTGCGCCGCCCCTCTGCCGCTGCGCTCGCCGCCATTCCGGAAGGCGCGCTGATCGTGGGCTTGTTCGAGCCCTATGCGGCCGACGAATTCATTGCCGCTTGCGCCGCGCGCCGCCTGCATGCCCTCGCCATGGAGCGCGTGCCGCGCATCACCCGCGCCCAGGCCATGGACGCATTGTCGAGCCAAGCCAATCTCGCCGGCTATCGCGCCGTCATCGAGGGCGCCGCGCTCTATGGTCGGGTGTTTCCGATGCTGATGACGGCTGCCGGCACGGTCGCCGCCGCCAAGGCGTTTATCATGGGCGCAGGGGTTGCCGGCTTGCAGGCGATCGCCACCGCCCGCCGGCTTGGCGCGGTTGTCTCGGCGACGGACGTCCGCCCGGCAGCGAAGGAGCAGGTCGCCTCGCTCGGCGCGAAATTCATCGCTGTCGAGGACGAGGAATTCAAACAGGCCGAAACCGCGGCCGGTTACGCCAAAGAAATGTCGGCCGAGTATAAAGCCAAGCAAGCCGCCCTCGTCGCCGCCCATATCGCCAAGCAGGACATCGTCGTCACCACCGCGCTGATCCCGGGCCGCCCCGCGCCGGTGCTGGTGACCGAGGAGATGGTGCGCGCGATGCGGCCGGGCTCGGTGATCGTCGACATGGCGGTCGCGCAAGGCGGCAATTGCCCACTGTCGCGGCCCGATGAAGTGGTCGACGTCAATGGCGTCAAAATCGCCGGTTTCACCAATTTGCCGGCGCGGATCGCCGCCGACGCCTCCGCCCTTTACGCCAAGAACCTGTTCAATCTCGCCCCCCTGTTGACCGGCGAGGCGGCGAGCCTTGCCCCGAAATGGGAGGATGAAATCATCCGCGCCATGGCGATGACCGCTTTGCCGGGGCAAGCCGCCCTCTAACCTCGATTGCAACAAGGACGCCCTTATGGAAGTCGATCCGACCGTTTTCCGCCTGGCGATTTTCGCGCTGTCGATCTTCGTTGGCTATTATGTGGTGTGGAGCGTCACGCCGGCGCTGCACACCCCCCTGATGGCGGTGACCA
The DNA here is from genome assembly GCA_002403455.1 of Hyphomonadaceae bacterium UBA4763. Lineage (GTDB taxonomy): Bacteria > Pseudomonadota > Alphaproteobacteria > Caulobacterales > Aquidulcibacteraceae > UBA4763. The sequence continues at coordinate 1,374 of DHHV01000150.1, read as the reverse complement.
ACGCCATTTCCTCGGTGATCATTGTCGGCGCGCTTTTGGCCGCTGCGGCCAAAGGCTTTGGCGGCGCCGGCGCGCCCTGGGGCGCCAAAATCGCTGGCGGGGCAGCGGTGGCGCTGGCGGCGGTGAATATTTTTGGCGGCTTCCTCGTCACCCAGCGCATGCTGGCGATGTATAAAAAGAAGGAACGCTGACGACTAAGCGCCTCGTTATTCTATTTTGAGTCGACTTCTTGAATAGGTTCACTACATGAACGCCTCCATCGCCACCTTGCTCTATCTTGTTTCGGGCGTGTTGTTCATCTTGAGCCTGCGCGGGCTGTCGAGCCCGGCGACCAGCCAGCAAGGCAATCGCTATGGCATGATCGGCATGGCGATCGCCATCGCCACGACCTTGGCGCTGATCGCTGGTCATGGCGGCGACAGCGGCGGCGGGCTCGATGCGGTCACCATCGGCATTATCCTGGCGGGCGTTGCGGTCGGCGGCGGGGCAGGCGCGGTGATCGCTCAGCGCGTGCAGATGACGCAAATGCCGCAATTGGTCGCCGCTTTCCATTCGCTGGTTGGCCTCGCCGCCGTTTTTGTCGCCGCCGCCGCTTTCCTTGCGCCGGAAGCTTTCGACATCACCGACGCCAATGGCCAGATCAAAGCGATCAGCCGCATCGAAATGTCGCTCGGCGCCGCGATCGGTGCGATTACGTTTTCCGGCTCGGTGATCGCCTTCGCCAAGCTGAACGGCAACATGTCCGGCGCGCCGATCCTGTTGCCGCAGCGCCATTTGCTCAACATCGCCATTGGCGGCGCCATCATCGCGCTGATCGTCGCGTTTGCGATGTCGCAAGGCGCGGCCAATGGCGGCGGCATGATGCTGTGGATCGTTATCGGCCTTAGCTTTTTGATCGGCGTCACCTTGATCATCCCGATCGGCGGCGCCGACATGCCGGTCGTCGTCTCGATGCTGAATTCCTATTCGGGTTGGGCGGCGGCGGCGCTCGGCTTCACGCTGGAGAATGTCGCGCTGTTGATCACCGGCGCGCTGGTGGGCTCCTCCGGCGCGATTCTCAGTTACATCATGTGCAAAGGCATGAACCGGTCATTTTTCTCGGTGATCTTGGGCGGCTTTGGCGGGGAGACCGCCGGCCCCGCCGCGAGCGGCCCACAGCGCCCCGTGAAAGTCGGCTCGGCCGACGATGCGGCCTTTGTCATGAAAAACGCCTCCAAGGTCATTATCGTGCCGGGCTATGGCATGGCGGTGGCGCAGGCCCAGCACGCGCTGAAAGAAATGGCCGACAAGCTCAAACATGAAGGCGTTGAGGTCAAATACGCCATTCACCCGGTCGCCGGGCGGATGCCAGGCCACATGAACGTGCTGCTCGCC
>DHHV01000086.1:5314-5917 GCA_002403455.1 Hyphomonadaceae bacterium UBA4763 | reverse complement strand
CGGCCGCGACGGCGGCGCCGACCCCGCCGCGCGGCCCCGGCGGCTTTGGGCGGTTTTAAGCGGATGCTCAATCTGTCGCTCGCTCGCGCCCCGCGCGCCCAAAGCAGGCCGGTCGCCGCCACGCAAACCGGAACCGAGCCGCTGATCGCCATCCGCGATCTTCGCAAAGATTATGTCATGGGCGCCGAAACTGTCCATGCGCTGGCCGGCGTCAGCTTTGACATCCACCAAGGCGAATATGTCGCCATCATGGGGCCGTCCGGTTCGGGTAAATCAACGCTGATGAACCTAATCGGCGCGCTCGATCGGCCAAGCTCGGGGCAGTATTTCCTGGCCGGCCAGGATGTCGCCACCTTGTCGCCCGACAAGACCGCTGAATTCCGCAACAATCATATCGGCTTTGTGTTCCAAAGCTTCAATTTGTTGGGGCGGACGACCGCGCTCGGCAATGTCGAATTGCCGATGATTTACAAGGGCTTGCCGGCCAAAGAGCGCCGGAACCGCGCCCGCGATATGCTGACCGCCGTCGGCCTTGGCGAGCGCACCGGCCATCGCCCCACACAATTGTCCGGTGGCCAGCAACAGCGCGTCGCGATTGCCCGC
>DHHV01000086.1:573-5007 GCA_002403455.1 Hyphomonadaceae bacterium UBA4763 | reverse complement strand
GCGCGTCGCGATTGCCCGCGCTTTGGCCAATCGCCCGTCGATCCTCCTGGCTGACGAGCCGACCGGCGCGCTCGACCAAAAAACTGGGCAAGAAATCTTGGCGCTGTTTGACAGTCTGAATGACCAGGGTTTGACGATCATCGTTGTCACCCACGATCCGGGCGTCGCCGAGCGCGCCCGCCGGGTGTTAAGCTTTCGCGACGGCAAATTGGTCGACGACAAAAGGAACCGCTGATGCGCGCGTGGGATCTTGTGGCTTCTTCCCTAACGGCGCTGCGGGCCAATCCGATGCGCTCGGGGCTGACCGCGCTGGGCGTCGTGATCGGCGTTGCCGCCGTGATCTCCATGCTGGCGATCGGCGCAGGCGTGCAAAAACGGGTTGAGGACGCCATCCAGGGCCTCGGCGCCAATCTGATGATCGTTTTTCCGGGGGCTGACCGGCGCCCCGGCACCGTCACACAAACAGGGGTGCGTCAAAACCTTTCCGAAAAAGACGTCGAGGCGCTGCAAAAAGAACTGACCGACGCCGCCGCCATTGCGCCGGCCATCCGCGGCCAGTCCCAGATCGTCGCCAATGGCGTCAATTGGGGCACGCAAGTGCAGGGCTCGACGCCCGCCTTCTTCGAGGCAAATGATTGGAAGATCGAAGAGGGACGCTTTTTCGACGATCGCGAGGGACGCACCGGCGCGAAAGTCGCCGTCATCGGCGCGACCGTGGCGCGAGAATTGTTCCCGAACGACAGCCCGGTGGGGCAGAACGTCCGCATCGGCTCAACGCCCATGCAGATCATTGGCGTGATGAAATCCAAGGGCCAGTCGGGTTTTGGCCAGGACCGCGACGACACCGTCATCATCCCCATGAACGCCGCACGCCGCATTGTCGGGCGCCGGTCGGCGACCGACGCGGGCGCGGTTGACCTGATCTATATTGAAGCCTCGAGCGCGCAAACCCTCTCCGCCGTGCAGGCCCAAGCCACCGAAATCTTGCGCCGCTCGCAGCGCGTGCGCGAAGGCTCGGCCGATCCGTTCCAGGTGCGCAATTTGACCGAATTTGCGCAAACCCAAGCCGAAGCAACCGCGGTGTTCGGCATTTTGCTTGCGTCAATCGCGGCCGTTTCGCTGCTGGTCGGCGGCATCGGCATTATGAACATCATGCTGGTCTCGGTCACCGAACGCACGCGCGAGATCGGCTTGCGCATCGCGCTCGGCGCCAAACGGCGCTTTGTGATGTGGCAATTCACGCTGGAAGCGACTCTGCTGTCGGTGCTGGGCGGCGCAGCCGGCTGCGGGCTTGGCATAGGCATGTCCAAGCTCGTTGAGTTCCTGACCGCGCGTTCGCCGACCGGGCAATTGACCGCGCTGATTACGCCGGAATCGATCGTGCTTGCCTTCAGCGTATCGGCCGCAGTCGGGTTGTTCTTTGGCTTTTGGCCGGCCGCCCGCGCGGCGCGCCTCGATCCGATCGAAGCCTTGCGCCGCGAATAGGCAATTTTTAGCTGCGTTAACGCCGTTAACGCTCAGGCGCGATCGGCGATTTTTTCGGCCAGTATCGCCACAGCCACGTCATTTTCCGCTTCCGCAAAGCGTTCGCCGTGCTCCACGGCGGCGAGCGGCGCGCAATTACATCCATCCTCTTTGATGTGCGAAGCAACCCAATTGGGCGTTTCGAGCGATTTGTTGGCGTTCATGATCTCCTCCATCGACGGGCCGTTTTTGCCCGCCTGTCCTGAAAGATCGGGAGGCCCTCGACAAACGCCAATCCACAAGCTGATCGCCGCAGCTCAGAAGGCCTTGAAGCCGGCGTGTTGTTGCAGGTGCGAGGATATTTCGATCGAACGGCGGGGGCTGGGATTTGACCATTTGTGCCGAGTGTGGCGATTCTGAAATTCGCCCGATAATTGTGGCGTGCTCTGAGCGAATTTCAGACTCAAAGCTACAATAGAAATCAATGAGTTAGAGTGTCCATTTTGAACCAGAAGTTCGCTAAACGCTTGACCCCATTTTCCGACGAACTTCTGGTTCAGGCTCCTAGAAGCAAAACACATCGCGAACCATGACAGCCAAGCAATAGTTAGGTCAGGCAATTGAAGCCGGTTCGTTTGACGTCTTGCGCAGGCGCGCATCCTCGGCGATGACGCCGCATGGACCCGACCGCGCCCAACGAGCCAGACGACACTACCCCGCCCGCTGCGGCGCAATCGACAATGGCCGTCAATACGGCGTTGATCGCCGAGTTTATCGGCGCAGTCGCCGATCGCGACGATCCGTTGCTGCGGCGTTTGCTGCGCGCCGGCCCCCCCGCCGACATCGCCGATGTCATTGAATATTTGAGCCCTGATCTGCGCCACGCGCTGATTGAAATCACTCATGGCCGCATCCCAGGCGAAGTGCTTGTTGAACTGACCAGCGATGTGCGCGCCGCCATCGTCGAGCAGATCGCGCCGGAGGTCCTCGCCGACGCCATTCGACCGCTCGAATCCGATGACCAATCGCTGATCCTCGCCGATTTGGAAGAGCCGCAGCGCCTCCTTGCCATCGCAGCGTCCGATGCGGCCGACCGCAGCGCGCTCGAGCAAAGCTTTGCGTTTGACGAAGAGACCGCCGCGCGCCTTACCCAGCGTGAATTTGCCGCCGCGCCGGAGCATTGGACGGTCGGCCAGACGATCGACCATTTGCGCGCCCAGGCCGAAGACCTGCCGGACGTGTTCTTTGAGGTCTATGTCGTCAATCCGCGCTTTGCTCCGATCGGCGCGATCGCGGTGTCGCAATTGCTGCGGCAAAAGCGTGACGTCACCTTGCGCGAGCTGATGGCGCCGCCTGCCGTCATCGTCCACCCGGAGACCGACCAAGAAGACGTCGCGCATTTGTTTCGCAAATACCATTTGGCGTCGGCGCCCGTCGTCGACGAAGCCGGGCGGCTGGTCGGCATGATCACCGTCGATGACATCGTCGACGTTATCAGCGATGAAAAAACCGAAGACATGTTGGCTTTGCATGGCGTTAGCCAGGTCGGCGACACCGCTTTTGGCGCGATCAAAGCGCGCGCGCCTTGGTTGTTCGTCAATATGGGCACGGCGATCGGCGCCTCGATCGTGGTGTCGTTGTTCGCCGAGACGATTGAGCAAAAAGTCGCCTTGGCGGTGCTGATGCCGACCTTAGCGGCGTTGGGCGGCAATGCCGGCGCGCAGGCTTTGGCGGTCGCGGTGCGCGCGCTGGCGGCCCGTGAATTGAACGAAGCGACCGGCAAACGCGCGGTGTTTCGCGAATTCCTGGTCGGGCTCAGCAATGGGCTGCTCTTTGCGACCTTGCTCAGCGCCATCTCTATGTTGTGGTTTGGCGATTGGAAATTGGCGGGCGTCATCTTCGCCGCCATGTTCGGCACCTTCTTGGCGGCGGGGCTTGCCGGCATTTTGGTGCCGCTGGGGCTGAAGCGCGCCGGCGCCGACCCGGCGGTCGCTTCCAGCGTTTTCGTGCTGACCATCACCGATTTGACCGGGTTTTTCTTGTTATTGGGCTTGGCGAGCCTGTTATTGCGCTGATCCGCCCCGCATTTTGGCCTTCTTCTTGCTCTGTTTTTACGCGCAATAATGCGTGCGCGTCGAAACGAGACAGCCATGACGGCGACCCGGCGGATTTCGCCCCAAGGCCTGGCCCTGATCAAAAGCTTTGAAGGCTTTCGCGCCCGCGCGGCCCGGATCGGCAAGGATCGCTGGACGATCGGCTATGGCCACACCAAGACCGCGCGCGCCGATGCCGTAATCAGCCGCGACGACGCCGAGGCGCTGCTGCGCTATGATCTCGACGCTGTTGAGCAGACCGTGGCGCAAATTGTCTATGCGCCGCTCACTCAGCCGCAATTCGACGCGCTGGTGTCGTTCGCCGCCAATATCGGTCTCGGCGCCTTTCAGGGCAGCGAGGTGTTGGCGCGGATCAATCAGGGCGACAATCTCGGCGCCGCCGCCGCCATGGACGCGTGGCGCCGCGCCAAGGTGCATGGCCGCACGATTGTCGTTGACGCGCTGGTGCGTCGGCGCGCGGCGGAAAAAGCCTTGTTCCTCACTGCCGAACCGATGCCGGTCGCGCCGAGCGTGATCATCAAGCCGGAACTCGACATCGCGACCTCGATCCTCACCTCGCAAGAACGTGCCGAGACTGTTACCGTTCCGCTGGATGGCGACGAGGCCGGCCCCATCCTTGCCGGCGCGAATGACGCAGCGCCGACGCCGCGGATCGAAGCCGCCGCCCGCAGCACGGCCGAGATTTTGCGCGATATCGAGCGGCGCCTTTCCGAAACGACCACGCCCGTCGCGCCGGCGCTTGTCCCTGCGCCAGAGCTCGCTACAGATAATGCAGACGCGGCGACCTTGCGGCCCGTCATTTCTGCGCCGCCCGCCGACCCGCAACTTGAAGCGTCCCCGCCTCAGCAAAACCTCC
>DHHV01000086.1:0-264 GCA_002403455.1 Hyphomonadaceae bacterium UBA4763 | reverse complement strand
CCCCGCCTCAGCAAAACCTCCCGCCCGATCCCGGCCCGCCGCCTTTTGACGCCATCGACCTTGCTGATCCCGTCGCCCCTACGAACGCGCCGCCGCGCGCCAAGCCCTTCGACCCCGCCGCCGATTTGCGCACTGTTCGCGAGAATCTGCGCAAGCAAGCCGACGCGCTCCCGATTGAGCCGCCGAAGCCGTCAGCGGCCCCTGTGGTTCTTTTGGTCCTGGCGGTGATCGGGCTGATGGTCGCCGCCGGGGCTGGCTTGTTGA
>DHHV01000147.1:13510-26121 GCA_002403455.1 Hyphomonadaceae bacterium UBA4763 | reverse complement strand
TGTCAGGAACGAACCACTAGCTGCGCAACAACCCACACAACGTTTCCAGCAGGCCGCGCGCCAAACGCAAGCGATCGGCCGGGCGCGGCGCCTCGCCGATCTGGACCAATTTGCCGTCGGGACGCAGGCGCAGATCGCCCGCCCGCCGCTGCACCAGGCCCACCAAAGCGGCGACGTCCGGAAAACCCTCTTTGCGGAAGTTCAGCGAAACGCCTTTGGGCCCTGAATCCAATTTGGCGACATTGGCGCGCTTGCAGAGCCCTTTGAGCGCGGCGATGGCGATGAGGTGGGCGGCCTCCTCCGGCAAGGGGCCGAACCGGTCGATCAATTCGGCGGCGAAGGCTTCGCGCTCGGCGTCCGATTGCAGCCCCGACAGCCGGCGATAGAGCGCCAAACGCACGCCCAAATCATCGACATAGCTTTCCGGGATCAGCACGGCGACGCCGACCGAAATCGCCGGCGACCATTCTTCGGCCGCCACCGCGCCGGCATCGCCGGTCTTTAGCGCTTCGACCGCATCGGCCAGCATTTGCTGATAAAGCTCGACGCCAACCTCGCGGATATGGCCCGATTGCTCTTCGCCCAGCAGATTGCCGCCGCCGCGCATATCAAGATCATGGCTCGCCAGCATGAAGCCGGCGCCGAGGCTGTCGAGCGATTGCAAGACAGTGAGGCGCTTTTCGGCGCCCGGCGATAATTGCTTATCGGGCGTTGTCAGATAGGCGTAAGCGCGCAATTTCGATCGCCCAACCCGGCCGCGCAATTGATAAAGCTGCGCAAGGCCAAACAAATCGGCGCGATGCACGATCAAGGTATTGGCGCGCGGGATGTCGAGACCCGATTCAACGATCGTCGTCGATAACAAGACGTCATATTCGCCTTCATAGAAGGCCGTCATGATGTCTTCGAGCTCGGTTGCAGGCATTTGGCCATGGGCTTTGACGACTTTGACTTCGGGGACCTGGGTTTTAAGAAAAACTTCCATGTCGTCGAGATCGGCGATTCGAGGCACGACGAAGAAGCTCTGCCCGCCGCGGAAACGTTCCCGCAGCAATGCCTCGCGGATCGTCACCGGGTCAAAGGCGCTCACATAGGTGCGCACCGCCAGCCGATCGACCGGTGGGGTGGCGATCAGCGACAGATCCCGGATGCCGGACAAAGCGCCTTGCAACGTGCGCGGGATCGGCGTTGCCGACAAGGTCAGCACATGGACGTCGGCGCGCAATTCTTTCAGGCGTTCTTTGTGCTTGACGCCGAAATGCTGTTCTTCGTCGATGATCAACAGACCGAGATCGCGAAAGCCGATGGTCTTGGCCAGCAACGCATGCGTTCCGATCACCACGTCGATATCGCCGGATTTGAGGCCCTCGCGCGTTAAACTGGCGTCTTTGGCGGCGACAAGGCGCGACAATTGCCGCACTTTCATCGGCCAGCCGTGAAACCGCGTCGAAAAGGTCTTGTAATGCTGGCGGCTGAGCAAGGTCGTCGGCGCAACCACAGCCACCTGGCGTCCGGTCATCGCGACGATAAAGGCGGCGCGCAAGGCGACCTCGGTCTTGCCAAAGCCGACATCGCCGCAGATCAAGCGATCCATCGGCCGCCCGGCGCCAAGGTCTTCCAGCACGTCAGCAATCGCGCCCAATTGATCTTCGGTTTCGTCGTAGGGAAATGCAGCGCAAAATTCTTCGAAGGCCCCTTCCCCGCCATCGATGCGCGGCGCGGTCTTCAGGGCGCGCTCGGCGGCGATCTTGATCAATTCCACGGCAAGGTCGCGCAATTTGCGCCTGGCGCGGGCTTTGCGGGTCTGCCAGGCGGTCCCGCCGAGCCGATCGAGTTGGCTGTCTTCGCCCTCCCCGCCAAAGCGCGAGATCAGCTCGACATTTTCCACCGGCAAAAACAATTTGTCGCCGCCAGAATAGCCAAGCTCAAGGCAATCATGCGGCGCGCCTTGCACGTCCAGGGTCTTGAGCCCGTCATAACGGGCAATGCCGTGATCGATATGAACGACGAGATCGCCGACCGACAAAGCGGCCGCTTCGGCGATCATCCGGGCGGAATTGCGCCGCTTGCGCGGCCGCGCCAGGCGATCGCCAAGGATGTCCTGCTCGGAAATGACGGCAAGGTCGGCCGCCTCAAAGCCCTGTTCGAGCGGGAGAATTGCCACACCCCGCTGCGCGCCGCCGGCGGCAAAGCTTGGCCAATCCGGGATCGGCGCGAAATTTTCCATGCCATGGTCGGCGAGGACATGGCCCAAGCGCTCGCGCGAGCCTTCGGTCCATGCCGCGACGACGACGCGGCGATCACGCGCCGCGAGAGTTTCGACATGGCCGGCCAAATGGTCAAACACCGCGCCGCCGGCCGCCCTCTCGGGTCCAAAATCGCGGCCGCGCCGCGCCTGTAGCGACAATCCCGGCTGACCGGATTGTGGCGGCTCGGCATGCAAGGCGCGCAAGGCAAAGCGACTAAGCAGCGCATCGATCGCGGCGGCGTCCAGATAAAGCCGGTCCACCGCGCCGATCCGCGCGCCGGGATTGGCTTCTTTTCGGGTGCGGAACGAATCTTGGGCCTGCGCCCAGCGATCGGCCATCGCCGCTCGCGCCAGCGGATCGAGCAAAAACACCGTTTGCGGCGGCAGATAATCGGCGAGCGTTGCGAGTTCGTCGTAAAAACAATGCAGCAAATGCTCAACGCCTTGGCGACGCACGCCGGCTTTGACGCCATCGAGCATCGGGTCCTGCCCGGCTTCGCCGCCAAAGGCTTCGAGGAAGCGGCGGCGGAAATTTTGCTGAGTCTGTGGCGTGATCAGCGCTTCGCTGACCGGGGCAAGGTCCAAAAATGCGCGCTGGCCGATGCTGCGTTGGGTCTCCGGGTCGAAATCGCGGATTTCCTCGACTTGATCGCCGAAGAGATCAAGGCGCACCGGATTGGCGGCGCCCGGCGGGAATAAATCGATCAAGCCGCCGCGAAAGGCGTAATCGCCAGGCTCGCGCACCGCACCCGTCTTGGCATAACCATTGGTCTCCAAAAATGTGCGAAACCGTTCGGGCGACAGCTCTTGCCCGGCACGCACGCCAAGGGCGCCCGAAGCCAGCATGATGCGCGGCAGGGTCCGCTGCATCAGTGCGCCCGCCGCAATGATCAACACCGCCGGCGTCGTCGGCGCCAAAGCGTCGAGCCACGCGAGCGCGGCGCAGCGCCGCGAGGCGACCTCGGGGCTCGGCGAGACCCGATCATAGGGCATGCAATCCCAGGCCGGAAACTGGGCCCGCGGCAGGTCGGGCGCGAAAAACTGCAAAGCGGCTTCAAACGCGACGAGGGCGCCAGCGTCCGGCGCGACGAAAACAACCAAGCCGCCGCGCTGCGCCGCCACAGCGGCCGCCAACCGCGCATCCATCCCGCGCGGGCAATCGTAGACGTCGAGCGCGCCCGGCGCTTCGGCGAGGCGGGCAAGGGCATGCGGGGCGATCATGTCGGAATCAATTTGGTCTTGCGAAAAAGGGAAATAGGCGCGGCGGCGGCGCAACAGGTCGCGTCAGCCGCCTTGTTCGCCCAGCGCGTTGCGGGCGAAGAACCGAAAACTGCGTATCAAGTCAAACACTTCGGTGCGAAATGGCGCCGGCGGCTCGCTTTGACCAATAATCCAGGCATAGACGTCCTGATCATTCTCGCCGAGCAAGGCCTCAAACGCATCGAGACCCTGGTCATCAAGCCGCGCCAAATGCTGATCAGCGAACGCCCCCATCAGTAAATCGAGTTCGCGAAAGCCGCGCCGCCAGGCGCGGAACCGCAATTTCTTGACGCGGTCATCGTGGGTCATCGGGGCGGTCCTTGGTCGATTTCGTTGAATTCTCGCGTTGGGTAACCGAGGCGCGCCAGCAAGGCCAGTCTTTCCTTGCCCAAATTGAGCCTCGCCCCTATCGATCGCTGCGGTCATGCCTGCAGCCTCCCCGTCTGTCCCGCCGAAACAAGCATCTTGGTTGGAGCTGCTCGACCAACCCATTGCACATTTGCCCAAGCTCGGGCCCAAAACCGCTCCCTTGGTCGAAAAAGCCTGCGGCGGCGCGCGTATCGCCGATCTGATCGCCCATCAGCCGCATCGGATCATCGAGCGAATGTTGTGCCCGCAGATTCTTGCCGCGCCGATCGGCGAAGCCGTGATGCTCGAGGGGATCGTGGATCATTATTTGCCGCCGCCAACGGCCAAAGCGCCGCATCGGGTGCGGCTGCGCGATGACAGCGGCTTTCTGACCCTGATTTTTTTTCGGGCAGAGCGGGCCCTATTGCAGAAATTGTTCCCCATTGGCGCGCGCCGGTTGGTCTGCGGGGTGATCGAGGCGTTCGGGCCGGAGCGGCAAATGGCCCACCCTGACCATGTGCTGGACCCGGCTTTGCCAGCGCGACCGCCTTTGCTCGAGCCGGTCTATGGCCTTGTCGCGGGCCTCACCAACAAGGCGATGCGTCGGGCCATCAGCGCCGCCTTGGCGGCGTTAAAGGCAGCGCCTGCGAGCCCCGAATGGATCGATCCGCATTTGCTGCGCGAGCGGCAATGGCCGGATTTCCTGGCCGCGCTTAAGGCCTTGCATATGCCCGACGGCGTCGAGCCGGCCGCGCGCGCTTTAGCGATCGAGCGCCTTGCCTATGACGAATTGTTCGCCCGCCAGATGCAGATGACCCAGCGCCGCAGCGAGCGTCTGGAGAAAACCTGCGCGCCGATCGCGCCGAAAGGGCTTTTCGTCGCCCAAGCGTTCGCGGCTTTGCCCTTTACGCCAACGCACGGCCAGCGTGAGGCGGTCGAGGCGATCATCGCCGATCTGCGTTTGACCCGACCGATGGCGCGGCTTCTGCAAGGCGATGTCGGCGCCGGGAAGACCTTGGTGGCGGCGATGGCCGCGATCCATGTCGCCGAAGCCGGCGGGCAAAGCGCCCTGATGGCCCCGACTGATCTGTTGGCGCGCCAGCATTGGACGAGCGTCAGCGCCTTTGCCGCGCCCCTCGGTCTTGCTTGCGGGTTGTTGTCCGGGAAAATGCCGAAAGCGGAGCGCGCTGCGATCCAAAACGCGCTGGCCGATGGGCGTTACGCCATTGTTTGCGGCACGCATGCCTTGTTTCAAGAGACGGTGCGCTTTGCCGATTTGCGGCTGGTCATCATCGACGAGCAGCATCGCTTTGGCGTCGGCGACCGCCAAAAACTGCAGGAAAAAGCCCAGAGCGCGCATGTGCTGTCGATGAGCGCAACGCCGATCCCGCGCACGTTGGCGCTGACCGCGTTTGGCGATCTCGATGTTTCGATCCTGCCCGAAAAGCCGGTGGGACGTGCGCCGGTGACGACGCGGGCCGTATCAATCGAGCGGATCGAGGACGTGCTGGCCGCCATCGAGCGAGCGCTGGAGCGCCATGAACGCATTTATTGGGTCTGTCCGGCCATCGCGGCGAGCGAAGATGACGCCATCCAGGACGTTGAAGCGCGCTTTGCCCAACTCAATGAGATCTTCGGGGCCTGCGTTGGCCTGGCGCACGGCAAAATGCCGGTAAAAACCCGCCAAGACGCCATGACGGCGTTCAAAGATGGCCAGGTCAAAATCCTGGTAGCGACGACGGTGATTGAGGTGGGGGTCGACAATCCGGACGCCACCATCATGGTGATCGAAAACGCCGAGCGCTTTGGCCTGTCGCAATTGCACCAATTGCGCGGACGGGTGGGGCGCGGCGCCAAACCCTCAATGTGCCTTCTATTGCATCACCCGCCGCTGACCGACATGGCGCGGCAGCGGCTTGACGCGTTGCGCCGGATCGATGACGGTTTTGCCATCGCTGAGCTGGATTACCAATTGCGCGGTGCGGGCGACGTGCTCGGCTTGGCGCAAAGCGGGGCGCCACGGTTTCGTTTCGCCGATCCATGGGCGCATCGTGAGCTGATTGCAATCGCCGACCGCGATTGCCGCGCGCTCTTGGCGGTCGACCCGCGCCTTGGCTCGCCGCGCGCGCAAGCCGCGCTGCGCTTGGCCTTGCTGTTTGGCAAGGATTATCGCGTCGGCGACGGAGCGGCTTGAGCCTCGACCTCTTTGGAAACAATCCCGAAGGACAACACCATTTTGAGCCCGTCCTCGACCGGAATGTCCAATTTCCGCAAGCGCTCGGGTTCAATGTAGATCAAAAAGCCGGTCGTCGGATTAGGAACTGTCGGCACGAATACGCCAATTTTGCCTGGCCCGATCGCCTGGTCGATCGCCGCATTGCTTTCCGAGGTTACAAACCCAATCGCCCACGCGCCTTCATGCGGGAACGGGGCCAGCACGACTTCCTTGAAGGATTTCGAGGCGCCGCCGCCAAACGAGGAGAAAACTTGCTTGAGAATGCCGTAAATCGCGCCCACCAACGGCACGCGGTCAACGATCCGCTCGCCAAGCCGCAAGAAAAACCGGAAAACAACATTGGTGGCGAGCGATCCGAGCAAGGTCAACAAGACAATCGCGCTAATCAAGCCAAATCCCGGGATCCAAAATGGCAACGACCCGTCGCTATTTTTCAAGCCCATTGGCAGTAAATCTTGGACGCTGGTGTCGACGAAGTCGACAAAGCTCCACAATGCCCAAATGGTTATCCCGATTGGCGCAAAAACGATGATGCCGGCGACCAAAGAGCGCTGAAACCAGCCGATGGGACCATTCTGGCGAAGAGGGTTGACCTCAATTGGCGCGTTTTCCGGCGTAGGTTTGGCCATGAAATCAAGTCCCGTAGGTGGCGCGCCCTGCAATCGAGGCGCGCTTTGACGCGAGGCAAATGCGCGCGGAAAGCCGATTGAACAAGCCCCTCGCGCGCCCGATTTTTACCGAATCGGTCAGAAATCGCCCGATCGCGTCGAATAGGCCGTGGTGGTGATCCAGCGCTATAGCAAAGGCGTAAAGACGTCGCATGGCCCAAACAGACCCGATCGCGCTTTATTGGTTTCGCAATGATCTGCGCGTCGAGGACCATCCGGGTCTTTGCGCCGCCGCTTCAGCCGGGCGGGTAATCGGCGCCTATGTGCTCGATGACGAAACCGCTGAGGCGCGCAAATTGGGCGGGGCGGCGCGCTGGTGGCTGGCGCAGTCCTTGCGCGCCTTGCAAAACGACCTCGCCGATTTAGGCATTCCGCTGGTGTTGCGGCGAGGGCGTGAGCGTGACGTCATCCCGGATCTGGTCGATGAAATCGGCGCGACAAACATTTTCTGGGCGCGACGCTTTGAGCCCTGGGGTCAGGCCGGCGACCGCGACTTGAAAGCCGATTTCGCGGCGAAAGGCGTTGCAGCGCGCAGCGTCAACGCCGCGCTCTTGGTCGAACCTTGGGAGGTGAAAACGCAAAGCGGGGGCGATTTTAAAGTCTATTCGCCGTTCTATCGGGCCATTGCGCCGCTCCTGCCAGCGTTGGCGACCCAGCTTGACGCCCCCCCGCCTCGGCAGACGCCGCCGCCCGCGCCGCCGAGCCTCTCCATCGATGATCTCGGGCTCGAACCGAACGCGCCCGATTGGGCTGGCGGTTTGCGCCGCAATTGGCGCCCAGGAGCCGTCGGCGCGCGCCAATTATTGGCGGATTTTCTCGCAGGACCGATCCGCGATTACAAAGAAGCGCGCAACCGCCCGGGCGAGTGGACGACCTCGCGCCTCTCCCCGCATTTGCGGTTTGGGGAAATCTCGCCCAAGCGGGTGCTGGCGAGCACGCTCGCGACAATCGCCGCTGACCCGAGCCTTGCCGCCGATGGCGAGCATTTCATCAAGGAACTGTGCTGGCGCGAGTTTTCCTATCACCTCCTGCATCATCGCCCTGATCTGCCGGTCGCCAATTGGCGCGCCCAATTTGACGCCTTTCCGTGGCGGAACGATCCCGCCGCGCTGCGCGCCTGGCGGCGCGGCAAGACCGGCTTTCCGATCATTGACGCCGGGATGCGTGAATTATGGACGACCGGCTGGATGCACAATCGGGTGCGCATGATCGTCGCCTCGTTCCTGATCAAGGATTTGATGATCGATTGGCGTTCGGGCGAAGAATGGTTTTGGGACACCCTGGTTGACGCCGACCTCGCCAATAACGCCGCCTCCTGGCAATGGGTGGCTGGGTCGGGAGCCGATGCGGCGCCCTATTTCCGGATTTTCAATCCGGTCTCGCAAGCCCGCAAATTCGATCCCGATGGGGCCTATGTGCGCCGCTGGGTTCCTGAATTGGCGGCTCTTCCCCATGATCTCTTACACGCGCCCTGGGAGGACGAGGCGCTCGCCCGGCGCTGCGGGATCGTGCTAGGCCGTGATTATCCGCGCCCCTTGTTAGATCACAGCGCGGCGCGGACGCGGGCGCTTGAAGCGTTCGCGCAGATTTCCGCCGCCAGCGTCGCGTAATTCCTCTTCCACCACAGGAGCATTCATGAAAATCGCCATTATCGGCGCGGGCGTGTCTGGCCTGTCGGCAGCCTGGGCGCTGCGCAACCGGCGCAACGTCACGCTGTTCGAAAGCGCGGCGCGGCTAGGCGGCCACAGCGCCACCGTCGACATTGATTATGACGGCGTCAAAATCGCTGTCGACACCGGCTTCATCGTCTATAACACTCACAATTACCCCAATTTGACGCAATTCTTCGCCCATCTGGGCATTGAGACTTATGCCAGCGACATGAGTTTTGGCGTCTCGCGCGGCGAAGGGCGCGAATGGTCGAGCGTCGGCATTGGCGGGGTCTTCGCCTGGCGGCGAAATCTCCTCAATCCAGCGTTTTTGGGAATGCTCGGCGATGTCGCCCGATTCAACGCGCAGGCGCGCAGCGATCTGCGCAGCGGCAAGGTCGACGGCAAAACGCTGGGGATTTATCTTGAGGGTCTTGGCGTTAGCGACCGCTTTCGGCGCGATTACATTCTGCCGATGGGGGCGGCGATCTGGTCAACGCCGGAGGACGATATCCTTGATTTCCCGGCGGCGAGTTTTCTGCGATTTTTCGACAATCACCGATTGATGCATATCGATCGACCGATTTGGCGCTCCGTGGTCGGCGGCTCGCGCAGTTATGTGGCGGCGATTGGCGCGGCCTTGGGCGCGCGGGCCAAAGTCGATCACCCGGTCGTCAGGGCCCGCTTTGAACCGCAAGGCGGGGCGACCTTGTTCGGCAAAGACGGCGAGATCGGCTATTACGACGCGGTTGTCTTTGCTTGTCATTCTGACCAAGCTTTGGGCATGATCGAAAATGCGCCCGCCGATTTACGCGCCGCGTTGCACGGCATCCGTTTTGCGGAGAACGACGTCGTTTTACACCGAGATGCGCGGCTAATGCCGCTGCGCCGCAGCGCCTGGGCGTCTTGGAACATCGCCGCCAATCCGACGGGCGCGGTGACGGTGAGCTATTGGATGAATTTGTTGCAGAATATCGATCGCGCTTATCCCTTGTTCGTGACGCTGAACCCGGTTGATCCAATCGAAGAGACGAAGATTTTTGGGCGGTATCGTTACGCCCATCCGCAATTCGACAAAGCAGCGCTCGCCGGCCAGGCGCAGCTTTCAGCACTGCAAGGGCGCGGCGGCATTCATTTTGCCGGGGCCTGGCTCGGCTTTGGCTTTCACGAAGACGGGCTGAAATCGGGCTTGCGCGCCGCCTTGGCGCTTGGCGGCGAGATC
Source organism: Hyphomonadaceae bacterium UBA4763 (assembly GCA_002403455.1). Lineage (GTDB taxonomy): Bacteria > Pseudomonadota > Alphaproteobacteria > Caulobacterales > Aquidulcibacteraceae > UBA4763. Next base: position 16,490 of record DHHV01000147.1, on the reverse strand, counting down.
CCTTGGCAATTTGACGATGCGCCGTTGCAATCCCAGCCGTGGCGGGCGCTCGAGCGCGGCGAGGTCCTGCATGACGGCGCCTGAGCGCGCGCGCAGCCGACCGGCGGTCATCGGCTATCGCGGCCTAACGGCCCATACGCGCTTTACGCCATTTCGGCGCGGCTTTCGCCAGCGGTTGTCGCAAATCCTGATCGATCTTGACCAGCTTCCGGCGGCCGACCGCACCCATCCGTGGTTTGGCGTCAACCGCCCCGCCTTGATCAGCTTTCACGAACGCGACCATGGCGACCAACGCGGCGTTGGCTTGAAAGATTGGGCGCGCGCGCAATGGCGTGGCATCGGGCTCGAGATCGCGGGCAGCGTCAAAACCTTGTGCTTTCCACGCATTCTCGGTCGCGCCTTTAATCCACTGACCGTGCATTTTGGGGAGGACGCCAGCGGGGTCGTGCGCGGGGTGATATATGAGGTGCGCAACACCTTCGGCGAGCGGCATTCTTACGTAGCGCGGCTGGCGCCGGACGCGCCGCGCCATCACGCCCCGAAAGCGTTTCACGTCTCGCCGTTTTTTCCGCGCGAGGGGCGCTATCGTTTTCGCCTGCAGCCGCCGGACGCGCATTTCAGCCTGAAAGTCGACACATGGGGGAGGGATGGCGCGCGCGCCCATAGCGCCAGTCTGATCGGCCATCGCGCGCCGCTCACGACGGCTTTTCTGGCGCAAATGGCGCTGTCGCTCGGCCCCAATGCGATCAATGTGCTGGTCGGTATTCATTGGCACGCCTTGTGGATTTGGCGGCGCGGCGCGCGTTACCATCCCAAGCCTGCCCCCCTGTGGCCATCTGTCACAGCGGCTGAAGCGGAATGATCGGCGTCTATGCGGATCAATGCCTTAAAACCTGCGCCTTCGATGCGGATATGAGTGGGTGATGAAAAGTAACGAACCAAATCGCGTCGCGCCCAAGCGTAAATCATTGGCGCTCAACGCCATGGTGGGGGCGGCCCAGCGCATCCTGCGCGGTCGGCTGATTTTACATCTGCCGGATGGACGGGTTTTTGATTGCGTCGGCGCAGAGCCCGGAGGCGAAGCGCAGCTATTCGTGCGCGATGCGCGGCTCGCCGATCGCGTGTTCGCCAGCGGCGATGTCGGCTTTGCCGAAAGCTATCTATTGGGGGAGTGGGACACCCCGGATCTGCCGGGATTATTGGCGGTTTGTTCGGACAATTTCGACGCGCTTGGCCGCGCCGCGCGCGGCTGGGGACTGAAATCGCTGTTGAATTTGCTCGGCCATCTGCGACGGGAAAATACCCGCAAAGGCTCGAAAGAAAACATTCTCGCCCATTATGATCTTGGCAATGCGTTCTTTGCGCAATGGCTCGATCCGTCGATGACCTATTCCTCGGCGTTGTTTTCAACAGCCGATGAAAGCCTTGAGGCAGGTCAAGCGAACAAATATCGCGCGCTCGCTAATCAATTGGACTTAAAACCCGGCCAGCATGTGCTGGAAATCGGCTGCGGCTGGGGCGGCTTTGCCGAATATGCCGCCAAAGAGCGCGGCGCCCGCGTCACGGCGATCACCATCAGTGACGAACAACACGCTTTTGCACGGGCGCGTATTCAAAAGGCCGGCCTGAACGACCAGGTCAGCATCGAAATGCGCGATTACCGCGATTTGCGCGGCAAATTCGATCATGTCGCCTCGATCGAAATGTTCGAAGCGGTCGGCGAACGCTATTGGCCGACTTATTTCTCCAAGATCACCGAATGTTTGCGCGACAGCGGCCGCGCGGCGTTGCAAATCATCACGATCCGCGACGATCTGTTCGAAGGCTATCGCGCCCGCGTCGATTTTATCCAAAAATACGTGTTCCCCGGGGGAATGTTGCCGTCGATTTCGCGCCTGCAGCAAGTGACGGCTCATAACGGCCTGAAGATCGCCCAATTGGAGCAATTTGGCCGGTCTTATGCGGAAACGCTGGCGCAATGGCGCCACCGCTTTGAAAGCGCTTGGCGGACGATCGCGCCGCTCGGGTTTGACGAGCGCTTCAATCGCTTGTGGCGGTTTTATCTGGCCTATTGCGAAGCGGGCTTTCGAACGGGGCGCATTGATGTGGCGCAATTGGCTTTGGTGCGCGCCTGAGCTTTGCGATCACATTTGCGCCGACTTATTGTGCAATGCAGCATAATCTTGTATGACGGGCGTGACAGAATCGCACAAGCGCAAGAGGCGTTGATATGGAAAGCTGGGATCAAACAGCATCCTTCACCAAAGAATGGAATGCCCGCCTGACGACTTTCGTTTTTGCCGGGATTGATCATTGGGCGCATGTCGCGCGCTTTCCAGGGCTGGAGCCGGCCCATATTGGCGCGCTGGCGCTGGCGCAGGACACCCAAAAGCGGATGGCGGCGCTGGTCTGGCGCGCGCCCGACCTTGACCCTTTGCGCGCGCATGAAGCGTGGAGCACCAAGGCTGGCGCATTGTTGCAGCGCTGGGGCGAAGCCTATTGGCAATTGTTTTTGCCGACGCCGGGAGCGGGTGGCGAGTTCGCTGCTGCGGCCGCTCAACCGCCGCGCGCCGCCGACCAGCCCCGCGCCAATGTCACGCTGGAATTGCCGTTTTTCGCGGTGAATAAGGCGGCGACGCCCGAAATCGTCGAAAACGACAATGAGGCGGCGGAGACCGCGCCGGCGCCAAGCCCTGCGTCCAAGGCTGCTTTCAAATCCAATAATCGCGCCGAAACGTCCGCCTCGTCCCCTGCTCCTGTAATCGCCCCCACGCCCGTCGAACCCGCGCCGGCCGACGATCTGACCCTGATCAACGGGATTGGTCCCAAGCTTGCCCAGGCGCTGAACGGACTTGGCGTGTTTCGCTTTCAGGACATCGCCGAGCTGTCGCCGGCCGATGTCGAGCGGATCGACGCCGCGCTGAAATTCAAGGGCCGCATCGGGCGGGAACGTTGGATTGAACAGGCCAAGCGGCTCGCC
>DHHV01000147.1:12941-13164 GCA_002403455.1 Hyphomonadaceae bacterium UBA4763 | reverse complement strand
CGGGCCCCTCAGCCGCGTCGCATCCGCCGCTTGCTTTTGCCCGCCAAATCTTGGCAAGGGGAGCGCCTCGCCAAAGGCGCCGCCCCCTCCGGCGGAGATCGGCGAAGAGTGCATGGACGCGGCAATGTCGGATCGACGCAATTCCTGGGAGCAATGGCCGGACGCAGAGGGGCGCTTTGGCGCTTATGGCGGGCGCTATGTTGCCGAAACGCTGATGCCGCTC
>DHHV01000147.1:12495-12633 GCA_002403455.1 Hyphomonadaceae bacterium UBA4763 | reverse complement strand
GCCGAAACGCTGATGCCGCTCTTGCTCGATCTCGAGCGCGAGTACGCCAAAGCCAAAGCCGATCCCAGCTTTCACGCCGAATTCGACGATCTGTTGACCCATTATGTCGGCCGGCCAAGCCCGCTTTATTTCGCTGAA
>DHHV01000147.1:11838-12186 GCA_002403455.1 Hyphomonadaceae bacterium UBA4763 | reverse complement strand
AGCCCGCTTTATTTCGCTGAAAGACTCACCGCGCATTTCGGCGGGGCGAAGATTTACTTCAAGCGCGATGAGCTCAACCATACGGGCGCGCATAAGATCAACAATTGCCTCGGCCAAATGCTGCTGGCGCTGCGGATGGGCAAAAAGCGCATCATTGCCGAGACCGGCGCCGGCCAACATGGCGTCGCCACCGCGACTGTCGCGGCGCGCTTTGGATTGCCCTGCGTCGTCTTCATGGGCGCAACCGATGTCGAACGGCAAAAACCGAATGTGTTTCGGATGAAATTGCTCGGGGCCGAGGTCCGCCCGGTGACAAGCGGCGCGGCGACGCTGAAAGACGCCATGAAC
>DHHV01000147.1:9341-11532 GCA_002403455.1 Hyphomonadaceae bacterium UBA4763 | reverse complement strand
ACGCTGAAAGACGCCATGAACGAGGCGCTGCGCGATTGGGTCACCCATGTCGCTGACACGTTTTACATCATTGGCACGGCGGCGGGCCCGCATCCCTACCCGGCCATGGTGCGCGATTTTCAAAGCGTCATCGGTCGCGAAGCGCGCGCGCAAATCATGGACCGCGAAGGGCGCCTGCCCGATCTGTTGCTCGCCTGCATTGGCGGCGGCTCCAATGCGATCGGCTTGTTCCACCCGTTTCTGCATGACGATAACGTTCGCATGGTGGGCGTCGAAGCCGCCGGCCATGGCCTTGGCTCGGGCTTGCATGCGGCGGCGCTGACGGGCGGCAAGCCTGGCATCCTGCACGGCAACCGCACTTATCTTTTGCAAACGCCAGAGGGGCAAATCGCCGAAGCCCATTCGATCTCGGCCGGTCTCGATTATCCGGGCGTTGGTCCGGAGCATGCCTTTTTGAAGGATTCAGGGCGCGTCGCTTACGTCTCAACGACCGATGAAGAAGCGCTGGAGGCGTTCCAGCTTTGTGCGCGGCTGGAAGGCATTTTGCCGGCGCTCGAGCCCGCCCACGCTTTGGCGCGATTGCCGGAACTGGCCCGCGAGATCGGCAAAGGCGGGGTCATCGTGATGAATATGTGCGGGCGCGGCGACAAGGACGTCTTCTCGGTCGCTGATGCGTTAGGAACGCGGCTATGAGCGGGCGGGTGCGCGGCAAGGACCGCATTGCGGCGCGCTTTGCGCAGCTCAAACGCGTCGGCCGCCCGGGATTGATCACCTATGTGATGGCGGGGGATCCTGATCTTGCCGCCAGCATGGCGATGTTAGAGACATTGCCGCGCGCGGGCGCTGATCTGATCGAACTGGGGTTTCCCTTCACCGACCCGATGGCGGACGGTCCCTCGATCCAAAAAGCCGCCGAACGCGCGCTTGCCAAGGGAACCAGCCTTGCGGACGTGTTTGGGCTTGTCCGGGCGTTTCGCGCCCAGGATGCGGCGACCCCGCTCGTGCTGATGGGCTACGCCAATCCAGTCCATGCAATGGGCTATACGGCGTTTGCCGCCGCGACGGCGACCGCTGGCGCGGACGGCGCCATCATCGTGGACCTTCCGCCCGAGGAAGATTCAGCGCTGCGCGGAGCTTTTGACGAGCATGGCCTTGCGCTGATCCGGCTGGCGACTCCGACGACCGACAAAGTGCGCCTCGCGCGCATCCTCGATGGCGCGGATGGGTTTTTATATTACGTCTCGGTTGCTGGCGTCACCGGCGCCGGCAGCGGCGATCCGTCAAGGATTGGCGCGGCGCTGGCGGATATTCGTCAGCAGACGGACCTGCCGATCGCGGTCGGGTTTGGCGTGCGCACGCCTGCCCAGGCCAAAGCGATGGCGGCGAGCGGCGCGGACGCGATCGTCGTCGGCTCGGCCTTCGCCGATGCTATCGACAATGCCATCAGCTGTGGTATAGCAGCAACGCCTTCAGTTATTTTGTTGGCGACAGAATTGGCGAGCGCCGTGGCGGAGTCGCGAAAGAATTGAGCGGGTTGGAAAACACGTCGCTCACAAATTCCACAAATAAACGTGAAGGCTAAAAATTCAGATAATCTACAATCCGAGATAATTTGCTTCCGTAGCGTGTATTGAGGAGTCCCAAAGCATGAGCTGGTTGCAACGTTTGGCGCCTCCGGGCGTTAAGGGCGTATTTGAAAAACGCGAAACCTCCAGCGACAATCTTTGGCTGAAATGTCCGCAAACCGGCGAAATGATCTTCAAGCCGGATATGGAAAAGTCGTTTTGGGTCACCCCCGGCGGCTATCACATGCGAATCGGGCCGCAGACGCGCTTTCAATCCCTGTTCGACGGCGGGGAGTGGGAGGACGTCAAACTCCCAAAAGTACTGGCCGATCCGCTGAAATTCCGCGACGACAAGAAATATGCGGACCGCTTGCGCAGCGCCCGCGCCAAAGTCGGCCGCGATGACGCCATGGCGATTGCCGCGGGCACGATAGGCGGCGCGCCGACCGTTGTGATCGTTCAGGACTTTGAATTCATGGGCGGTTCGCTCGGCATGGCGGCGGGCGAAGCCTTTATCCACGCGGCGCATGAAGCGATCAAGCGCGGCTCGGCGCTGATTTGCGTCACCGCTGCCGGCGGGGCGCGGATGCAAGAAGGCGTGCTGTCGCTGATGCAGATGCCGCGCA
>DHHV01000147.1:8349-9020 GCA_002403455.1 Hyphomonadaceae bacterium UBA4763 | reverse complement strand
ATGCCGCGCACCACCTTGGCGATCGATGAATTAAAGGAAGCGGGGCTGCCTTATCTCGTCATCCTGACCGATCCGACCACCGGCGGAGTGACCGCTTCCTACGCCATGCTGGGCGATGTGCATATCGCCGAGCCCGGCGCGTTGATCGGCTTTGCCGGCCCACGCGTCATCGAGCAAACCATCCGCCAGAAATTGCCGGCCGGGTTTCAGCGCGCCGAATATTTGCGGCTCAAGGGCATGGTCGACCTGGTCGTCGACCGGCGCGAGATTAAACAAACGCTGGCGACGTTGTTGCTCTGCTTGATGAAGCGCGAGCGGCCGATCGCCCCGAATGTGGTGAGTTTACCTCAACCCGCGTGATGCGCGCCGCATAAAGCTGCACCGACCAATTCAGGGTTTCGGCTGCACCTGCGTCACCGACAGGCCGGCTTTGCGCAACAAAGCCGGCACGCCGTCCTCGCCAACAAGATGGCCGGCTCCGACCGCGATGAAATCAACGCCTGATTTCGCCATTTCAGTTTTGATTTGCTCGACCCACGCCAGGTTCCGTTTCAGGATCAGCGTGTCATAGACCTTGGGGAATTGCTCACGCATTTCCTGGTTGAGGATCGTCACCAATTCGCCGTCATCGCCGCGCGCCCAGGCATTGATCAGCCGATCGAGCTCGGCGG
>DHHV01000147.1:7902-8037 GCA_002403455.1 Hyphomonadaceae bacterium UBA4763 | reverse complement strand
CAGCCGATCGAGCTCGGCGGCGCCTTCCTCGATCCCCTCTATGCTCTCCATCAGAAAGCCGATTTCTTCGGCCTCGCTCATGCTGGCGAAAAACCCAAATTGCTGGTCGATGGTTTCCAAGGCGCGGGGGGTGCG
>DHHV01000147.1:0-7595 GCA_002403455.1 Hyphomonadaceae bacterium UBA4763 | reverse complement strand
GGTTTCCAAGGCGCGGGCGCTGCGCGCGCCAATTTCCTTGGAGAGCACGTTTTCGATGCCGGACTCGGGGTCAAGACCGAGCGTCTGCAGACTGGGACCAATCAAACTGATCGCTACAAACCAGGGCCGCAGCGCTTCGAGATTGGCGGCCGGCAGCCCCAATTTCGTTGCAACGGCCCGCACCCGCGCCAATTGCGCCGCGTCGAGTTTTTGCGACAATGGTTTGGACGGATCGATGAACAACGGCGCCAGCGAGCGGATTTTGTTCTGGTCGGAGGCCGAAGCCAGATCGATCTCGAACCAGACTTCTTCGGCGGCTTTGAAAGCGGCCTCAAAGGCGGGCGTGCGCCACGTCGTCTGCGGGCGCAGAATGTGCACCGTCCCGAACAGATAAAGCGTTGAGTCAGAATCCTTGACGACCCACATGGCGGGTTCGGCGGCGGCGGCGCCGATCAGACCAAATGCGCCCAGGGCCGCGCCCAACAAGGTTGATTTCACTCGACGCGCCATTCCGGCAACTCCACCCAAAACCGGCGCTGGCGCGCCATCCTGGCCATTTACAGCATTATTCGGCCGCCGCCGATAGCGGCGCGCCGGATTGATCGGCCGCGTCGTCAACAAAAATTGACTCGATCGGGGCGTTAAATAAGCGCGCGATCTTGAACGCCAAAGGCAGCGACGGATCATAACGCTCCGTCTCAATGGCGTTGATGGTTTGGCGCGACACCTCGAGCCGATCGGCGAGATCGGCTTGGCTCCAGCCCCGTTCGGCCCGCAAGACGCGCAGTGCGTTCTTCACCGCAGGCGCAGCTCCGGACCATGCGGGGTCAGCGCGAGACCAAGAAACGGACGCCCGCTTACCGTCAAATCGAGCGCGATACCGCCAGCCCCCGCCGCGCCGACCTGCAGCGCGAGGATCGGCGCCGCGGCGCTGCTTTGGCTCCCCGACCATTTCGCCCCGATCCAAACCCCGCCAAGGGCAAGACCTGCGACGATCACTGCCGACATCATGGTTTTCCGATGACGCATACGTCTTCTCCGCTTAATAAAAGCCTGCACGCAACGTTTGCCGTTCATTGTCTTGGCAATCTGGGGATAGGGGATCGGATCTCCCGTGGATCATTCCGTCAATTATCCCAAAAATCGTCGAACAAACGACCAATAGATTTACCGACATCCAATGGCTCCAGTCAAAATTTCGAAAAATAGTTTCAATACACGCAATCAATATCAATAAACCTGTAAATATCGATAACACTACGCTGCTTCCTCGATAAACAAACTGCTTCTCCATTTCGTCCATTCGCCGCCAAACAAGCACATTAGCAATAATGCTAATGGCAGTGCTGCCAATAATCGTCGCGATTAGTATAATTTCACCGGCTTGGATGCGACCCCATGCAATAGTGTCAACCAGGGAAATAGCAATAACAAACACGCCGGCAGCAATGACGCCAACGCTACCCCAGGCAAATTGCGATTGGTCGCGTTGTGTAAACAAAATTCGAATGTCGTTGCGCAGATTTTTGGGGAGAAACGACATTGCGCTTACACTGATACCCAAACCCACCATCAACACGCCACAAAGTGAAAAAAAGGCTTGTGCTGGACCGAAAGAGGACAAGCTGTTGTTGTGATTAAAAATTTCTACAATACGAGCGCCTGGCTCAAGGAAGAACACCACAATAAAGCCAATTCCCACCCCCCAAATAAATCCAACCAGCCAAAAATGCCGCAGCTTATCTTTGTATGCGTGTAAAGCCAGCAGGCAGGCGCCAACCCACAGAACGGGGATCAGATGCGCAGCAAGCGCTGCGGCTAAGCCATCCAAACCGACGATAGCTTCGAGCACACGCAATCCTTTCGGACTGGGCGTGGACAGAGCCGAAAGGGCCATGACCCCCATGGACAAAAATTCAAATGCTTTGATGTTCACGATCGCTTCGATCGACGCCCCTTTTTGCGCTTTGTGTTCCATTATTGCGCCCCTCGAACAGGTTCTCACGCGTCACAAATGACAAGCAACCTTTACCAGTCGCATCTCACTTGTCAAGCACCCTTGTCAGACCCAAGGCGCTCACCGCCGAGGCGAGATGCGGATTGGCGATGACATCCTGGCAGGCGGCGAGCGGTAATTCGGGCGCGGACCATTTCTGCGCGCGCCGCAAGATCTCGTGGACCGCGCCATGCGCGCGCGCCAAGGCGGCGGCGGGCGGCGCCCCTGAAATCCAATGCCCGGTCAGCAAAGCGGCGAACAAATCCCCTGCCCCGTTGGGCGCGCTGGCGAGCTTTGGGCTCCCGGCCTGGTAGAGCGCGCCGTCATGGGCGAGCAGAATGCCAAGCCCCTCGCTCAGCGGGGTCGACGTCACGGCAATGGGGACCCCAAAGGCCAAGGCCGCGCGCTGCAAGGACTCGGCATCATTAAAGGCTCGCCCGCACAACCGCTCGAACTCAAAGAGATTGGGCGTCAACAGATCGGCCGCCGGAACCAGCTCCGCCGCGATCGCCTTGGCCACCTCTTCCGGCAGATATAACCCTTTCGGGTAATCGCCCATGATCGGGTCGAGCACGATCAGCCGCCGCCCGCTGATCCCCGCCACCGGCGCAGCGCGCGCCCGGGCGATCAGGTTCTTGGCCAAGGCGACATGCGCCAAGCTCGGCAAATAACCGATCAGCACCGCATCTGCCAAGTCCAAGAGGCGATTGGCGGCAACGCCGTCGATCATTTGGGCGATGGTCTCGCAGGCAACGGGACCGCCGCCCGGCGCGCCCCACCCCGGATGCCGGCCCAGCAAAACCGTCGGCAATAGCGCAACGTCGATCTTCAACGGGGCCAAGGCCAATTGCGCAACGCCGCCGCCGACGCGGCTGCCCGCGACAAATGACGACAGCACAATCACCATCGGCATGAGAGCAACTCCTATTTGGAACGGCTTATACCTCAATGGCGCGATAGTCGATGGCGGCGCGGTTGACCTTGGCCGCCCCTTGCCGCCATGAAGCCGTGATTAATAACGCAATTGCTGCGAGCCCGCTGATGCTCAATTCCCGTCCCTTTCGCTCGATGCTCTATATGCCCGGCGCCAACCCCCGCGCTTTGGATAAGGCCAAGACCTTACCAGCCGATGCGCTGATCCTCGATTTGGAGGACGCCGTCGCGCCCGAGGCGAAGATTGACGCGCGCGGCCATGTTGCACAGGCGCTGGCGCAAGGCGGCTATGGCCCCCGTTACGTCATCGCGCGGATGAACGGCCTGGACACCGATTGGGGCGAGGCCGACGCCGCAATGATCGCCGCCAGCGCCGCCGACGGGTTGCTGCTCCCGAAGGTCAATGCGGCGGAGGATTTGCGCCGCCTCGCCCAGTTGTCGCGCGACCGCCGCGCCGGTCCGCCGATCGCCTTGTGGGCGATGATCGAAACGCCGATGGCGCTGCTCAACCTGCGCGAGATCGCGGCGGCGGCGCGCGAAGCCCGGCTGGCGGGCCTGGTGATTGGCGCCAATGACCTGGTCAAAGACCTGGGCGCGCAATTGACGACGGCGCGCACGGGCCTGTTGCCGCTGCTGATGCAAATTCTGGTCGCCGCCCGCGCCTTCGGGTTGATCGCCATCGATGCGGTGTTCAACGATATCGCCGATGTGGACGGATTCGCGGCGCAATGCGCGCAAGCGCGCGAATGCGGCTTTGACGGCAAGACCCTGATCCATCCAAGCCAAATCGACGCCGCCAACCGCGCTTTTGGGCCAAGCCCCGCCGACATCGCGCGGGCCGAGGCAATTGTTGCGGCTTTCGCCGCGCCTGAAGCCGCCGGCAAGGGCGTTTTGCAGGTGGAAGGCAAAATGGCGGAACGCCTGCATCTGTTACAGGCGCAAGCGCTGCTCGCCAAAGCGACGGCCATCGCCGCCATGATTGCTTGACGGGCCTTACCCGGCTCTGGGCGTTTCTGGCCGTCGCCGCTTTCGCGGTCGCCGTCTTGGGCGCCTTTCGCGTCCCAATCGTCGACGCCGACGAGCCGCGCTTTGCGCAAGCGAGCGCGCAAATGCTGGAAAGCGGCGATTTCATTCGCCTTTATTATCTCGACGCGCCGCGCCACAAAAAGCCGGTCGGCGCGCATTGGCTGCAAGCCGCGAGCGTTGCGGCGGTTTCATCGGCGCCGGCGCGCAAGATTTTTGCCTATCGCTTGCCGTCTTTGTTGGGGCTGATCCTTGCCATGCTGGCGGTTTGGCGGGTCGGGCGGCTTTATGGCGTTGAAAACGCAGGCGTCGCGGCGGCGGCGCTGTTGGGGGCGGCGATCCTGCCCGGCTTTGAAGCCCATTTGGCGAAAACCGATGCGTGCCTGCTCGGCGCGAGTGCGATTGGCGTTTGGGGCCTCGCCAAGCTCGCAAAGGAACAGCGCGGGGCGTTGTTGTTTTGGGGCGGGCTTGGCGCCGGGGTCCTGATCAAAGGACCGATTGCGCCCTTGGTCTTGCTCCCCGCCGCGGCGCTGGTCTGGCGCAGCCAACGGAGCCCGGATTTTCGTCGCGCTTTGCTCAAGCCTGCGGGCGTTCTGTTAGCGCTGGCGATCGCCGCGCCCTGGTTTATCGCCGTGCAGATCGCCACCGGCGGCGCCTTTGCCAGCGAGGCGTTGGCGGAGGATTTTTTGCCCAAGCTCACCAGCGCGCATGAAGGCAATGGCGCCCCGCCGTTCAGCCATTTTGTCCTCGCCCCGTTGTTCACTTGGCCAACCGCCTTCGCCGCGCCCTTGGCAATTATTGCGGCGATCAAGCTCTGGCGGTCGGCCCCGCCGCCGGCCGGTTCCGATCCAACTCGCCAATTGATGCAAGTTTTGGTGTTCGCCATCGCGCCGGCCTGGGCGGCGTTCGAATTGGTCCCGACCAAATTGCCGCATTATCCATTGCCGTTATACCCCTGGCTGATCCTGCTCAGCGTTGTTGTTTTGCGCGATCTAAAAGTCTTGACGCAAAGCCTTTGCATCGGCGCGAGCCTTTTCATCGGATTTGGTCTTGTATGTGCCGGCATCGCGATCGCGCCGCCATCCGCCCCGAGTTTTACCCTTTGTGGGAGCATTCTTGCTGTCGTCTTGCTCGTGGCGAGCTTTGCCGCGTTGATCGCCCGCGCGCCGCCGCGCGCCTTCGTCCTGCTCGCCGCCGGCGCCGTGGCTTGGCAAGCCGGCTTGAAGGCCGATGCGCCCAAGGTGCGCCTCGATGGCGCGTTGGTCTTTGGCCTTGCCGAGCGGGCGCTTGACAAGCGCGCCACGCTTTGCGCGCCGCAGCCCAACGATCGGCCGCTGCTCATTTTCGGCACGATGGCGCCCAGCCTCGCCTTTTTGGCGCGCGGACATTTGCGCTTCGTCGACCATCGCGCCTCGGAGGCAGCCCCCAATGGCGTTGACGTCTTGCATATCGATGACGGCGGCGATGAGGACGCTCAGCGCTGGCGAAGATTTAAAGCGCGGCAAGAGGCGCCCTTTCCTGCCCCGGACGCCAATATCGACGGTTTTGATCTCAGCCGTAGCCGCCGCGTCGTCGCCTCTTTATATTGTAGGATGACGATCAGCCCCGGAGCCCAACCCTCATGACCTCTCGCCCGATGACCCTGGTGGAAGTGGGCCCGCGCGATGGCTTGCAAAACGACCCGACTTTGCTCGACGTGCCGACCAAGCTCGAGCTGATTGAACGTCTGGTCGCTTGCGGCGCCCGCCGCATCGAAGCGGTGTCCTTTGTCAATCCGGCCCGCGTGCCGCAAATGGCCGGCGCCGAAGAGATCATGGCGGCCCGCCCGGGCGCGGGCGCAGCCGCGCTGATCGGTCTGGCGCTAAACGCCAAAGGGGTCGAACGGGCGCTGGCGGCCGGCTGCGATGAGATCAATTTCGTCGTCTGCGCGACCGATTCGTTTGGCGTTCGCAATCAAGGCGCAACGCCGGCCGACAGCCTGAAAGTGCTGGGCGAAACCGCCCCGCTGGTCCTGGCCAAGGCCGTGCCCTTGTCGGTGACGATCTCGGTGGCGTTCGGGTGCCCGTTCGAGGGCGAGGTCGACGCCGGCGCCGTCGCCGCGATTGCGGCCGAGGCCGCCGCTTGCGGGGCCGATGAGATCGCGCTCGGCGACACGATCGGGGTCGCTGATCCGTGGACAGTGCGCGACCTCACCATGCGCCTGCGACAGGCCGCGCCGAGCGCGCGGCTGCGCATGCATTTCCACAATACCCGCAACACTGCTCTCGCAAATGCTTTTGCGGCGATCGAAAGCGGCGTTGACGTGCTCGATTCCAGCGTCGGCGGCATCGGCGGTTGTCCGTTTGCGCCGAAAGCGACCGGCAATGTCGCGACCGAAGACCTTGTTTATATGCTCGAGCGCGCTGAATTTTCGACCGGCCTTGATTTGGATCGCTTGATCGCGACGGCGCATTGGCTCGAAGGCGCATTGCGCCATGGCGTGCCCTCGATGCTGGCGAAAGCGGGGCCGTTCCCCACGCCGAGAACCGTTTAGGATAGCGCAAGAACCGGGTGGCGTCGCGCCTTGCCGCGCCGCATAAATGCCGACATGACCCAAGCGCACGCCATCGCCGACTCCACTTTAGACCCGGCCGCCCTCCCCGATTTTGCCGTTGCTAATGAGGCCTATGAGGCCATGAGCGCGCTGCTGCGCCAGATCGGGGACATCTGGCCCGCGCATTTGCGCCTGGAAGATTTGGCCGCAGCCGCCGGCCTTTCCGCCACCCAGGCTCATAAGTTATTCCGGCGCTGGACCGGCACGACGCCGCGTCGTCTTGCGCATGCTTATTCCTTCGTCGCTGCTCAAGCAGCGATGAACGACGGCGCCGATCTGTTGGAAGCGGCCGATCAGGCAGGGCTGTCGGGGCCCTCGCGGCTACATGATCTTTTCATCGCCGAAGAGCGCGTCACGCCGGGCGAAGCCAAGCGGCGCGGCGACGGCCTTGATTTTCGCTGGGGCGTCGCCGAGACGCCGTTCGGGATCGGCGTGTTTTTAATCGCGCCGCGCGGCTTGAGCGGTCTTGCCTTCGCCGCAAACGATCCCGCCGCGATCGAGGCGGCCTGCGCGGATTTGCTCGGCAGGTTTCCCGCCGCCAACATGCTTCACGATCCCCTCTTGGCGCAGTCCTGGCGCGATCGGATTTTCGGCCCCACGGGCGCGCGGCTGGCGCTGGCGCTTTATGGCACGGACTGGCAGCGCCAAGTCTGGCGCGCGTTGCTGCGGCTAAAGCCGGGCGAGGTCAGCGTCTATCGCGCAATCGCCGCGGAGGTGTGTACGGTAAAAGCCGCGCGCGCGGTCGGCGCGGCGATCGGGGCCAATCCGATCTCCTGGCTGATCCCCTGTCACCGCGTGCTCGCCAGCGATCGCCGGCTGACCGGCTATCATTGGGGCGTTGAGCGCAAGCGCGCCATGTTGGCCTGGGAGGCGTTCAGCGATCGCTGATCATGGCGGGGGCCGGCGCGCGCAGCGCTTCAACGCCCGGCAAGGTCTTGCCTTCCAGCCATTCCAAAAACGCCCCGCCAGCGGTTGAGACAAAACTGAATTGCTCGGCGACGCCGGCATGATTGAGCGCTGCGACCGTGTCGCCGCCGCCGGCGATGGCCG
>DHHV01000015.1 GCA_002403455.1 Hyphomonadaceae bacterium UBA4763 | reverse complement strand
CGGGCGATGCGCGCGTCAGCGCCGCGCCGCTGCGCGCCGACGCGGAGATCGCAGAGGCCTCGGACAAAATGGCGGCATTGCTAAAATCGATTGCGCATCCCGGCCGGTTGATGATTCTGTGTGTGTTGCGCGATGGGCCGCGCAGCGTTGGCGAGCTGGCCAGGGCGGTCGGCGTGCGCGAACCGGCGATGTCCCAGCAATTGGCCAAATTGAAAGCCGACGGATTTGTTGACGCCATTCGCCAAGGTCGGATCGTGCATTATGCAATTGCGCGCGCGGGGATCGTCGAACTGATCCATTTCCTGCTGGCGCGCATTCACCATTTGCGCCCCGATGGGCTCGATCCAGCGGCCGAAACCGACCCCGGCTGACGACCCCGGCCTCATTCAGACGGCGAAATTGCTCGCCAACACAATGGCCAGCAAAGCGGACCCCGACAAACTCAACCATAGCCGCATATCGCCGAGCCATTGAGGCAACAGGCCTTTGCGGGCTGATTGCCAATCCCAGGCCGATTGCCCCAGCGCCGCCAGCATCAGCAAGATTGCGCAAACCCAACGCTGCTCCACCAAATAAAGTGAAATCCACGCAATTACCGGCGCGAGCACGCCAAACCCAAGCCGCGTCAGCGACGGCGCGTCCGGCGCGCGCGCAATCTCGGCGCCCCAACGAATGCCGCCCATGAAAGACAACAAGACGGCCGAATAATGCAGGCTCGCTTCGATCATCAGCATGCGCATGTCGCCAGCGGACGACCAGGCGATCGGCGCCGCGACTAATAAGGGCCCCAGCCCGCCAAAAGCGATCAGGTTGCGATAACCGGTGCGGGTCGTTTCATTGCCAATCGGCGGCGAGGGTTTTGCCAGCTCTGGCGCTGGATCGTCATACATTCGCGGGCCCGCCCCAACATAAATTCACGCGTCGAGTTTCTTCAAATCCGCCGCAAGCGCAAGGGCGCTACGAAATTGATGTCCCAACAGACCGATTTGGCGGGCGCCGGCAACATTGCTGGCCAGATCATCGACAAATAGAACGCGCTCCGCCGGCAGACCCAGGCGTTGCAAGGCCAATCGAAAAATTGCCGCGTCCGGCTTTGCGAGCTTTTCTTCACCAGACACAACAATGGTTTCGAACAAATCGAGGCGCGGGAACAGCGAAAGGCAAACGTCTTTCTTTTCCGCCGGCATGTTCGACAGCAGCACAGCCCGCCCGCCGCGCGCAATATAGGCGACCAGTACTTGCACCATCTCCGGGTCGGCGGGCGTCAGCATGTCGCCGAATCGTTCGTCCCAAGCGGCGATTTCGCGCGCGTAGGCCGGAAATTGCGCCTGCAGCCGTGGTACGGTCTGCGCCATCGGCGCGCCTTGGTCGTGCTGGTGATGCCAAGCGGGCGTGCAAATTTCGCGCAAGAAAAAGGCGCGCTCGCGCAGATCGGAAATCAGCTCTTGATAAAGGCGCTCCGGCTTCCAGCCAACAAAAACATTGCCGTAATCAAAAATGATCGCGTCAATTGCGCGCGACACGATCCATTAGCCTTGTTTGGCTTTATAACGCGGGTCTTCTTTATTGATCACGTAGATGCGCCCTTTGCGACGCACGACCCGGCACGCGCGATGGCGCGCTTTCAAGGATTTGATCGAGCTTTTGATTTTCATGGAACGAGGCCCGCAAACAATGGTTTTGGGCGCAACGCCCCAAAAAAAGAGGCCGCCTTCTAACCAACCGGCTGTTCGGAGTCAATCAGACCACTATAGCATTCCCAACAGAAAACGCATCATGTCGTAGCTGCGAAAACCCATGAAGCTTAAAAATGCTTGTCTTGGCAAGGACACGCCGTTCATAGCGTCAAAAGCGGAAGATTAGGAAGCGCACGGCGGGCAAATGATTATCGACTTGAAACAAAGCTCCGCCTTTGAGGAGGTGTTTGCCTCCGATAATTCGCGCGCCCCGCCCGAGTCGGAAAAGCAGATTTTTCGCCGGTATTTAACGGACCGGCCTTGGCTTGGACGGCAAGACGCTGTGCGGCAACAATTGGCGTCGACCGGTCGGCTGATAGGGGTAACCCATGACGCGCTGACCCCGGTCGGAATTTTGCTCGACGGTTTGCGTCATCAACAGCCGATGTCGGTGATCAGGCTGGGCGACGGTGAAAGCAACTTGCTAACATGGCCATACCACCAACAAACTTTAATTCTAAACGCGGTCTGTGTTAGAGAAATCATTCGAATTCAAGAAATAAAAATACCCCTTGATATACAAGAAATCGAGCTGATGAGGGAGTTGTTATTTAAATCTATCTGTGCGGCAGACGTCATTGGGTTGATCGGACTGCAACGTTTTCCGAAAATCAACCAGATGGGTGAGAATGATGCGATCTTCGAGCCGACGCCTGATGAGTTTTATGCAATCGCACAAGCCGATTGGCGCGGCGGATGCGGCCATGTCCGCATGGTCGAATTTGCCTGCGCCGACCTTCCGAAGGTCAATTCATCGGCCCTGTTTTGCAGCGCGCACCTCTATATCGCTATCGGTCGCAGCTTAAAGCGATTATCTGCTGCAGCCAAGCGAACTATATTTGTTGCCTACGGAAACGGAAAAGCAGACGCCATAATGAGGCGACTTTCCGCCTCAAATATTCAGTATATTGACCTTGCTCATGTGCTGAACGGACATCACGAGGTTACGATCGGCGTTTTCGCGTGTCTTTCGGCATTTGCGAACAGCATTGGCGATATCGAGCCCGGAACCCTCGTTCTTATCTCCGCCGGGCCTTGGGCCGAGTTGTTTTGCGACATTGTAAAATCGAAGGGCGGCGTCGGCGTCGACTTCGGCAGTGGTCTTGATTTTTTTTCCGGCGCAAATGTGCGGCCGGTTCATACTCATTTTGACGCAGCCTTAATTGAAGGCTGATCCAGATCAAAGGCGAATTTGTCGGTCAATCAGACCGCTATGGCGCTCCCAACAGAAAACGCACCGGTTGGTCGAGGCGCGCCGCCCAGGATTCCTCGTTATGGCTCGCGCCGGGAAAGCTCTCGCTGCGCCAGACCACCTTAAACGCGCCGGCCTTGTCGGTCAGCACAGCGTCGACCTTTTCTTGATGCGGCGCGTAATATTGGTCGAGATGCTGATCGCCGTGATCCATATATAATCGCCGATCGGCGAGTGCCGGCAATCGCGCTTCGATATGCGCCAAAAACGCCGCCGATCGCGCCGCCAAAGCTAAAGCTTCGCTGCGCAGCAACTTCTCGTCGAGCGACATCGGCCAATGCGGCGACAGCGCCGCCGCCCCGCCGAACACATCCGGATAATCGACCAAAGCCTGGAGGGAAATCAGCCCGCCCATGCTCGAGCCCATAAGGAAGTGGTTCTCGGGGCCGTCCAGCACGCGATAATTGCGCTTGGCCCAAGGCAGGATCTCGTCGACCAGCACCTTCAGATAACGCGTCGACAAGGGCGGGCCGCCGATCTCGGCTTCCAGCATGGCCTGATCATCGCCGGTCAGCCCGTCAAAGCCCGCTTGCGGAAAATACTCGCGAAAACGTTCGGCGCTGGAAGCAATGCCCAGCACGATGGCCGGCCGAATGTCCTGATCCGCGATCAATTGCGTCAGCGTCTCATCGACGCCCCATTCGACGCCGAACACCGCCGTCTCGGCGCTGAACAGATTTTGTCCATCTTGCATGATCAGTAGCGGAAAACGCGCATCGCCCGCGTCATAACCGGGCGGCGTCCACACAAAGAGATCGCGCCGGGCCAGATCGCCAAACGCCATGTCGGCGTGACGGATGACCGCGCCTTGCGCGGCGCCCGCCGCTTGTTGCGCTGGCGGCGCCGCAGCTTTGCACCCTGCAACGCAGATCATTGTTCCGAACGCCATGAGCAGTTTCGCAAATTGATCCATCTCAACCCTCTTCGGCAATCCACGCTTTGATCAGATGATGCGCAATCGCATGCGGGCCCGGGCAGCGCACGCTGGGATGCGCGCCGGCCAGCATGGCCCGCGCCTCGGTGCGCGTCACCCAGATCAATTCCTCGATTTCCTGCGCATCGGGCCGGCAATCAAACCGATCGGTCGGCGCAATCAGCGCCAGCATCAGCGATGACGGATAGGGCCAAGGCTGGCAGAACAGATAACGCGGGCGCTGCGCGATCACGCCCGCTTCTTCGCGCAATTCCCGCAAACAGCCCTCTTCCAAGCTTTCGCCCGGTTCGATGAACCCAGCCAGAGCCGAGAAGAACCCGCTCGGCCAATTCTTTTGCCGGCCCAGAAGACAGCGATCCTCGCATACCGCCAGCATGATCGCCACCGGGTCGACACGCGGGAAATGTTCGGCCGCGCAAGAGGGACAACGCCGCTTGGCGCCGCCATCGGCCATCTCGGTCCGCGCCCCACAGCGCGCGCAAAAGCCATGCCGGCCATGCCAATCGAGCAAGGATTTCGCCAAGCCGGCGATCCCAGCCTCGCCGTGATGCATGGCGCCGGCAATCATCCGCACTTCTTCGAAACCGCCAAGCCCTTCCAACGGCGTGCCCGCCAGCCGAAAGCCGGGCCGCGCCGCCGCCGCAAACAGCGGACCGCTGGCCTCAAGTCCCAGAAAAATTGGCGGTTCGGCTGCGCCGACCAGCCCCGCCGCCGCTAAATTCAACCGCACGAGCCCGAGCCCCGGCCGATCGGCGCCGCCGGCGTGGTCGGCCAATAAAGGCTGGCCCTCGGCGAACAAAACGAGGCTGGCGCGCGGATCGACGCGCTGGGCGGCGATAAAGGCGGGGGCGCTGCGCTGCTCGCCGGCGCGGTCGAGCGGCACAGCCGTCAAGGGCAAAGGGGTGGGGTCAGTCATCGCGCGCGCCTTAACCGGATTTGCGTCGACTGGCGAGTGGGCTTGATCCGGCGCGGCGATCGCGTCACAGGGGGCGCTATGTCGGATGCCAACGGGTTTCACGCAACCACCATTCTCGCGGTTAAAAAAGCCGGGCGCACGATCATTGCCGGCGATGGTCAGGTCTCCTTCGGCCAGGTCGTGCTGAAGTCCAATGCCCGCAAGGTCCGCCGGCTTGGCAATGGCGCGGTGATCGCCGGTTTTGCCGGCGCGACGGCCGATGCGCTGACCTTGTTCGAACGCTTGGAGCAAAAGCTCGAACGCTTTCCGGCCCAATTGGCGCGCGCGGCGGTGGAGCTCGCCAAGGATTGGCGCACCGATCGTTACTTGCGGCGGCTCGAGGCCATGCTGGTGGTCGCCGATGCGCGCGATCTGTTGATCCTGACGGGCGTTGGCGATGTGCTGGAGCCAGAATATCCGGTTGCGGCAGTCGGGTCGGGCGCCAATTACGCCCTGGCGGCGGCGCGCGCGCTTTATGACGTGCTCGACGATCCGGAAGTCATCGCCCGCCGCGCCATGGCGATCGCGGCGGATTTATGTATCTATACCAACAATAATTTGACAGTCGAAAGCATCTGACCTTGGTTTTTATCCCGGCGCGAGAGCGGCGACGCTTTCAATATTGAGTTGTCCCTCCAACCCCGCTAGTCGATGAATAGCGATCGCCAAATATTCCGGCGACGTAACGAGCCCAAGCAACGCCGCGCGATCGGGATATTCGACCAGCGCCAGATGATCCCACAGGTCTTCGACCGCGCCGACCGCCAAAAAGGTCACCGCCCCAGCATAAATCGTCCGCCCGCCGCGCGCGCGGATCAACGGCTCTACCGCCTCGGCATAACGGGCATAGGCCGCGCGGCCGGTGACGTCGCCGTCGGAACCGTCCGAATACATGGCGATAGCGCGGAACTTTAACAGGTTGAGCACCGTGATCGGCCCCTTTGGGCCGGGTGAAAACAACCCGTCGATCTGTGCGGGCGTTTCTGGAACCAGCGCGTTGAGGACGATCATCGCCATTGCTCTACTGAGGCGAACGAAAGTGGAGACGGCTGGCGCCCCCACTTTTATTGCCGCGCGCCTTACTCGGCCGGCGCGGTCATCAACACTGGGCCGTCGAGCTTGGCGCGCTCGGCGTCGCGCTCGGCGGCCGGCAGCGGGATCAGGCCTTTTTGCACCAGATAACCCTCTTCGCCGAACGCGGTTTCCGAGGTGTATTCGCGCAAGAATTCCATCACGCCCGGAATGACGCCGATATGCTGGGTTTTGGCATAGACATACATCGAGCGGGCGACGCCATAGGCCCCGCTGGCGATATTCTCAAAGCTCGGGTCGACGCCGTCGATTTTCTCGCCTTTGACCTTGTCGCTGTTCTGGTCGAGGAAGGAAAAGCCGAACACCCCGAATGCGGTCGGGTTGGCTTCCAGTGTTTGGACGATGGCGTTGTCATTCTCGCCGCTATCGATCCAGGCGCCGTCCTCGCGGATCGTGTGCGCGACGCGGCGGAATTCCGCCAGGTCGCTGTCATGCAACGCATCCAGCATCGGAAAGCCGCGCGCGCCGGGCTCCATGGCGAGTTCCAGAAACGCATCGCGCGTGCCGGAGGTGGGGGGCGGTCCAAACACTTGGATCGGCGCGTCCGGCAAGGACGGGTCAACTTCCGACCAATTCTTATAGGGGTTCGCCGTCAAGACGCCATCGACCGGCACTTGCTTGGCGACCGCCGTCCATAATTGAGTCTTGCTGATGTTCATGCTGACGCCGCTTTTCAGATTGGCGAGCACGATGCCGTCGAAACCAATCTTGGTTTCGATAATGCCCTCGACGCCGTTCTGGGCGCAAAGGTCGAACTCGCTGCGGCGCATCGGGCGCGAGGCGCCGGTCAAGTCCGCCGTGTTCTCGCCGACGCCTTGGCAAAATTGCTGAAAACCGCCGCCCGTGCCGGTCGATTCAATGATCGGTGTCGAAAAAGCGCCCGTCGCGCCAAAGCTTTCGGCAACGGCGGTGGTGAACGGAAACACGGTTGAAGAACCGACCACGCGCAATTGCGTGCGCCCGCTTTGCGCCTGGCCGCTGGTCGACCCGCCGGAATTGCCACAGGCGACAAGCATAAGCGCGCTCGCCGCGATCCCGAAAAACTTTGCTTTCATCCTGGTCCCCTTGCCCTTGAACGCCTATGGCGCGCCCGCCGCGCCGAGCGGCTTATAGCCGATTAGAAATCAAATTGTAGGCGCCCAGAGAATAAATGCGCGGTTCCATTGATTGGATTGGCCTGCACGGCGGCGCGGCCGCCCTCGACATCGGCGAGGCTATATTGGAACGAGGCGCGGGTGAACGGGGTGGGGTACCAAACCAGACCGAAATCGAGATCGCGGACGCGCCCGCCGGCGGCGAGATCAATCCCGTCGGGATTGAGGACGGGGCTGGAGCCGTTGGAATCCAAGATATCGACCCGCGCCGAGACCTCCCATTGGCCGGGGCCGCCTTTGGTGACGGGACGGCGCACGCGCGGCCGGCCGAAAGCCGGTCGGCCAAGGCTGTAGACGCCATAGGTCTGCGCGCGCGGCTCGCCGGTGATGACCCAGCCCACCCCGACATAGCCGCCTTGGAACGACGTGCTCTCGCCCGCCAAAATGTTGGCGGTGGTAAAGCCATATTCGCCTTGCAGATAAAACGGTCCTTGGCTGGCGTGAAACTCGCCGGCGAGGAACAGGTCGGACGTCCCGATCCCGGCGGTGTCGACAATGTCGGGGAAGAAAGGCTGGCTGCCGGCCTCGCCATTGCCGAACGACAACAGATTGCTGGCGCGCGCCTCGCGCCAGCGGATCGTCGCGCCAAGATGGACAAGCCGGCGCTCTTGGCGAATGGCGGCGTAATCAACCCGGCCATAGGCCTGCAAACGCTCATTGCCGCCCGCGCCGGGGGCCGGATCGAGGTCGACCGTGTCGGTCCCGATCGAGGCGCCGACCAGCCAGCGCTCGCCATGCGCGATCAGCGCCGCATTCAGGTGGCGGTCAGGATTGAAGGCGTCGAGGAAATTGGCGCGCTCGTTGAAATTGGTAAAGCGCGAGGGCGTGCGCTCTTCCAGCGGCACGAGGAAGCGGTGCTCGCCAGCGACCAGCACCAAACCGTCGGCCAATGTCAGCGCGACAAAGGCGTCGTCGAACTGGACCGGACCGGTGCGCGGGGTGTCAAAGCCCAATCGAAAGCGCAAAAAATCGCCATAGCCGCCTTCGACGCCGATCCGGCCGCGCCGGATGTCGGTGATTTGGCGGTCGGCAACGACGAAATTCGACAATTGCGCCGACAGGCCCACGAAATCGACTTCAACCCGGCCGATCAGCCGAGCGGAGAACTTGCCGTCCAGGGCGCTGATCCCGATCG
Organism: Hyphomonadaceae bacterium UBA4763; assembly: GCA_002403455.1. Taxonomy (GTDB): domain Bacteria; phylum Pseudomonadota; class Alphaproteobacteria; order Caulobacterales; family Aquidulcibacteraceae; genus UBA4763. The sequence goes on along the minus strand of DHHV01000015.1, from coordinate 3,048 downwards.
GCGGCGCATAATCGACGATTTGCGCCCGGGCGGTCTTGGCGCCGAGGCATATGGCGAGGCCGGCGCCGGCGACGATCGACGGCCAGGGCGAAGATTGGCGCAATGTCACGTCCCGCGACTCCTCAGATCAGCCCAACCATTCTTTACCGATCGGACGCGTGATTCCACAATTCCCTTGTGGTCATTCTTTCGTTAGCGCCCATTGCCTGCATGCCAAAATACCGGCAGGTATCCGTCGGTGAGTTGCGTTAAATTCCAGTATCAAAACGGCCAGGGAGGCATAAATGACGCGCATTGCAGTCGTGACCGGTGGAACGCGGGGCATTGGATTGGCGATTACCGAGCGGCTGCATGCCGACGGATATAAAGTCGCGGCGGTCTATGGCGGCAATGACGAGGCGGCGCGCGCCTGCGCCGAGCGCCTGCCTGGCGTGCGCTGCTATAAATGGGATGTCGGCGATTTTGACGCCTGCAAGACCGGTCTTGCCCAAGTCGAAGCCGAGCTCGGGCCGATTGACGTGCTGGTCAACAATGCTGGCATCACCCGCGACACGTTCTTGCACAAAATGAGCCTCGAGCAATGGCGCGACGTCTTGCGCGTCGACCTCGACAGCGTGTTTTTCATGACGCGGCCGGTGATCGAAGGCATGCGGGCGCGCGGCTTTGGCCGGATTGTCAATATTTCCTCGATCAATGGCCAAAAAGGCCAGATCGCCCAGACCAATTATTCAGCGGCCAAAGCAGGCCTGATCGGCTTTACCAAGGCCTTGGCGTTGGAAGGCGCGGCGAAAGGCATAACCGTCAACGTTATCTGTCCGGGCTATATCGACACCGAAATGGTGTCGGCGGTGCCCAAAGAAGTGCTCGACAAGATTATCGCGACGATCCCGGTCGGGCGCTTGGGCAGCGCGGCGGAGATCGCCCGCTGTGTGGCGTTCTTGGCCGGCGATGAGGCGGGCTTCATTACCGGCGCAACTCTGACCGCTAATGGCGGGCAATATATCGCCGGGTAAGCTGCGCAATCGGCGAAAGCGGGAAGGGGGCGGTCAGCCCCCTTTGCCGCGCGCAGCCAATCCATCCGGCCAGGTGACGATGAAATCCTCATATTCGTCTGGGCTGACATCGGTCTCGCTGATCGTGCGGTCGCGCACGCTAAAGCCCCGTCGGTGGATTTCTGCGCGATCCCCGCAGACAAGGTGGTGCCAATCGGGCAAGTCCTTGCCGGCCGCCACCAGGCGATAGGCGCAGGACGTGGGCAAAAAATCCATTTCGTCGACATTGTCGGCGGTCAGTTTGATGCATTCAGGCACGCTCGCCCAACGATTGGCGTAATCGCCGCAGGCGCAAGCGCCGCTGTCGAACAACCGGCAGGCGATATTGGTCGAGAAAAATTCGCCGGTCTCCTCATCCTCCAGCGGTTGCGTGCAGCATTTGCCGCAACCATCGCAGAGGCTCTCCCATTCGGCGACGCTGAGTTCGGCGAGTGTTTTACGTTTCCAAAACGGATCCGACGGATTTTGCATCCTGTTTGTTTACACCACGCCAACCATTTCGCGCCAGACTGACGCTCATGCAGCGTTTTGTCATCCTCACCGGCGCGCGCGAAGCGTCGCATCTTGAAACCTTCGTGCGCGCGCAGGCGCCGCAAGCCGCCGTCAATGCCGTCATCGACCGCGACGGTTTGGCGCAGGCGCTGGCCGGCGACAATTCGAGCCTGCGGCTCATCGCATTTTGCACGGCGGTGATCGTCAAGCCGGCGCAATTGGCGGCGCTTAACCTGACGCCCTATAACATCCACCCCGGCCCGGCCGAATATCCAGGCGTATTGCCGGAATATTTCGCTTGCGCCGATGGCGCGGCGTTTTACGGCGCCACGGCCCATGAGATTTGGCCGGCCATCGATGCGGGACCGATTGTGGGGCAAGAGCGCTTTGCGATCCGCCCCCTGATGGGCGTCGTCGACATCGCGCTGCCGGCTTTTCAATCGAGCCTGCGGCTATTTGCGCAAATCGTGCGCCATTGCGCCCGCACCGAAGCGCCAATGCCCAGGCTAAAACAATGCCGCTGGACCCGGCCGGCTTTGACCAACAAGGACGCCCGCGCCCGCTTCGGCGACCCGATGGTCCTACCGCAATTCGTGGCGGCCCGCCGCGCCGCGTGAGGATTGGCGGGGGGGAGGTACGGGATTGCGAAAGTAAAAGCGGATGAACCCCTATGCTGACGCGATTGATCAACTTCTTGCCTGCGACAAGGTGATAGCCGGAACGCCAAGCTGGCGAGTAGCGTCTCGAGACGAACATTTTGACTGGTCGGCTATGTTGGAGACCGCTGAAGGCGCCCCGACGGGACTGAAATGGATCATCGACGCTGAACCTGGTTGGTCCGACCAGCCATTTTCCATTCATTTAGTCTACATGTCGCATCCGATTTGGCGGGCGGAAATAAAAAAGCGCTGTTCCCATGTCAACAAACCACCCGTTCCAACTGGATGTGACGTTGGATTGATTGAAGGACCGCATCACCATCCTTGGCAACTCAATCGCCATTTGTGCAAACTAGATGGTCCCCCGCAGCAGCTCAAATTTGCGGCGCCGTTGCCGCCGCAAGTTGTGAAATTCGAGAATGCCATCCGGTGGTTTGCGGCGGCCGCGCGGATTGCCATTGACTTTGAATTGCCCCACTATCCGACGAAGGGTCTGCTGTGAACCATGACTGATCTTGAAATTGTGAAGGGCGCACTAGCCAATTGGCCGCAAGTTGAAAGGCGCGACCAATTCATATGCGTGCCGACTTTTGGGCTTTATCCCTCTGGCGCCGTGATAGACATTTATGTAACGGCCGGCCGAACAGAGGCGCAAGTGTCCGACGGCGGCGGCGCGTTTGACGAATTGATGCGTGTCGGAGAACCCGGCCCGACGGTGATTGACGCCCTGGGCGGCTTTGCCAATCGACGTGATTTGTTGGCCGATCGCCGGGGATGGTTGGCGGCGAGACCAGTTCCGCTTGCGCAAATCCCCGCCATGATTGCTGTTTTAGCTGAGGCCACCC
>DHHV01000066.1:1643-16559 GCA_002403455.1 Hyphomonadaceae bacterium UBA4763 | reverse complement strand
TGAAATTCGCCCCAACAATGTGGCGTGCTCTGAGCGAATTTCAGGATCAAAGGCACACTAGAAATCAATGAGTTAAAGTGTCCTTTTTGAACCAGAAGTTCGCTAAACGCTTGACCCAATTATCCGACGAACTTCTGGTTCAGGACACTAGTGCCGGCATGCCGCCGGCCATTCGGCAGTTCGGATTGGTCAATTGGATTGGCCTGTCGACGCTCTATAAGCGCGAAGTGCGTCGTTTCATGAAAGTGGCGGTGCAAACGGTGTTTGCGCCGACCGTCACGACGTTGTTGTATATTTTGATCTTCACGGTCGCCTTACGCGGCGCCAGCCCAAGCATTGACGGCGTGCCCTATGCGGCGTTTCTGGCGCCTGGGCTCGTGATGATGGGGTTGCTGAACAACGCTTTCGCCAATTCCTCGTCTTCGCTGATCGTCGCCAAAGTGCAGGGCAATGCGGTCGATTTCCTGATGCCGCCGATTTCGGCAGCGGAATTGACGGCGGCTTTCGTGGCGGGAGCAGCGACGCGCGGGGTGGCCGTCGCCGCGGCCTCGCTCTTGGTGATCGCGCCGTTTACGACGCTCGCCGCGCCGCATCCGTGGGCGATCTTTTATTTCGGGCTGATGGCGGCGGTGATGTTCGGCGCGGCCGGCATTTTGGCGGGGCTCTGGGCGGAGAAATTTGAGCATTTGGCCGCCGTCACCGGCTTTATCATCACGCCGCTGACATTTCTGTCCGGCACGTTTTATTCGATCGACCGGCTGCCCAATTGGCTGCAAACGCTGACCCATTTGAACCCGACGTTTCACGTCATTGACGGCTTTCGCTATGGCTTTACCGGCCATGCCGATGGCGATCTTCTGTTTGGCGCGGCGGCGGCGTTTGTCGTCAGCGCAAGCTTGGTGGTCGCCAGTTTCTTGGCGCTGAAGGCCGGCTATAAGCTGAAATCTTGAGCGGGATTGACCCGCTGGAAAAAGGCTTGCGGATCGCCCCAAGCCTTTTTCCCGTCTGCGTCCTACCGCCCCGCCTCCGTGCGCTCCGCCGGCGGCAACAATTCGTCCACCAGCCATTGCGCGCCATAGACCTTGCGCAGCGCTTCGGTGATCGCGGCCGTGGACACGATCACGGTGCGATTGATCGCGCCGTCATAGCCGTAATCGCCGCCGAGCGAATGGATATTACCATCAAACGCCGCGCCGACCACTTCACGATCCTTGGTCACCGCCGGCGAGCCGGAATTGCCGCCGATGATGTCATTGGTGGTGGTGAAGTTGAACAAGGTCGACGGATCAATTTTGTCCTTCGCCGCTTCCCAGCGCGGATGGATCTTGAACGGATCAGCGCCGGTCGCGCGGTCGTAAAGACCGGCAAACCGGGTGAAGGGCTCGATCGTGCGGCCCTGATAGGTCCAGCCTTTCACCGCGCCGTAGGAGATGCGTAAAGTGAAGGTCGCATCCGGATAAACACTGTCGCCGTAGACGGCGAAGCGGGCTTTGGCGATCCGTTCGGCCGCCGCTGTGACCGGGCCGGCGACCAGCGCTTCGTTTTCTTTGCGCAACGCCCGCAGCTCTTCATCCAGCCGCGCGGCCAGGTCGATCATCGGATCGCTCGCCGCCGCCAAGGCGACCGCGCCGCCTTCCCATAATTGCTTGCGGATGGCCGGGTCGGCGAGCTTGGTTTCCGACACGACGCGTTTGGCAAGGCCCTCTGGGCTTTCCCGACCCAGCATTTTTTTCACCCACGGGTGGTCGGCGCCCAAATACTCGCGCATTTTCGACAAGGAAAAAGCGAGCTGGAGCTCTTCCAGCGCCGGATAGATCGGGCGATCGGTCAGCACGCCCCGCGCGATGAATGGCAGACGGCTCTCGGCCCATTCGGGCAAACGATCGGCATTGGGTTTGGCGCGCTCAACCGCAGCGCGCTGCAAAGTGGCGGCATAGCCGAACAGGCCGCCAGCGCCGCCTGAAAAACTGTTGAGCAGGAACCGATCAATCGAGGCCGCCTGGGCTTTCTCTATCTCGGCCCAGGGATCGCCGATCTCGGCGGCGAGCGTGGGATCAGCGGCGACGCGGGCGCGCAATTCGGCTTCTTCGGCGCGCTTTTTCGCCATAAAGGCCGGGTCGAGCAGCGCCCGATGGCGGCCATAGGCGCCTTTAAACCCGTTCTCCAAGCCAAAAATCGCGTCCGCCGCGATGCGAGCGTTTTCCGGGCTTTGCGTGGCGAATTGCAGCAGGCGCCCACGCAATTCCGAACGCGTCAATTGGCCGATCTGCAAGCCCCAATCGCGCTGGGTCTCCAATTGGGCGACGGTTTGCAGCCGCGCCGTGGAGCCGGGATTGCCGACAACAAAAATTGGTTCGCCCTCGCCGACCGGGCGATCGGTCCATTTCAGCGGCTTGGCGATGCTGACCGGCTTGCCGTCGTCATAGACGCGCAAAAACGCTGAATCGAGCGCAAAGCGCGGGAAATTGAAATTATCCGGGTCGCCGCCAAAAAACGCCGCCGAAAGTTCGGGAGCGAATGCGAGCTTGACCTCGGTATAACGGCGATAGCGATAGAGCCGATATTGGCCGCCGCGATAGAGCGAGACGACTTGGCAGCGGAATTTGCTGGGATCGTCGGCGCAGAATTCTTTCTCGATCTCGGCGTTCAGCGCGCCGCGCACGCGGGCGAGGTCGGCGATCGGGGTGTCCTTGGTGGCGTCTTTGATGCGGCCGGTGACGTCGGTGATCGCGGTCAGCACTTCAGCCGTCGAGCCGGGGCAAATTTTCTCCTCGTCCCGGCTGCGGGCGAGAAAGCCTTCTTGGACATAATCGGCCTCTGCGGTCGAAAGGTCCTGCACACAATCGACGACGCAATGGTGATTGGTAAGAACGAGGCCATCTTTAGAGACGAAAGACGCAGAACAGCCGGGAATACGCACGGCGGCGGCGCGCACATCGTCGAGCCATTGGGCCGTGACGTCAACGCCATACGCGCGCGAAACGGCCTTGGTCGGAAAATTGTCGAAGGTCCACATGCCTTCGTCGGCCCAAGCGGGCGCCAAGCTGAGGGAAAGCCCGAGGCTGAACGTAAAAATCTTGTGGCGGGCCATTGGCCGTCCTCCCTGTATTTTGGAACACGAAATCGTCGGATGTGGTCCGAACGATTGTGTCCTTCATACGCGCGCGAGCGCGTCCGGGGAAGCGGCGATCCGTTGTGATAATGCGGCGTTACGGCGCCGGCGCGGCGAAACCATGGTTTGGCGCAAGCATGGCCGAATTGTTCGGTGCGGCAAGCCCAGCGCTCGCCGGCGCGGCGGTTTGCTGAGTGGCGCATGCGGCGACGCTGGCCAACAGTAGGGTTACGATCAGTAGACGTGACATGTCAGTCCCCCTCATTCTTTCGCAATTGACCAGGCGGCGACTTTCGCCGCCGCCTGGCTGATTACGCTGTACGGATACGCTTACTGATTAAGCGAGGCGACCGTGACGGTCGGAGCGCCGCCTTGGAACGCCGCCGTCAATTGCGGCGCGTTGATTTTCGCGACGGCGAGCGCGACGATCTCGTCAGCGCAATCGCGCTCTTGGCGGATTTCCGCAATCGTGCGGGAACCGGCGCGCTCGCAAGCGCGGCGGGCTTGCTGGCGAATTTCGGCAAGCGCTGCCGGGGCTTGCGCAACCGACTGAACGTCGTTCGCATTGTAACGGATGGTGACCGAAGTCTCGGCGGCGACCGCGGCGGTCGGGGCGAGGAGAGCGGCGGAGATCAACAAGCTGCGGAACATGGGAAAGCCTCACGATCGAAAACTAGACGGGAATGAATTCTGGCGAAGCGGTCGTCGACCACCTCGGCGCGCCAATCTTTCGTCGGCGTCACGGAAGTAGAGATAGGCTGGTTCTGCGACGATTTCATCTCACGGCAGCGGCAAAACGCGTGAGTTCGTTTCGCAAAACAACGACATTGCAATGACTTAATGCGACGATTAATGATTCGGCGAAAAATCATTCCAATTTGCGCGCATCGTCCGTGGCGGTGCGGCAAAAATCCTCCCGCGATTGCGAAGAAGGCGGGCAATCTCGCCATGCCGAAGGCGAAGTAGCCTTGCGTTTTTGCATAAGCAAAAGCGTCTTTGACGATGGAAACTGCGGTCAAAAACCTGGCTGTAGGGCCAAACAGCCGCTTTACTTAACGTGGCGCGTGATCGACGAGGGCCCTTAGCTGGGCAATTGTGGGCGTTCCCACTAGACGCAACCGCTCAAAAGCAGGGCGAATGTCGGTCAAATCGCCCTCAATCGCATCGGCAAGGACCAAGCGCTTGTTCGCATCAAGCTCCAGCTGTGCGGCGATCTTTGCGACGCCAATGGCCCCGAGGCTCGCGGCGGCGCCTTTCAGCGAATGGGCGTGCGCCCGTAAGCCCGAGAAATCGCGCCGGTCGATCGCTCGCGCGATGGCGTCTTGTTTTTCGACGATCTGCGCCTCGAATTGAACCAGGATCGGTCGGACAGCGTCCGGGCCGGCGATCTCGAGTAATGGGGCAAGAATTTCCGGGTCGAGCAAGGCGTCAGTCATGGCGAAGAAACTGCGCAGATTCGCCGCAGAATGCACGCTTTTGGCGAGTCTGACGGCAATAATCCTGTTCTTGCAGGTCAGGCGGCTATTTCAACCGTCGGTCGAGATAAGCCTCGATCGCCGCGCGCAACGGATCCATCTGGTCGGCGAAGAAATGATTGGCGCCGTCGATGATCTGGTTCTCGACCACGATATTCTTTTGCGTGCGGATTTTCGAGACGATCCGCTCCATGTCTGCCGGCGGGGTGACCTGGTCTTTCGACCCGTGCAGAATGACCCCTGACGACGGGCATGGCGCCAAAAAGCTTAGATCGTAGAAATTGGCGGGGGGCGCAACAGCGATAAAGCCGTCGATTTCGGGCCGGCGCATCAGCAATTGCAGCGCGATCCAGGCGCCGAACGAATGGCCCGCGACCCAAACGGCGCGCGGGGTAGGGTTCGATTGCTGCATCCAATCTACCGCAGAGGCCGCGTCGGCAAGCTCGCCATGCCCGGCGTCGAAGCTGCCTTGGCTTTTGCCGACACCGCGAAAATTAAACCGCAACACTGAAAAATTACGCGCGGCAAAGCTTTGATAGAGAAGCAGCGAGACCGGGTCTTGCATGGTGCCACCCATTTTTGGGTGGGCGTGCAGGATCAGCGCGATCGGCGCATTTTCCTCGGCGCCGGCGGAAAAGCGCCCTTCGAGGCGTCCCGAAGGTCCTGCAAAAATCACGTCGGGCATATTGGGTCCTTCAATGCTGAAAAATTATCTGATAGATTTAGTCAGGATTTGGGCGATTGCAGCGGCAGCTGACTCCGTGAACGACACATTGATCCGACAGGAAAACGCAAATTTGACAGCATAATTCTTGACTAGCGCGCTCAAGAAATTACATCACGGTTGCGGTCGGCAATCGCAAGGATCGGGCAGCTAGCATAATCGCTTGGCATGAAGCGAGTAAAATGCGCGAGCGCTCTCGGTCATTGCCCCTTGCTGCATCGAAACGGCTCGCCATCGGCGAGTTCTGAGCAAGTCAAGGCGGCGTGTAAATGCGATTATCCACCAAAGGACGCTATGCGGTGATGGCGATGGCGGATTTGGCGCGCGCGGGGCGCAAAGGTCCGGTGACGCTTTCGGAGATTGCCGAGCGCCAAGAAATCTCGCTGTCTTATCTCGAGCAATTATTCGCTAAATTGCGCCGCGCCGGCCTCGTCGTCAGCGCGCGCGGCCCGGGCGGCGGCTATAAATTAAAGCGCTCGGCGCAAGAAACGCGCATTGGCGATATCATCCTTGCGGTGGACGAACCGATCCAGGCGACGCGCTGCGTAGCCGGCTCGCCGAAAGGCTGCACCGGTGCGCAAGGCCGTTGCATTACCCATGATTTGTGGGACGAATTGGGGCGCCATATCCATGTCTTTCTGGCGCGGGTCAGTCTTGAGGACGTGATTGAGCGGCGCGTGCTCGGCATGAGCGGCGCTGCGGGCGGGATGAACGAGATGTTGCGTTCGTCAACGGATGTTGCCGCATGAACGCCGCTTTGGCCTATTGCGATTACAATGCGACGGCGCCGCTGCATCCGGCCGCCCGCGCGGCGATGATCGCGGCGCTGGATCAAGGCGGCAACGCCTCCTCCCCGCATGCGATCGGCCGGCGCGCGCGAGGCTTGGTCGAAAGCGCGCGCGAAGCGTTGGCGCGGGCCATTCGCGCCGACGCGGCCGAGGTGATTTTTGTCGGCGGCGGCACCGAGGCCAATGCTTTGGCGCTGTCGGCGGCTGCCGCAGCGCAAGCCAGCGTTGTTTTCGTCAGCGCGATCGAGCATGACAGCGTCCGCGCCGAGGCGCAGCGCCGGTTCGGCGATCGGGTCCAAGTCATTCCTGTGACCGGGGCGGGGCTTGTCGATGTGGACTGGCTGACCGCCCGGTTGGCGGATTTGCCGGCCGGCGCCAAGCCCTTTGTCAGCGTCATGCTGGCCAATAACGAGACCGGCGTTGTCCAGGACATCGCCGCGATCGCCGCCACGACCAAAGCCGCGGGCGGCCTGGTCCACACCGACGCCGCGCAAGGCTTTGGCCGGATGGCGATCGACGTCAAAGCGCTTGGCGTTGATCTGTTGAGCCTGTGCGCGCACAAGGCCGGCGGTCCGGTTGGGATCGGCGCCCTATGGGCGCGCCCCGGGATCGGACTTGAGCCGATTTTTCACGGCGGCGGCCAAGAGCGTTCACGCCGCGCCGGGACGGAAAACATCGCCGCGATCGCCGGCATGGGCGCGCTGGCCGGTCTTGCTCACGATTTGATCGCGCAGCATCGCGCGCTGCAAACCTATCGCGACGCGTTGGAGGCGAGCCTGTCACGACGCCTGCCCGATTGGGCCGGCTTTGGAAACGCTGCGCCGCGTTTGCCGCAAACCGCCTGTTTTGGCATTGCTGGCCTGCGCGCCGAGACCCTGCTGATGGCGCTCGATCTGGAAGGGGTGTGCGTCAGTTCGGGCTCGGCCTGCTCTTCCGGCAAAGTGCGCGCCTCGCATGTGCTTGCGGCAATGGGGGCGGCCCCTGCCCTTGCCCAAAGCGCCCTGCGGGTCAGTTTTGGCTGGGCGAGCGCCGAGGCCGATTTTCATCGCTTGGAAGAGGCCCTGATCGGGGCCTGCGCGCGCCTGCAAACTCGAACGCTGCCTTAATTGTAGAGAAACGCCATGCCTGCCGTTCAAAAAACCATCGACGACGTCAAAGCGCTCGAGGCCGATAAGTATAAATATGGCTTCACCACGAATGTGGAGCAAGAATTGGCCCCGAAGGGGCTGAATGAAGACATCGTCCGCTATATTTCCGCCAAGAAAAACGAACCGCAATGGATGCTGGATTGGCGCCTTGCCGCGTTTCAACGCTGGCTGACGATGGACGAGCCGACCTGGGCAATGGTGCGTTACCCGACGATCGATTATCAGGACGCCTATTATTACGCCGCGCCGCGCAACGCCGCCAAATATAAAAGCCTGGACGAAGTGCCTCCGGAGATCCTCGAGACCTATGAAAAGCTCGGCATTCCCTTGCGCGAACGCGAGGTTCTGCTCGGCGTCGAGGGCGCGCCAAAAGTGGCGGTCGACGCGGTGTTCGACAGCGTTTCGGTCGTGACGACCTTCAAGGAAGAGCTGAAGAAAGCCGGCGTGATCTTTTGCTCGATCTCTGAGGCGCTGCAGGAATATCCGGACCTCGTGCGGCAATATCTCGGATCCGTCGTGCCGACCTCGGACAATTTCTTTGCGACGCTGAATTCGGCGGTGTTTTCGGACGGGTCCTTTGTCTATGTGCCGCCCGGCGTGCGCTGCCCGATGGAGCTGTCGACCTATTTCCGGATGAACGCCGAGGGCACGGGCCAGTTCGAGCGCACGCTGATCATCGCCGATCGCGGCGCCTATGTGTCCTATCTCGAAGGTTGCACCGCGCCGATGCGCGATGAGAACCAATTGCACGCCGCCGTCGTTGAACTGGTGGCGATGGACGATGCCGAGATCAAATATTCGACCGTGCAGAATTGGTGGCCGGGCGATTCGGACGGCAAAGGCGGCATTTATAACTTTGTGACCAAGCGCGGCGATTGCCGCGGCGCGCGCGCCAAGATTTCCTGGACGCAAGTCGAGACCGGCTCGGCCGTCACCTGGAAATATCCGAGCTGCGTCTTGCGCGGCGATGACAGCGTCGGCGAGTTCTACTCGATCGCCGTGACCAATGGCCGTCAGCAAGCCGATACTGGCACCAAGATGATCCATTTGGGCCGCAACACCCGCTCGCGGATCATTTCCAAGGGCATTTCGGCCGGCAAGTCGAACAATACCTATCGCGGCCTCGTCGCGATCCATCCCAAAGCGGCGGGCGCGCGCAATTTCACCCAATGCGACAGCCTGCTGATCGGCGAGGAATGCGGCGCCCATACCGTGCCTTATGTCGAATGCCGCCGTCCGGACGCCAAGCTCGAACATGAAGCGACGGCGACGAAATTGTCCGAGGACCAATTATTCTACGCCCGCCAGCGCGGCATTCCGGAGGAGCAGGCGGTGGCGTTGCTGGTTAATGGCTTTGTGCGCGAAGTCTTGCAGCATCTGCCGATGGAATTCGCCGTGGAGGCGCAGAAATTGTTGGAAGTCAGCCTTGAAGGAAGCGTAGGGTAATCTGAAGACTAACGCTCTCACTTTGCCGGTATAAGAATGACGAAGTCACTCCAAATCGAAATTTCTGATGAGAATTATCAAAAACTCCTCGAAGCAGCGACGGAAAAGTCACTGCCGCTTGCGCAATACGTATCCGATTGCTTGCCTGTTTTGCTGACGATGATCGACCAATATGAAGAAATCGGCCCATTATCGGTGGAAGATATCGAGGAAATTCAGGCTGGAATTGAGGAGATCGAACGCGGCGACACCGTTTCTCAAGAAGAAGTGGATCGTCAAATAAATGAAATTCTTGAGTCATGAATATCAAGATGTTTCCGCAAATGGGAAAAGCTGGCTGTATTGTTCGGGCGCGAGAATAATTATTGAAAAATGGAGCAAGATTATTGTGTGTCGCCTGCTCAATAATGGTGCGGTCCGTATCATCTCGATTTTAGACGGCCGTCAATTACGCAACTAGTTTACGATCAAGGTCAACACGATGCTGAAAATAGACAACCTTTCCGCCACGATCGGCGACCCGGACGAAGGAACGCCCAAGCAAATCCTGCAAGGGCTGAGCCTCGCCGTGCCGACCGGCGAAGTCCACGCCATTATGGGTCCGAATGGCGCCGGTAAATCCACCTTGTCTTACCTCTTGGCGGGGCGCGAGCATTATGTCGCGACCGGCGGCGAAGCGTTGCTCGACGGGGAAGACCTGCTGGCGCTCGAACCGGAAGAACGCGCCGTCAAGGGCCTGTTCCTCTCCTTCCAATATCCGGTCGAAATTCCCGGCGTGCCGGTGATGACCTTTGTGCGCGCCGCCATGAACGCGCAGCGCAAAGCGCGCGGCGAGGCGGAGATTTCCGCGCCGGATTTCCTGAAGAAAGCCCGCCGCATCGCCGCGCAGCTGAAAATCGACGTCGAGATGCTGAAACGGCCCATCAATGTCGGCTTTTCCGGTGGCGAGAAAAAGCGCCTCGAAATCTTTCAAATGCTGATGCTGGAGCCGCGACTGATCTTGCTCGACGAGACCGATAGCGGCCTCGACATCGATGCGCTGAAAATCGTCGCCGAGGGCGTCAACGCCTTGCGCGGCCCCGATCGCGCCATGCTGGTGATCACCCATTATCAGCGTCTGCTCGATTACATCCGCCCCGATCAGGTGCATGTGCTGGCGGGCGGCCGGATCATCAAAAGCGGCGGACCTGATCTTGCCTTGCGGCTCGAGCAAGAAGGCTATGACGGCATCGTAGCGGAGGCGGCGTGATGGGCGCAGCCAAAGCAGCGATCCCGTTTGCGTTGCCCAATCGGCGCGTCGAGGCGTGGAAATGGAGCGATTTGGCCCGATCCGTCGAGGCGTTGGCGCTGACCCCGCCGCCGGCCGCGCCCCATCCGACGTTGCACCCGATCTTGGCGCTCGCGCAATTTTACGGGCGGAACGACAGCCTTTCCCTCGCCCCCGGCGAAACCTTGTTGCGCGTCGAGCGGATTGATCCGCAAGCGGGGCTGACGGCGAAAGGCTTTGAGGCGCTGGTGGCGCGCGATGCGCATTTGCACCGGGTTGTCATTCAACCCTTTGCGGCGGACGCCGTCATCGCGCTGCATGGGCGCATCGTGCTGGAAGCCGGCGCGCGTTATACGCAGACGATCCTCGCGTTCGGGGCGCGGTTTTGTCGGATCGAGACCGAGATCGTCCATCAGGGCGCCGGCGCGCAAGCCCGCCTCAACGCGGCTTATCTCGTCGGGGACGGGGCGCATGTCGATCTCACCAGCCTTGCCGCCCATCACATCGATCATGGCGTCACGCGGCAGATAACCAAGGGCGCGGCGCGGGCCGGCGGCAAAGCCGTTTTCCAGGGCAAGTTTTACGTCGCGCGCGGCGCGCAAAAAACCGATGCGCAAATGTCTCATGACGGGCTGCTGCTCGACGAACGCGCCGAGATCAATTCCAAACCGGAATTGGAGATCTACGCCGATGACGTCGCCTGTGCGCATGGCAATTCGATCGGCGCGCTCGACGGCCAAGCCTTGTTCTATCTGCGCCAGCGCGGCATGCCGTTGGCGGCGGCGCGGGCCTTATTGATCGAGGCGCATATCGCCGCAGCGCTTGAAGACATCGAGGATGAAGCCCTGCAAGAATCTCTGCGACTGGAGGCGCGGTCATGGCTGACGGCATAGGCGCGCTCGCGCCCACCCCCTTGGCGCCGTTCGACCCGGCAGCGTTTCGGGCGGAATTTCCGATCCTGGCGCGCCAGATCCATGGCCGGCCGCTGGTCTATCTCGACAACGCCGCCTCGGCGCAAAAACCGCACGCCGTGATCGCGGCGATGACCGAAGCGATGACCCAGTCCTACGCCAATGTGCATCGCGGCATTCACACGCTCGCCAATGAGACGACGCAACGCTTCGAGGCGGCGCGGGCCAGCATTGCGCGCTTTTTGAACGCCCCGGCGCCGGAAAACATCGTTTTCACGCGCGGCTCGACCGAGGCGATCAATTTAGTCGCCAATGGCTTTGCCGAATTCATCCAGCCAGGCGATGAAATCTTGCTCACTGAGATGGAGCATCATTCCAATATCGTGCCTTGGCATTTTCTCCGCGAGCGCCATGGGGCGGTGCTGCGCTGGGCGCCGGTGCGCGATGACGGCGCGCTCGACATGGAGGCGTTTGCGCGTCTTTTGAGTCCGCGCACCAAGCTGGTCGCCGTCACCCATATGTCGAACGTGCTGGGCACCGTCACCGACGCCGCCGCGATTGCCGCGCTCGCTCACGACGTTGGCGCAGCCGTGCTGTTCGACGGCAGCCAGGCCGCCGTGCATTTGCCGGTCAATGTCCGCGCCATCGACGCCGATTTTTACGTCGCGACCGGGCATAAGCTTTATGGCCCGTCCGGGATCGGCTTTCTCTATGGCAAGGCTGAATGGTTGACCTGCCTGCGGCCCTATCAAGGCGGCGGCGAAATGATCGAAAGCGTGGCGCAAGATCGCATCACCTATGCCGAGCCGCCGCATAAATTCGAAGCCGGCACCCCGCCGATTTTGGAAGCGATCGGCCTCGGCGCCGCGATTGAACAGCTACGCGCGCTCGACCGCCCCGGCGCCTTGACGCATGAAGAAGCGCTCTACGCCCGCGCTGCCGATGGCCTGCGGTCCATTCCCGGGGCAAAGATCATCGGCGAAGCGCCCTGCAAAGGCGCGATCCTCGCTTTCACGCTGGACGGCGCCCATGCCCATGACATTGCGCAAATCCTGGACAAATATGGCGTGGCGATCCGCGCTGGCCAGCATTGCGCCGAGCCGTTGATGCGCCGCTTCGGCGTGACCTCGTCGGCGCGCGCGAGCTTTGCTCCCTATAACACCTTTGAAGAGGTCGATGCGTTTTTGGACGCGCTCGGCCGCGCCCGCAAATTACTGTCTTAAAGGAGATGTGGATGGAAGGACAAAGCCTCGCGCCCGCCGCCCTTGCCGAGCGCCATGACGCGCCTCAATCGCCGACGAAGAGCGCAATTCCGCAAGCTGAGCTGGACCGGATCACCGATGATCTGATCGCCGCGCTGAAAACGGTCTATGACCCGGAAATCCCGGTCGATATCTATGAACTGGGTCTGATCTACAAAGTCGATTTCGACGATGACCGCGTCGTCTCGATCGAAATGACCTTAACCGCGCCGGCTTGCCCAGTCGCTGGCGAAATGCCCGGCTGGGTGGAAGCGGCCGTCGGCAAGGTCGACGGCGTCAAAGCTGTCAATGTCAATATGGTGTTCGACCCACCGTGGAGCCCGGCGCGGATGTCCGACGAAGCCAAGCTCGAACTGAACATGATGTAAGGGCCGCGGTGCGGTGGGTGGTCGGACCGCCCTTACCCCAGCTGTCGCTTCAAATCGGCATAGACCAGCCGCACCATGCGCTCCTCGGTGATGAAGCGCCAATCGAGGGTTTTTGCCTCTTCGGCGATTGGCTTGGCGGCAAGCGCTTGCTCGAGGCTCATGCCGTCCGCAACGACTTTAGCCATTTTGGCGCGGACCGATTTTAACAGCGCCACATCACCGGCGACGCCGTCGCGATTGGTGACTGGATTGCCGCCCTGCTTGACATGGCCGGTGATGATCTTGGTCGCAGGCCCAGCGGCGGCGATGATCGCCTCTTGGCCGGCGATATAGCCATCGATCGTGCCGCCCGTGTCGACGTCGATAAACGGGAATATCTGGTGGAAAGACAAATCGCCGGCATGAATGACGTCGGCTTCGACGAAATAGACCCAGACATCGCCGTCGGTATGAGCGGTCGGCTCGTGTTTGACGAGGATCGTCTGGCCATTCTGCTTGAACACCAGCCCTTCATCATCGAGCAAACGCGTGGGTCGTCCCGCCACCGGGATCGGTTCAGCGTCCGGAAAGCCCAAAGTGGGCCAGGCTTGTGGCGCGCTGACGCGGGTCAAGACGTTCTTGTGGGCCATGATTTCGGCGCCGGCGGCCTTGAACACGGCATTGCCACCGACATGATCGCCATGCCAATGCGTATTCAGCAGCAGCTTGATTGGCTCGGGCGATAATTCACTGATTTTCTCGATCAATTTCGGCGCGATCGGGGCATATTGGCTATCGATCACAAAGACGCCGTCTTTGCCAACGCTGACCCCGACATGGCCGCCCGCGCCTTCCAGCACGAAGAGGCCAGCCCCGAGGTCGGTCGCTTTGACCGGCGGCAAGCCTTGCTGCGCGCAAGCTTGCGCGCCAAGGCCCATGGCGGTTATCCCGGCAAGGCTGAGGCCGGCGCTGAACATTTGACGACGGTTGAGGATCATGATCGGGTCCAATCCTTGTTATACATGCGCGGACAAAAACGCCGCAATATCGGCGCGCACCGGCGCTTTCTTACGAAACGGGATCGACAGCGCGGAAATGATTTCGATGTGATCGATGCCGGGATATTCCTTGACGTCGACAACGGCGCCCAGCGCACGCAGCCGTGCGGCGAGATTGCGCTGGTTCTTCAGGCCAACCACGTCATCCTCCGCCCCGTGCAACAGCAAGAGCGGCGGCGCATCGGCGCGGGCGAACGTAATGGGTTGCGTTGCGGCCGGATCGGGCCAATGCGCAAAGGCGGCTTGCGCGGCGCCGGGCTCAAACGGCAGAAAATCATACGGCCCGGCAAGCCCAATCGCCGCGCGCAGCGCCCCCGCCGGCGCCCCGGCTTTTTGCAAGCGCGCGCCCTCCAGCGCCAGGAAAATCGCATTATAGGCGCCGGCCGAATGGCCCATCAGCGCGAACCGCTCAGGGTCAAAACCAAATTCCGCCGCCCGCGCCCGAACGCGCGCAACGCCCGCCGCGCAATCGTCGAGAAAATCGGGGAAACGCACCTCCGGCACTAAGCGATAGTCAATCACGGCGACGCCATAGCCTTGCGCGGCCAGGGACCGGCCGAACCAGTGATAAAGCCCGCGCTCGCCGCGCTGCCAGGAGCCGCCATAGAAGAACGCGATCCAGGGGAGCGGCTGCGCCGACGGCGCGCGCGGACCATAGACGTCGAATTTGTGGCGCAGATGGGGGCCATAACTTTCGCCCTTGGCGAGCAATCGGCCCTCCTTGTCCTTCGGG
This sequence comes from Hyphomonadaceae bacterium UBA4763, assembly GCA_002403455.1. Lineage (GTDB taxonomy): Bacteria > Pseudomonadota > Alphaproteobacteria > Caulobacterales > Aquidulcibacteraceae > UBA4763. The sequence goes on along the minus strand of DHHV01000066.1, from coordinate 2,288 downwards.
GTCAGGCGGTTAAAGGTCGCCGCCGGCGAACAGGCGGTGGCCACCGCGGCGATCATCATGCTTGCCCCGCGTCGCGAAAACGAAGTCATGCTTGCTCCATCGCCGTGCGCGGCGCCAGCGCTTCAACCGCGCGCCCGTGGATTGGTTTGGGTCCGGCGTGCAAGCGCTTGATCGCTTCAACCATCAGTAACCCGCCAAAGCGCGGCGCGGCGACTTCGCCCGCCCGCTCCCACAGATCGGCGGCGTTTAACACGAGCGTTGAATCAACTGGCGGCGCATAAAGCGCCCTTGCCCAGGCTTGCGGCAAAAACATGGCGTTCTCCAAGGCCTCGCTCAATTGCGATTGCGAGAACGAGCGGCCGCGGCCAAAGGGCGTGATCTCGCTGCGCGCCCACAGCCCGCGCCGATTGGCGACAATCGCCATCAAGCGTCCTTCCGGCGCAGTGACGCGCCATAATTCACGCAGCGACGCGCGCAGGCTCTCGGCCTCCTCCAAGGCGTGCACGACGAGCACGCGGTCAAACAGCGCATCGGGAAAGGGCAGCCGATCTTCTTGCGTCAGCACGAGCCGCCCGCCCGCGCCGCCCGCTTCGCCCGCGCTCGCGCAGGGAACGGCCAGCGCCACCCGCCGCGCTTGCATAAATC
>DHHV01000066.1:989-1334 GCA_002403455.1 Hyphomonadaceae bacterium UBA4763 | reverse complement strand
CCCGCCGCGCTTGCATAAATCCATCCACAAAGGGCAGCGCATAGCCAAAGCCAAGCACGTCCAGCCCGCGCGATTGCGGCCATAAAGCGCCGATCCGCGCTTGCGCCATTCGCCGCGCCACCTCACCGAGCGGCGATTGATAAAATTGCTTGAGGAGCGATTGACTGGCGCGCATGGGTTGCAAAGGCTCGGGCAATCGGGGTTAAACTTGGCGCATTAAGGCTTGATCTATCGCGACTTGCGCCGATGCGATAGGCATAGAAGATCGAACGCATCGCCTGCGGTAACGCGGGCGAGCCAGGTGGCTGTTGGAGCGTTGAGTGTCGATAGCTGTTGCGTCCGCTG
>DHHV01000066.1:466-659 GCA_002403455.1 Hyphomonadaceae bacterium UBA4763 | reverse complement strand
CCCCGCCGCCTCCGCCTTTAACGGCGAAGCGGCCTACGCCAGCGATCGGATTGCGCTTGGGGATTGGCGCTCGCGGCGCGATCGCGCGATCGCCGCTACGGCCTCGCTGGTCGCGCATTTGGTTATCTTTGGCGGTTTCGCCGCGACGGTCTGGAGCCCGGCCCCGCCTTTGGGCGGACCCGGCGCGCCGATC
>DHHV01000066.1:0-159 GCA_002403455.1 Hyphomonadaceae bacterium UBA4763 | reverse complement strand
GGCGGACCCGGCGCGCCGATCGTGCAATTGGTGTCGGAGGCGGAGTTATTCGGCCGCGCCGCTGGATCGGGACTGGCCGGGTCTGGGGCCCGCGCCAGCACAGCGCCGCGCGCGAGCGGCGGCGATGGCTCTTCGGCGACCGGCGCCGCCAATGGCGTG
>DHHV01000123.1:25295-25465 GCA_002403455.1 Hyphomonadaceae bacterium UBA4763 | reverse complement strand
CTGCCGCGACGGCGTGCTGGTGGATGCGCAAGGGCGCAGCAGCGATCCGCAAATCTTTGCGATCGGCGATTGCGCGCGCCGGCCTTTGCCCGACGGATCGGGCGATATCCGGCTGGAATCGGTGCACAATGCGCTTGAGCAAGCCCGCCTTGCCGCCGCCGCCATTCTGG
>DHHV01000123.1:22514-24973 GCA_002403455.1 Hyphomonadaceae bacterium UBA4763 | reverse complement strand
GCCATTCTGGGCGCGCCGGCCCCGCCGATCGAAGCTCCCTGGTTCTGGTCCGATCAATATGACTTGAAACTGCAAATGGTCGGCCTCAGCGCCAACGCCACAAGCCACATCACGCGCGGCGATCCCGCCCAGCGGCGCTTTGCGCTCTATTATTTTCAAGACGATCGGCTGATTGCCTGCGACGCTGTCAATTCGCCGCCCGATTTCATGGCGGCCAAAGCCATGGTGCTGGCCGGCGCTTGCCCTGATCCGGTTCGGCTGGCCGATCCCGCTATCCCCATTAAAGAATTTATGCCGCGCAAGAATTGACAGGCGCGGCCAGAGACTCCACTTCGCCGCAACTTGCGTCGTCCGATCGAGGAATCCATGCCCAAAGTCAGCTTCACCACCGCCGCCGGCAAAGTCTATGAGGTCGAGGCCAAAGCCGGCACGACGTTGATGGAAGCGGCTGTGAAGAACAATGTGCCGGGCATTGACGCCGATTGCGGCGGCGCCTGCGCCTGCGCCACCTGCCATGTCTATGTAGACGCGCCGTGGTTTGATCAGCTCAACAAGGCCCAACCGATGGAAACTTCGATGCTGGATTTTGCCGAAGACGTGCAGCCCAATTCGCGGCTGTCTTGCCAAATTGTCCTGACCGAGGCCCTGAACGGGCTGTCGGTGCATTTGCCGGAAAGCCAGCATTAGCGCGGGCTCGATCGCCGCCGGACGCGCCGCCATGCGCCTTGCTTTCATGGGAACGCCGGATTTTGCCGCGATCGCGCTGGAAAGCCTGCTCGCAACCCGCCACGAGATCGCCGCCGTCTATACCCGCGCGCCGAAACCCCGCGGCCGCGGCATGCACCTACAACCAAGCCCGGTTGGGGCGCTGGCGGCGGCGCGGGGTCTGCCGGTGCGCACGCCCAAAAGTCTGAAGACGCCGGAGGCGCAGGCCGACTTTGCGGCGCTCGCGCTCGATTGCGTCATCGTCGTTGCCTATGGCCTGATCTTGCCGGCGGCGATCTTGGCGGCGCCCCGGTGGGGCTGCCTCAACGCGCATGGCTCGCTCTTGCCGCGCTGGCGGGGCGCCGCCCCCATCCAGCGCGCGATCATGGCGGGCGATCGGCAGACCGGGGTGGAGATCATGCAGATGACCGAAGGCCTCGACGAAGGCCCGGTGCTGTTGTCGCAAGCCATCCCGATCGGGCCGCAGGACGACGCCGGCGCGATGCATGACGCGCTCGCCCACATCGCCGCGCGGCTGATCCCTCTCGCGCTCGACGGGATCGAGGCCGGGTCGCTCGTCGCCCGCCCGCAAGCGGTCGATGGGATCACCTATGCGGCCAAGCTCACCGCCGCCGACCAGGAGATCGACTGGACCAAGCCCGCCGCGGGCGTCGACGCGCAAATCAGGGGCTTGAGCCCCTTTCCCGGCGCCTTCACCACTTTGCCGACCGACAAGGGCCCAGTCCGGTTGCGCGTGCGCCGCACCGCGATCGCCGACGGGGCAGGGGCGCCGGGCGAAGCGCTGGATGAGGCCTTGACCATCGCCTGTGGCGCGGGCGCCTTGCGCCTTGTGGAGGTTCAACGCGAGGGCCGCCAAGCCATGGCGGCGGCGGATTTCCTGCGCGGCCAGCCCGTTGCGCGCGGCGTCCGTTTGGGCGCGCCCTGATGCCGCGCTTTCGCCTGACCATCGAATATGACGGGCGCCCGTTTTTCGGCTGGCAATATCAAGACAATCTGCCGACCGTGCAAGGCGCGTTGCAAGGCGCCGCCAAGCAGCTCTGCGGCGAGGATGTTGTGGTCTACGGGGCCGGGCGCACCGACACCGGCGTGCATGCGACGGGTCAGGTCGCTCATGTCGATTTGCCGAAAGCCTATGCCGTCAACCGCCTGCGCGATGCGTTTAACGCGTTGCTGCGTCCCGCGCCGATCGCCGTTTTGGAGGCAATGGCCGTGCCCGATGAATTCCACGCCCGGCTCTCGGCCACCGAGCGGCTCTATCGCTACGACCTTACCATGCGGCGCGCGCCGATCACGTTTGAGACGGGATTGCTGTGGCGGGTTGGGCGCCCGCTCGACGTCGAGGCGATGCGCGCGGCGACCGATGAGCTGATCGGAACCCATGATTTTTCGACCTTTCGCGACGCCGATTGCCAGGCCAAAAGCCCGGTCAAGACGCTTGACGAGATCGTCATTGCCCAAGATGGCGAGCGTTTGGCGCTGTTTTTCCGCGCCCGCTCGTTCTTGCACAGCCAGGTCCGCTCGATGGTCGGCTCGCTGGTCGAAGTGGGGCTCAAGCGCTGGAACGCCGCCGATTTGGCCAAAGCGCGCGAGGCGCGCCATCGCCAGGCCTGCGGGCGGGTCGCCCCGCCGGACGGGCTTTATTTAACGGCGGTGCGCTATTGAGCGGGCCGGCCGAATGGTGTCAGTGGAAAACCAGTGTCCTGGACCAGAATTTCGTTAAACGCTTGACCCAA
>DHHV01000123.1:21975-22188 GCA_002403455.1 Hyphomonadaceae bacterium UBA4763 | reverse complement strand
TAAACGCTTGACCCAATCATCCGACGAGCGTCTGGTTCTGGACACGAGCACTTCTCGTCGCGAGCGATCATAACATGAGCGCCTTTTGGGCATTTGCGGCGGCGGGACTGGCCAGCGCCTTGGCGATGAGCCTGTTGCTGCGCGCCTCAATTTTGGATGCGCCGGGCGCCGCCCAGGCCCAGCACAAGAAACCCACGCCGCGCGCCGGCGGGG
>DHHV01000123.1:21153-21645 GCA_002403455.1 Hyphomonadaceae bacterium UBA4763 | reverse complement strand
CGGCGTGCTGGTCGGCTTTGCGCTTGGGGCGCTGCTGGCGCGGCATTTTGCGATCGGGCCGAATGATCGTTTCGCGATCGTGATGATCGCCGCCATGGGCTATTTTGCGCTCGGCCTTGCCGACGATGTCCGCAGCCTCGGCGCGCGCACGCGGCTGGTCTGGCAATGCCTGTTGGCGTTGTTTGCGATTATCGGCGCGGGGTTTTGGGTCGATGATCTGTCTTGGAGCGTGCGCCAAATCGGCGCGCCCGATGCGTTTATAGATATCGTCAATCTGCGCTTGCCGCTGGCAATCGCCATCGCGGGTTCGGCGCTGTGGGTCGTGGCGGTCGTCAATACCGTCAATTTCATCGACGGCGCTTATGGCATTGCCTTCACGCAAAGCGGGCTGGCGCTGCTGGGGCTGGGCGCGATCGCCACGATCGGCGCGGATGGGGAGCTCGCGAGCCTTGCTTTCGCCGGCGCCGGCGCGGCGGGCGGGTTTTTGCTGTT
>DHHV01000123.1:20659-20844 GCA_002403455.1 Hyphomonadaceae bacterium UBA4763 | reverse complement strand
CGGGTTTTTGCTGTTCAATTTGCGCGGGCAGATTTTTGCCGGCGATTGCGGGGCGTTGTTGATCGGCGCGGTCTATGCGCTGCTGGGTCTGTGCGTCATCGACGCCGATCTCGCCTCTGCTTATGCCGCCGTTTTGCTGATCATGCCGATGTTGTCGGATGTGCTGTTGACCCTTCTATGGCGGG
>DHHV01000123.1:19796-20348 GCA_002403455.1 Hyphomonadaceae bacterium UBA4763 | reverse complement strand
TGTTGACCCTTCTATGGCGGGCCAGGCGCCGGCTGGCGCTGATGCAGCCGCATCGTGACCATTGGTACCAGATCGCTTTGCGCGCCGGTCTCACCCATGGCCAAGTCACGCTGCTTTACGCGCTTTGGACGGCGCCGGCGATCGGCATCGCGGTTTTATCGGCGCATCTGGGCAGCCTCGTCGCGGTCGGCGGCTGGATCGGCTATGCGCTGCTGGCGATCGCGGTCGATGCGCGGGTGCGGCGCGCGGCGCAAACGCCCCTCACGCAGCCCGCTTAAGGCTTTCGTCGGCCAGATCACTCAACAGATCGCGGATCGGCCCCGCTGGCGCCAGCGCCAGCGCTGCTTTGGCCGCCTCGACATGGCGACGCGCCGTGTCCAGCGTTGTGGCGATCGCCCCGCTTTGCGCGATCAGCGTCAAAGCCTTTTGCCAATCTTGCTCGGTTTTTGCCTCGCCCGCCGCCACCCGGCGCCAAAAGGCGGTTTCGGTCTCCGCGCTCGCCGCGCGCGCCAGCAACAACGGCATGGTCAGCTTGCCCTCGCGGAAATCATC
>DHHV01000123.1:1169-19484 GCA_002403455.1 Hyphomonadaceae bacterium UBA4763 | reverse complement strand
GCCCTCGCGGAAATCATCGCCGGTCGCTTTGCCGAGCGCCTGCGCATCGCCGGCATAATCGAGCGCGTCATCGACCAATTGAAAAGCGATCCCCAAGGATCGGCCAAAATGCGCCATGGCGGCGAAGGCCGCTTCATCGGCGCCGGCGCTGATCGCGCCCGCCTCGCAGGCCGCCGCAAACAAGGTTGCTGTCTTGGCGTCGATGATCTGTTGATAAAGCTCCAGGCTCAGACCGAGATCGCCGACATGGTGCAATTGCAGCACTTCGCCCTCGGCGATGACGCTCGAGGCGCGCGCCAGTACGTCGAGAATGCGCAGATCGCCGGTCTCGACCATCAGATTAAAGGCGCGGGCGAACAGAAAATCGCCGACCAGCACGCTGCCGGCATTGCCCCAGATCATTTGCGCCGCGCGCTTGCCGCGCCGCATGCCGCTGCCATCGACGACGTCGTCATGCAGCAAGGTGGCCGAATGGATGAACTCGACCGCCGCCGCCAATTTCGCCGCGCGCGCGCCGCCGCCGCCAAACACATGCGCTGAAGCCAACGTCAGCACCGGGCGCAAGCGCTTGCCGCCGGCATGGACGAGATGAGCGGCAAGATCGGGGATCATTTGCACGGGGCTCGCCATGCGGTCGTTGATCAGGGCTTCGGTCGCGGCGAGATCGGCGGCGATCGCCTGCGCCAACCGCTCGATGGCCGAGCCCGTTATCGGTGATGTTTCCAAGCAATCCGGCTCCATGAGGGGCGGACATGGCGCAAATCGCGCCGCTTCGCTAGGGGGGCCACCAATTGTCGTTTTTCACGGCGAAGAGGCAGGCCTCAACGCCCCCCTAAATATGCATGACCCGCCCATCGGCGTCGAGCACCGCCTCATGCATCATCTCTGACAAGGTCGGGTGCGGGAAGATGGTTTCCATCAGCTCGGCTTCGGTGGTTTCCAGCGTCTTGGCGATGGCGTAGCCCTGGATCAGTTCGGTGACTTCCGCCCCGATCATATGGGCGCCGAGCAATTCCCCGCTGTCGGCGTCGAAAATCGTCTTGATCAGCCCCTCCTGCTCGCCGAGCGCGATCGCCTTGCCATTGCCCTTGAACGGAAAGCGCCCGACCTTGATCTTCTTGCCGGCGGCTTTGGCCTTGTCTTCGGTGAGGCCGACCGAGGCGATTTGCGGGTGCGAATAGGTGCAGCCGGGGATGCGGCTGACATCCAGCGCGTGGGTATGCAGGCCGGCAATGGTTTCGACGCAGATGACGCCTTCATGCGAGGCTTTATGCGCCAGCCAGGGCGGGCCGGTGACGTCGCCGATCGCATAGAGCCCCGGCGCGCCAGTGCGGCCAAAGCCGTCGACGACGACATGGCCACGTTCGATCTTGGCGCCGCAGGCTTCAAGGCCTAAGCCTTCAGTATTGCCGATAATCCCAATCGCGACGATCACTCGATGCACGTTCAGCGTTTCGGTCTTGCCGTCTTTGCCTTTCAGCACGCAGGCGACAGCGTCGCCGACGACGCCGGCTTTTTCCACGACCGTTTCAGTGCGGAAGGCCATGCCTTGTTTTTCAAAGGCTTTGCGGGCCAGCGCCGAAATCTCCGCATCCTCGGCCGGCAAAATCCGGTCGAGCATTTCAACGACTGTCACGTCCGCGCCCAAGGACCGGTAAAAGCTCGCAAATTCGATGCCGATCGCGCCCGATCCGACCACCAGCAAGGATTTTGGCATTTCTTTCGGGACCATCGCCTCGCGATAGGTCCAGATCGCTTTGCCATCGGGGGCGAGGCCGGCTTGCGGCAAGGTGCGCGCCCGCGCCCCGGTCGCGACGATCACATGTTTGGCCTCAAAGGGCGTCTCTTTGCCGTCTTTGCCCTTGACGATCACGCGCGGCGCATTGGCGGCTTTTTCCAGCCGCGCCTCGCCATCGATCACGGTGATCTTGTGCTTTTTCATCAGATAGCCGACGCCGCCGGACAATTGCCCGGCGACCTTGCGCGAGCGTTTGACCACCGCCTCGATATCAAAGCGCGGATTATCGACCGCCAAGCCAAAATCGCCGGCATGTTTCATCAGATAAAACAATTCCGAGGTACGCAGTAGCGCCTTGGTCGGGATGCATCCCCAATTCAGGCAAATGCCGCCGAGATGCTCGCGTTCGACGACCGCCGTCTTCAGGCCCAATTGCGCGGCGCGGATCGCGGTGACATAGCCGCCGGGGCCGGCCCCGAGGACGATCAGATCAAATTGCGTGCTCACTTTGGGCACTCCCTGGGAGAGAAAAAGCGCGGGCTATCCCGGCGCTCAACACGGATGAAATCGGCGGCGCCGAATTACAGCAGCATGGTCTCGGGCGCTTCGACAAAGGTTTTGAACGCCGCCAGCCATTGCGCGCCGATCGCTCCGTCGACGACGCGGTGATCGCAGGTCAGCGTCACGGTCATCACATTCGCGACCGCCAACTGGCCGTTTTTGACGATCGGGCGTTCTTCGCCGGCCCCGACCGACAAGATCATGCCCTGCGGCTGGTTGATGATCGAGGCGAACGCCTTGATCCCGAACATGCCGAGATTGGAGAGGGAGAAGGTCCCGCCTTGATATTCTTGCGGCTTCAGCTTGCGATCGCGCGCACGCTTGGCGAGGTCCTTCATCTCGGCCGAAATGGCGGCGAGGCCTTTGCTCTCGGCGTTGAATATCACCGGCGTGATCAGCCCGCCTTCGATCGCGACGGCGACCGCCACGTCGGCATGGCGATGCAGAATGACGCCGTCATCGGTATAGCTCGCATTGGCGTCGGGCACGGCTTTCAGCGCCATGGCGGACGCCTTGATCAACAGATCATTGACCGAAACTTTTACCCCTTCCGGCGCGCCCGCATTGATGCGCGCGCGCGCGGCGAGCAGCCCGTCAATGACGAGGTCAAGCGTCAGCGGAAAATGCGGAACCTGCATGAAGCTTTCGGTCAGCCGTTTGGCGACCGTGCGGCGCATGCCGTCGAGCGGCTTCACCATGAAGCGGTCGGGGCTGTAAATGCGTTGATCAAGGCTCGCTGGCGCGATCAGGCCGCCGGCCGGCAAAGCCGGGGCGGGCGCGCTGGCTGGGCTGCGCACAGGGCTGGCGCCGGGCTTGGCGTTCTCGACATCGCGCAAGATGATGCGCCCGTTCGGGCCGCTGCCGACGAGGCCCGAGAGGTCGATCCCGCGGGATTTGGCGATCCGTTTGGCGAGCGGAGAGGCCTTGACGCGATCGCCGCTTGCGGCGGCGGCCATTGGGGTGGGCAATTGAATGGGGGCTGCGGTCATCGCTGCGGGCGCTGGAGCGGCAGCAGGCAATGGCGCTGGCGCGGCAAACGGGGCAGGGGCCTTCGGCGCCGGGGCTGCGCCCTCGCCGACGATCTCGGCGATCACCGCATTGACTTTCACGCCCGCCGTGCCGGCCGGCACCAAAATCGCGCTGACCACCCCCTCATCAACCGCTTCGACCTCCATGGTCGCCTTGTCGGTTTCGATCTCGGCGATGACCTGGCCGGCCTTGATCGCGTCGCCGGTCTTGATCATCCATTTGGCGAGCGTGCCTTCCTCCATGGTCGGCGACAAAGCTGGCATCAGGATTTGGATCGTCATGTCAGGAAATCCTTGGCAGATCGGCCAGACGCAAAGTCAGACCGGGGATGAAACGGGCGGCGATCAGATCGCCAAATTCAGCCTGACGCGGCTCGCCATAGACGCCGTCGGCTTGCAACACATGCACAAACACCTGCCGGGCATTGGGATCGATCACCCAATATTCGCGGACCCCATGCCGGGCGTAGGCCTGCGCCTTGCCGCCCAGATCATAAGCAAGCGTTGAATCCGCCACTTCGATCACCAAGGCGATATCGGCGGCGCGCAAGCGCGCCAAATCGGCGCCGTCGTTGAGGATATAGAAATCCGGCGCTGGGGCCCAATGCTCGCCAAGATACAAGGTTTTGTCGGGAACCACGATGAAATTGCTGGGCGTTTGCCGAACCATCCAATAATTGAGCGCAATATTCCAATAGGTCGTCAGCGGTCCATCGGCCGGCATTTGATAGACAATTCCATCCAGCAATTCGGTCTTGTCGCACAGCCCGTGCAATTCCTGCGACCAGAACCGCACATATTGGTCTGCGGTGATCTTGATCGGGGCTTTGGTGGGCGGCGGCAATTCGGCGCGATGCAAGGTCATGCCGGGGCGATCTCCTCTGACATCGCAAGGCCGGAACGCTCATCGCGGTCGCGACGGTCGCGCGTAAAGGTCAGCACCCCCAGCGCCAAGTAAAACGCGCCCAGCCCCACCGCCAAAATGCTTTGCAGATATTCGTCGATATCGATCCGGCCGCTTGAATTTTCCAGCAAAGCCGCGCCGGCTGGCGACAAGGTGCGCGTTTCGCTGATCAGCCGCAAGGTGTCGCGCAAGCCGTCATGGCCAAAGCTCGCCCCGGCCAAAAACAAAAACATCATGCCGAGCACCAAGGTCAGCACCGTGAATGAAATCAGCCGGATCGGCCAGCTTGCCCGCCGGATGAAGTAATAAAGCCCCGCGATATAGGTCGAGACGATCGCGAAAAAGACCGACACCCCGCCGAGAAAGACGTTCATATACTCGATCATCAGCGGCAAAATGTCGGCTTCGGTCATCGGGTCCGCCCTATTGGTGATTGGCGGTCATTTATAGCACACGGCTTTGGCGGCGGCGACAATGTCGGCGGCTTGCGGCAGCGACAACCGTTCCAAATTGGCGGCGTAAGGCAGCGGCACGTCTTTTTGGAACACCCGCGCCGGCGGGGCGTCGAGGTCGTCAAAAGCTTCGGCCACCACGCGCGCGGCGATTTCTGCGCCAATCCCGCTTTGGCCCCAGCCCTCTTCGGCGGTCACGAGGCGATGGGTCTTGCGCACCGAAGCAAGGATCGTTGCGGTATCGAGCGGGCGCAGCGTGCGCAGATCCACCACTTCGGCCGAAATCCCGGCCTGGGCCAATTCCTCGGCGGCCTTCAACGCAAAGCCGACCATGCGGCTATGGGCAGTGATCGTCACGTCCGTCCCTTCGCGCCGGACGAGGGCCTGCCCGATCGGCACGATCCAATCGGCGTCGATCGGAACGGGAAAACTCTCGCCATAAAGAAGCTCGTGCTCAAGAAACACGACGGGGTTAGGATCACGAATTGCGGCTTTCAGCAAGCCCTTTGCGTCGGCCGCGTCATAAGGCGCGATCACTTTCAGGCCCGGCACATGGGAATACCAGGACGAAAAGTCCTGGCTGTGCTGGGCGCCGACCCGCGCCGCCGCCGCATTCGGCCCGCGAAACACGATCGGACAGCCCATTTGCCCGCCGGACATATAGAGCGTTTTGGCGGCCGAATTGATCAGATGATCAATCGCCTGCATCGCGAAATTCATCGTCATGAATTCAACGATCGGCCGCAAGCCGCCGAACGCTGCGCCGACCGCCAGGCCCGCAAAGCCATGTTCGGTGATCGGGGTGTCGACCACCCGCCGCGCGCCAAATTCCTGTAAGAGGCCGCGCGTCACCTTATAGGCGCCTTGATATTCGGCGACTTCCTCGCCCATCACGAACACCGTCGGATCGCGGCGCATTTCCTCGGCCATTGCATCGCGCAAGGCGTCGCGGATGGTGGTCGGCGCCGTCTCAACGCCGGCCGGGAATTGCGCGCCATAAGCGCGAGCAGCGCTCAGCGCCGGCGCGGTCGACGCCGTCGGCGCGACGGGGGCGGAGGCCGGCGCGGGCTTTTGTCCACCATCACCAGCCGGCTTCGGCGCGGGCGCGCCGCCTTCGCCTTGCAGCCGCGCGATGATGCTGTTGACCTTGACCCCTTGCGCGCCGGCCGCCACCAGCAATTCCAGCACCGCGCCTTCATCGACCGCTTCGACTTCCATCGTCGCCTTGTCGGTCTCGATCTCGGCGATCACCTGGCCGGATTTGACCACGTCGCCCGGCTTGACCAGCCATTTGGCGAGCGTGCCTTCTTCCATCGTCGGCGACAACGCCGGCATGAGAATGTCGATCGCCATATTTAATTCCCTGAAAACGGAGCGACTTGCGAAAACACCAAGAGCGTGCCGGCAAGCCCGATAAGCCACACCAAGGTGCGGATCGGCCCCAATCCCAGCCAATAAGCAAAGGCGTAAGCGACCCGGCCAAAGAAGAACAATTGCGCGCCCAGCGCCGTCAGCCCATTGCTGCGGTCCGCCAAAGCGACGATCGCCAGCAACGGCGCGGTCATTACCATCGCCTCGATCATGTTCTGATTGGCGCGTTTGGCGCGCTGCACGATCGCGCTTTGATCGATAATCGCGTCGCGATTGCCCAACAGGCGCCTCGGGCCATGCTCCCGATTGGAGAAAAAGCCCTGCACGAGCACCATGACGAAAAACCACGCGGCGCTGGCCGACAGATAACTGAGTTCCAGGCTCATTAGCGGGCGTCCGTTTCAATCAACACGTCGGTCCACAATTCCGCCGGATCGGGCTCCGGGCTGTCTTGGGCAAATTGCGCTGCGTCGGCGACAATGTCCTTGATCTCGCGATCAATGGCTTTGAACTCGTCCTCGCTGGCGTGGCCGCCGTCGAGGATGATATTGCGCAGCATCTCGATCGGGTCATGCTGCTCGCGCATCGCATCGACTTCCTCGCGCGTGCGATATTTGGCGGGGTCAGACATGGAATGGCCACGATAGCGATAGGTCTTCATCTCCAGCAGAACCGGGCCTTCGCCATTGCGGGCATGGGCAACGGCTTTGGCGCCTGCTTCGCGCACCGCCAGCACGCTCATGCCGTCGACCTCAACGCCTGGAATGCCAAAGCCAGAGCCGCGCCGATGTAAATGCGTCTCGGCCGAGGCGCGCGCCACGCTGGTGCCCATGGCGTATTGGTTGTTCTCGATGATGAACACGACGGGCAGCTTCCACAGCGCCGCCATGTTGAACGCCTCATAAACCTGGCCTTGATTGGCGGCGCCGTCGCCAAAATAGGCCAAGGAGACGTTCTTCTTGCCCAAATAGGCGTTTGCAAAAGCCAGCCCCGCCCCGATCGGAACTTGCGCGCCGACAATGCCATGGCCGCCGAAGAAATTCTTCTCGCGGCTGAACATGTGCATCGAGCCGCCTTTGCCACGTGAATAGCCGCCGGCGCGGCCGGTCAGCTCGGCCATGACGCCGCGGCTTTCCATGCCGCAAGCCAGCATATGGCCATGGTCGCGATAGCCGGTGATGACCTGGTCGCCCTCGACAAGGCAGGCTTGCATGCCGACGACGACCGCTTCTTGGCCGATATAAAGATGGCAGAACCCGGCGATCAACCCCATGCCGTAGAGCTGGCCGGCCCGTTCTTCGAAGCGGCGGATCAACAACATGTCGCGGTAAAAGCGCAGAAGGTCCGTTTTGCCGATCGCAGCGGCGGCTTGGTCTGGCATCAGAAAAACGGCTCCCGGCCCGATCGACAAAGCGCGACGCCGTGCGCGCTTGTTCATTTTTGCGATCTGCCTTACAAACCAAACCTTCTGCCCGGTCAAGGCGGATCACGCGCTCGTTGCGACAGGGGCTGGCGTAAACAAGCCCAAGATCGGGCTCCACCGCTGACGCAGCGGAAATGCTGCATGCGCGAAGATTACGAGCGGCGATTATTTATCGGTTGGACCAGGAATTGCCTGCGGCAGAGGCACTAACGCCTCTTCGGGCCGCACCAATCCTAATTGCGCACGGGCGATGCTCTCGACATAATCGAGGTCAAGACTGTCTGGGCGCAGCCGCTCAATTTCCGCCAACAGCGCCTCTTGCCGCGCCTGCAAGTCCGCTTTGCGCGATTGCAAGGCCGCTTCGCGCTGCTGGACGCGCACCCAAACGCCCAATCCATCCGCGCCCGTAAAGGCCTGCGCCGAAAGATAAAGGATTGCTCCCAGCGCGATGATGACCGCCGTCCATTTTACCTTCATGCGTTGCGTTATCGCTCCGGTTGTGGGGCCTATCTAGCCGCGCTGAAGGTAAGGGCGGGGTTAATGGCCGGGGGATCATTGAGCGGGATTGGTGGGCGCGGCCGCTGCAAGACCTCGGGGCGCGAAAGGTCAAAAAGGGCCATCGAGATCGCGCCGCCCATGGATGGAGCGGACGATCTTGATATTCTCACTGATGAACCGGCGAAGCTGCTGGGTGGCCCCAGCTGACCGGATAACGATGCCAGGAGTGGATATCGCCTCGCGCCGGGCCCATTCTCAAATCACGGAGGATGTTCACGCGATCGGGTCGCCCGGATATAGGTAATTGGCTTCGCTGGGTTCTGACGTTATTAGTGACAACCACCCGATCCGCCAAGCGAACGCAGAGACATTATCATGCCGACCAACCTGCATGTCCGTAATCTTGACGATGATCTCGTCGCGCGCCTCAACCGCCGCGCCGCACGACATGGCCGCTCGGCCGAGGCAGAGCACCGCGAAATCTTGCGTCAGGCGTTGAGTGTCGAGCCTGAAAGCTCGTTCGACGAACTTGCCGCGCAATTGCGCAAGCTCACCGCCGCGCGCGAACACACTCCCGCAGAAGAGCTTCTTCGCGAAGGACGCGATGAGCGGTGACAGAATTCGTCATCGACGCCAGCATCGCCGTCAAATGGGTGGTGGAAGAAACCGGTACGGCGGCGGCTTTGGCGTTGCGTCAAGCCAAATTGTCGGCGCCCGATCTCTTCATCCCTGAATGCGCCAACATTTTGTGGAAAAAGCATAAACTTGGCCAACTCACAGCCGGCGAAGCATCAGCAGCCGCGCATTTGTTAGAGCGAGCCGATATCGAGCTTGTCCCAATGGGCTCTCAGCTCCTTCGCGCCACCGCCATGTCAATAGACCTAGATCATCCGGCCTATGATTGCTTTTATATTCTGCTGGCTTTGGACAAAGGGTGCGCCTTCGTCACAACAGATCAGCGACTACACCGCAAAGCGTTGCAAAGCCCGCGCAAGGATGTGGCGGCGGCGATCCAGGATTTGGCGCTTGCGGCGGCCTCGATTGGTCAGGCTTGATGCTCGGGGCCGGGCCGCAAATTGTCCTGAGATCGCAATCGCCTTACTGAGGCCGTCGACAGAACCGGGAGCGGACCGCTTTGGAGTGGGTTTAATGGCGTCGCCAGACGCTCCCCCAATCTGAACCGGAGCAGCCCAGCGCCCACTATTGATGAAATAGCGTCCGGCAAGCTCTCACTGCTCGAACTTGCGTCAGAATTATCCAACGTCCGCCAGGCCGGCAAGGTCATGGGCTATTCGCGCCGGCGGTTTTCCGAGATTAGGAGCCACCTCCACACCTGTGGCGCCGAAGGACTGATCGACCGGCTGCCCGACGCCAAGGGCCCCCAGCCCAACCGCGTCGCCGCTGAGATCGAAACCGCCATCCTGGACCACGCGCTCCCTCTATCCCCTGCAATGGCGCCTCGCGCGTGGAGCAGGAACTGCGCCTGCGCGGCGTGAGGATTGCGCGCAAGGACCTCGCCAGGCCCGCGACGCCCAATTGATCCGCCTTTATTCCTCGCGCGCGAAGGCGGCGCGGATGGCTTCCCAGCCGGCATAGACCGCTTGGTCGTCCAATTCCTCTTCGATGCGCAGCAATTGATTATATTTCGCCATGCGATCCGAGCGGCTGGCCGAGCCGGTTTTGATCATCCCGCAATTGGCGGCGACGGCGAGGTCGGCGATGGTGGAATCCTCGGTCTCGCCGGAGCGATGCGACATCACCGCGCCATAGCCCGAGCGATGCGCCAAATTGACCGTATCGAGCGTCTCCGACAACGTGCCAATCTGGTTGACCTTTACGAGCACCGCATTGGCGCAGCCGCGCTCGATCCCTTGCACCAAGCGCTCGGCATTGGTGACGAACAAATCATCGCCGACCAATTGGATGCGATCGCCGAGCGTTCCGCTCAATTGCTCCCAGCCCTCCCAATCATCTTCGGCCATGCCGTCCTCGATCGACACGATCGGGAATTTGGCGCACAAATTTTCCAGATAGCTGGTCATTTGCTGGGCGTTGAAAATCCGCCCCTCGCCGTTCAGCTCATAACGGCCCTCGCGGAAAAACTCGGTCGCCGCGCAATCGAGCGCCAGCACGATATCAGCGCCCGGCTCATAACCGGCATCGGCGATCGCGTGCATAATGAAATCCAGCGCTTCGTCGGCCGATTTCAAATTCGGCGCAAAGCCGCCCTCATCGCCGACATTGGTGGAATGGCCAGCCTTGACGAGGCGGCGTTTCAGCGCGTGAAACACCTCAACGCCCATCCGCAAGCCGTCGCGAAAGGTCTCAGCGCCAACCGGCATGATCATGAATTCTTGGATGTCGATCGCATTATCAGCATGAGCGCCGCCATTGATGATATTCATCATCGGCGTTGGCAGCACGCGCGCGCTCACCCCGCCCAAATAGCGATAAAGCGGCAGGCCGATCGATTGGCTGGCGGCCTTGGCGTTGGCCAGCGACACCGCCAGCAGCGCATTGGCTCCCAGCCGGCTCTTGTTCGGCGTGCCGTCGAGGTCGATCAAGATTTCATCGATGCGGGTCTGCTCGGTGGCGTCGAGTTCGGCCAACGCCTGGTGGATCTCGGTGTTGATCGCGTCGACCGCTTTCAAGACGCCTTTGCCGTTATAGCGCGTCGCGTCGCCATCGCGCAGCTCATGCGCCTCATGCGCGCCGGTAGAGGCGCCCGAGGGGACCGCGGCGCGGCCCATCGCGCCGTCTTCAAGCAGCACTTCGGCTTCCACCGTCGGATTGCCGCGGCTATCGAGGATTTCGCGGGCGGTGACGGCGAGAATGGCGCTCATGAGGGATTTTTCCTTACAAAAAAGGGGCGGGAAGGGCGCGCGAACGCCCGATAGCGTGAACCAGGCCCGCCCATAGCCCAGCTTTGGCGGATTCGGAACCGGCGATTGGCGTTTCGGTTAAGCGGTGGGCTCGGCGGTCGGCAAATCCAGCCAATCGGGCGGGTCGAGAGACGCTGTGCGGTCCGCGACCGTCAGCGCCAAATCGCGCAACGCCGGTCCGCCGATCGCGCCCAGGCGGTCAAAGCGGATCAGCGCCAACGCCCGGCCGGGCATCGCGCTGCGCACCTCGCCAACCGGCACATCGCCCAGGTAGACCGGCGCGCCGGCGGCCAAAACCGGTCCGTCGCATCGCAACGGACAGAGCTTTTTGCGCACCCCGCTTTTGCGTTTCATGCGGCTGGCGACTTCTTGACCGACAAAACAGCCCTTTTTGAGGTCGAGCCCGCCCAATTCAATCAAGCCGCCTTCGATCGGGTAATCGTCATTGACCAGAAGATCGACGCCGCCTTCGCCAATCCCGAGTTCCAATCGGCGCTGAAGATAATCCTTGGCCGTTCCGGGCGCGTAAGCCGCCGCCGCCAGCCGCTCGGGCAAACCGATTTTGGCGGCGATCAGCCGCCCACCGAGGCCCGCATGACGCGGATCAGCGAAGAGGAGGCCGTCAAACGCCTCGATCATCGCGCCGGGCGCGAGCATTTCATGCGGATCTAGCAGCGCCGCCACCGCCAAATCAGGGCTCAATCCGCCGATTTCGACGTCAGCGCGCAGCACATAACGACGCAAACTGGCGGCGATCGCCTCGCCCAAATCGGCCCGACAATCGAGCAAAAAGCGGTCTTCGCCGGCCAGAACCACGAAGAAATCAGCCAAAAACTTGCCCTGCGGGGTCAATAAAGCGCTGTAAAGGGCGCGGTCTGCGAGCGCTTTTCGCATGTCATTGGTGACGATATTCTGCAAGAAATCGCGCGAATCGGGCCCAGAAATCTCTAAAACGGCGCGATCTTCCAGCAAAAAAGCGCGCGCCGCAGCGCGATTTAAGGCGTCATTTTGCATATTTTGGCTCAAATTACGGCGCGCTAAGCGTCCTTTTGAGTACGGATAAGCCCGATTCTGGGCGCCGCCGACACGACAAAACGCCGCAAAGGCGTACTCTGGACGCGCGATAATTCGCCGCTAAGCCGGTTTTATGACGCAAAACTCCCCCCCTTCTTCCCTTTTGCTGCGCGGCGCGCGCGCCTTCCTGCCCGGCGGCCCCGTTGAAACCGACATTTTGGTCAAGAATGGATTGATCGCCGGGTTGCTTTCGCCCGGCGCCCCCGCCGCAGCGGAAGACGAAATCCACCTCAAGGGCCTGACCATTCTGCCCGGCGTGATCGACACGCAGGTGCATTTCCGCGAGCCCGGCCTTACCCACAAAGAAGACCTCGAAAGCGGGTCGCGGGCGGCCGTTTTGGGCGGGGTGACCGCCGTCTTTGAAATGCCCAACACCAATCCGCCGACGACGACGCCGGAGAAAATCACCGAAAAGCTGCGCCTTGCCGCCGGCCGCATGCATTGCGATCACGCCTTTTACGCCGGTGCGAGCCCCGAAACCATCGACCTCATTCCGGAAGTCGAGGCGATGGCGGGGGTGTGCGGGGTCAAGATGTTCATGGGCTCGTCGACGGGCAGCCTCTTGGTCGCCGAAGAAGACCAGGTCCGCGCCGTTCTCGCAAAATCGCGCCGCCGCGTTGCGGTGCATTCGGAGGACGAAGAGCGCCTTAAGATGCGCAAATCGCTCGCGCGGCCGGGCGATTGGACCAGCCATCCAGAGGTGCGCGACGCCGAATGCGCCTGGCGGGCGACGGAGCGGCTGATTGGCTGGGCGCGGGAGGCCAAAGCGCGCGTGCACGTGCTGCATGTGACCACCGCCGAAGAAATGGCGATGCTGGCGACCGCCAAGGACGTCGCAACGGTCGAAACGACGCCGCAGCATCTGACCTTTAAAGCGCCGGAGATTTACGCGCGCCTCGGCGGCTTTGCCCAGATGAACCCGCCGATCCGCGATCTGCGCCATCAGCAAGCCTTGTGGGATCTCGGCATTGGCCAAGGCGTCGTCGACGTGATCGGCACCGATCACGCGCCCCACACCCGCGCCGAAAAAGCCCAAAGCTATCCGGCCTCGCCCTCTGGCATGCCGGGGGTGCAAACCCTGGTGGCGGTCATGCTGACCCATGTCGCGCAAGGGCGATTGAGCCTCGCGCGCTGCGTCGATTTGCTGGCGGCCGGGCCGGCGCGCGTGTTCGGCATGGTCGGCAAGGGGCGTATTGCGCTCGGCATGGACGCCGATTTCACCATTGTCGATCTCGACGCCGCGCGGGTCATGACCCATGAGCAGCAAGCCACCCGCTGCGGCTGGACCCCGTTTGACGGCTTCGAGGCCAAAGGCTGGCCGATCGCCACGATGCTGCGCGGGGCGTTCGTCATGCGCGATGGCGAGGTGACAGCGGCCGGAACCGGCCAACCCTTGCGGTTTTTCGAAACGCAGCGTGCGCCGCGCTAATCCTCAGGGCTGTCCGGCGCCCGCGCGGGCCGCGTCCAGACATAGATCAGCACCCCGCCGAGGATCAGCGTAATCGCCGCCAGCGGGATAAAACGCGGCCACACAAACGCATAGGTGACGGCAAGGCCGGACAGCACCCCAAGGCTGATCGTGCGCTTGATCTTGCGGCGGATCACGCGGTGTTCAGCAAAATCGCGCAAAGGCGGTCCAAAACGCGGATGCTGCAGCAATCTTGCACGCATCCGGGGCGAGCCGCGTCCAAAACAGGCCAAAGCCGCCAGCAAAAATACAAAGCCGGGCATCAGCGGCAGCGCAAAGCCGATGCCGGCAAGGCCCATGCAGACAAAGCCCGCCGCCGTCCATGCATGCTCGCGCGCGGTTTTGCGCCGCGCCTCTGGCGGCATATCGGTCATTCTCACCTTTACGCGCACAAACGCGCTTCATAGAGCGCGATCGCGGCGCTGACCGAGACGTTGAGGCTTTCCGCCGCGCTCGCGATTGGGATCGCCGCCAGATGCGTGCAGGTGGCGCGCACTTTGTCGCGCAGGCCCTTGTCTTCGGCCCCCAGCACGATGGCGATCCGCCCCGCCCCGGCAAAGGCGCTGCGCAGATCGGTGCTGGCGCGCGCGTCGAGCCCGATCGGCGTTACGCCCAGCTCGATCAGCATGTCGAGCGCCTGCGCGATATTGACGACGCGGGCCACCGGCACCGTCTCGACCGCGCCGGTGGCGGCCTTGGCGCAAGCCCCGGCCATTGGCGGGGAATGCCGGTCCTGGACGATGACGCCGGCCGCTGCCAGCGCTCGCGCCGAGCGCAAGATCGCCCCGACATTTTGCGGATCGGTGACCTGGTCGAGCACCAGGATCGGCCCTTCGCCCGCCGCGACGATATCGGCGGCGTCGAGGTCCTCCAGCGGCTCGGCCAGCACCGCAACGCCTTGATGCACGCTCATCGGCGGCAACAAAGCCGCGATCGCCTCGTTCTCGACCGCGACCAGATCGGCCAAGCTGGCGGCCGGCGCGCCCGCCTCGCGCAGTTTCTCAATGCCGGTCTCGGTCGCCAATTTCCGCAGCAATTTGCGTTTGGGATTGCCGAGCGCCGCCGCCACCGCATGCACGCCCCAGATCCAGCGCTCATCGACCGGGCCCTTGGCGCGCCGAAAGGGCGGTCGCGGCGATTGTGAGCGGGTAAAGCGCGGCTTTTCTGCCGGACGCGGATTGCCTTGCGGGGTTCTTGCCATTATAGCCGCCGTCCGATCTTGAGGAGAGTGTTGCGCGCTTGTCACGACAACGCTATGCAAATCAAGTCAAGCTTGAGATTGGGGGAATGTCCCGAGTGGCAAAGGGGGCGGACTGTAAATCCGCTGACGTGCGTCTTCGTAGGTTCGAGTCCTACTTCCCCCACCACGCAAGCAAACGCGCCGTCGGTTCCGGCCGCAGGCGGGCATAGTTCAATGGTAGAACATCAGTCTTCCAAACTGAATACGCGGGTTCGATTCCCGCTGCCCGCTCCAAGACCGTCAAGACGGATGTCGAAAAAACAACGCAGTAAGGTCAGCGATGTCGGAGCGCCACTTAGGCGTAGCATGGTCGGAGCGGCGGGATTCGAACCCACGACCCCTAGTCCCCCAGACTAGTGCGCTAACCAGACTGCGCCACGCTCCGAAGGCGCTTTCTTTAGCCCCCGTAGGCGCACGGCGCAAGTGCGGGCAACTCGGCAAGCTATGCGCCGTGGCCGAGTCGTCCGCTTTTCGATGGATTTGGGTTATAGGGGCTGGTTGGGCGGCGCCGAGTCTTCGTCTGGCGCTTGGGGCGGTTTGGGCGCGTCTTTGCGCGGCAGGATGCGGAAATCTAAATCCTTCTCGCGCCAATCGGGCCCAAAATTCGGGGCGATCACCCGCACGCGGTCAAGGCGCGGGCCGAGTCGTTCTTGTGCGTCCGCCAAGCGGATCTGCGCCTCGGCGACTTTGGCTTGCGCCTCGGCCAAAGCGGCGAGTTCGACCGCGTTGAGCCGCCCGGCCGCGCGACGCGCCTCCAGATCAGCGATGACCGCATTCGCCTGCTCGAGGGATTTCTCGGCCGACGCCAGCGCCGCCGACCGGCGGTTTTGATCGGTTTCGATATTCTCCACGAAAACGCGATGCCGGCGAGAGACATCGCCAAAAGCGGTCTCCGCCCGCTTCATGGCTTCTTCGACGTTTTGCTCGATCTCTGCGCGTCGCTCGTCCGTCAACTCGAACCGTTTCATCGCTTCGCGAAACGCTGCGGCGCGATCGCCGTCAAAGGCGTCGAGAAACACCAGATGGTCTTTGCAATCCTCGGCTGTTGGCTGTTCGCCTTGCTCCAGCACCAGCACGCAAACCCGTTTCTTCGCGTTTTCCGGTTTGGGCGTTTCGTCTTTGTCTTGTGCGACAGCAATGCCGCCGCCGACCAGCGCCAACGCGCAAAGGCCGATGACGCTACGGGTCCAAAAGCGTGGGGTCATGATCGCTCCTCCTCCAATCTGACGTGAGCACAACATGGGTAAAGACCGGTTCCTTACCGCGAAATGACGGCGCGATGAATGATTGTTCATCTTGAGGGCAAAAAAAACGGTGACGCGAACGTCACCGTTTGGAGTTACGGCAAACCCATCAGCTCGGGGGATTTGCCGGTCTTTGCAGCGCGTGTTCGCGCGATCTTCGAAAGGGGGAAGAAAAACTTACAAACGAGACGAAAATGCGCTTTGTCGTGATCCACTCGATAGACGTTGCTCGACCGCGCATTCCGTCGCGCGGACAGCTTTGACGCTGCTATCTATGCAACCATTGATGTCGATATAACCAATCTCGATGATGTCATCAAGGGAATTATTGATAAACAATAATTCATATTGCGCGCTTTTGGGTCGAATTTGGAAAACGGGCTTGCCATCTGGGCGGTCTATCGGCGACGAAAGCAACATCGTGGATGATCGGGAGGCGTCAATGGTTTTGGTGAGAGCAAAATCGGGGTGGATGATTGCGTTGGCGTTTGCCGCAACCGCCTGCCAGGCGCCGGAAGAGGCGACGACGTCCGCGACCGCGCCTGCGCCGCCGGCCGGGCCGGCTTGGGCCGTCACGGTGCAATCCTCGGCCGCCATCGCCGCCGATGACATCCGCCAACGCATCGCCATCCTCGCCGATGATCGCTTCGAGGGGCGCGAGCCGTCGACCCCGGTCGGCGAAACCGCCGCCGATTGGATCGCGGCCGAAATGGCCCGCTTGGGCCTCGCGCCGGCCGGGGAGAATGGCACTTTTTTCCAGACGGTCACTTTGGTTGAGCAAACGCTCGACCCGGCGGCATCGAGCCTTTCTTTCACCGGCGCCGACGGCGCGCCGCTTACCGCCCGTTTCGCTGAGGACGCCGTCTTCTGGACCAAGCGGCCCGATCCGCAATTGTCGCTGACGGACTCAGACGTCGTCTTCGCCGGTTATGGCGTTTCAGCCCCAGAAGCCAATTGGAATGATTATGCCGGCCTCGCCGCCGAGGGTAAAACCGTCATCGTGCTGGTCAATGACCCGGCCTGGAACGTCGAGGGGACGCCTTTGTTCGACGGCCGCGCGATGACCTATTATGGCCGTTGGACCTACAAATTCGAAGAAGGCGCCCGCCAGAAAGCCGGCGCCGTGTTGATCGTCCACGAGACCGCCGCCGCCTCTTACGGCTGGGACGTGGTGCGCAATTCCTGGCCGGGGCCGCAATATGACATCGCCCGCGCGGACGGCAATGCTGGCCGCGCCGTCTTGGAGGGCTGGATTTCGCAAGATTTCGCCCGACAATTATTTTCCGCCGCCGGCGAGGATTTCGACCAATGGGTCGCCAAGGCAAATGCGCCGGGCTTTACCCCGCACAGCCTTGGCTTGCGCGCCAATGCGCAGCTCGCCTCCGCCACCAAAACCACGCAATCGCGCAATGTGATGGGCAAGCTCGCGGGCGCCAGCCGCCCCGATGAGGCCGTGATCTACACCGCCCACTGGGACCATTTGGGCGTTGACCCTATTGCGCCGGCCGGCGCGGATCGCGTCTATAATGGCGCGGTTGACAATGCGACCGGTGTCGCCGCCATCCTGGAGATCGCCGAAGCTTTTGCGGGGATGCCGACCCGGCCGGCGCGCAGCGCGCTGTTTTTGGCGGTGACGGCCGAGGAATCGGGACTGCTCGGCTCAGAGTTTTTTGCGGACAATCCGCTGTTCCCGCTCGCTCAGATCGCTGGCGGGGTAAATATCGATGCATGGCTCCCCAACGGGCCGGCCCGCGATTTGGCGGTGATTGGCAAAGGCGGCTCGGAACTCGAAGACATGCTGGAAAGCGTCTTGGCGCAGACGGGCCGCGTTGCCTCTGGCGATCCCAATCCGGCCGCCGGTTATTATTTCCGCTCGGACCATTTCCCGCTCGCCAAGCGCGGGGTGCCGATGCTCTATGCCGATGGCGGCGAGGATTTGCGCGAAGGCGGGCCAGCGGCCGGCAAAGCCGCCGCCGAACGCTACACCAAGGAAGCCTATCATGGTCTCGCCGACAATTACGATCCGGCGTGGAACCTTGACGGCATGGCCGAGGATGCGGGCGTGATGTTCGAGGTCGGCCGTCGTTTGGCCGATTCTGAAGCTTGGCCAAATTGGCGAGCGGGCAATCCGTTCAAAGCCGCCCGTGACCAAAGCCGCAGCGGGCAATAAAGACTTATGAGGCGCGCGGCGACATGACCATGGTCATTTGCCGCCCCTCAAGGCGCGGCTCCATTTCGACCTTGGCGACTTCGATGAATTGATCGCGCACGCGGGCCAACAGATCGAGCCCGATTTCCTGGTGCGCCATCTCGCGCCCCTTAAAGCGCAAGGTCACCTTGACCTTGTCGCCTTCTTCGAAAAACCGGTGCATGGCGCGCGCTTTGACGTCGAAATCATGGTCATCGATGCCGGGACGCATCTTGATCTCTTT
>DHHV01000123.1:568-855 GCA_002403455.1 Hyphomonadaceae bacterium UBA4763 | reverse complement strand
ACGCATCTTGATCTCTTTGATTTCCACGACTTTCTGGTTCTTGCGGGCTTCGGTTTTCTTCTTTTGCTCTTGGTATTTGAATTTGCCGAAATCCATGATCTTGCAGACCGGCGGCTGCGCCATCGGGGCGACTTCGACAAGGTCAAGGCCAGCTTCGGCGGCGGCTTCGAGCGCCGCGCCGATCGGCATTTCGCCTTGTTTTTCACCGTTATGGTCGATCAGCAACACGCGGGCCGAGCGGATTTCATCATTAATGCGCGGTCCATCCTTGGCGGCGGGCGGCGGGG
>DHHV01000123.1:0-252 GCA_002403455.1 Hyphomonadaceae bacterium UBA4763 | reverse complement strand
CCTTGGCGGCGGGCGGCGGGGTCAGGGGTCTGCGAATGGCGTTAGCCTCCTCTTGAAGCGGCGGCGCCGAGAAAGCCGGAACGCCCAAACCGCAAAACCGGGGAACGCCCCCCGGCTGGCACACGACTATATGTTCCGGGAATCTGTCGCGATCAAGCCAGATTAAAGCTGCTCAAGGTGCGCCGGAAGGCGTCGGCCAGCGCCGGGCTGGGCGCCGCCGCCGGCGCGCGCAACAAGCAGACGGCGCCAGCG
>DHHV01000038.1:7403-10310 GCA_002403455.1 Hyphomonadaceae bacterium UBA4763 | reverse complement strand
TCCCCCCCCGCCCGCCCCCCCCCGCGCGGGCCGTTCCCCCCCCCGCCACTTCGATCTTATAGCCCGGCTCTTCCAATTCATGCGGGTGAAACAGCAGCCCGCCGATCTCGTTCAGCCCAACGGCCAGCAATCCGGCGAACAATACCGATCCGGCGATCTTGTTAAATCCCAACCCGCTCATGCCATGTCCTTACCCGCGCCGGGAACGAGCGGCGCGCGCCCGCCCTTCCGGTCCTGTTGCAACGCGACATCCCTTAAAGCGCTTCGGCGCGCCTGGGAAGGCGCCATCCGACGAAGGATTGGGGGGCGGGGTTCGGCTGGGGAGACGGGCGCTATCGTCGACCGCGTTCCCAAATCAGCGCGGCGATCCGCTGGTCGGCCGCGGTTATAAATTCATCATTGGCATGCTGATTATCTGGAAAATTTGGATGGTTGGGTCGAGGGCCAAATGGCAAAGTCTACTCGAGTCAATCGAGAACCATTTGCTGCAACTTTTTTGTTTGGTCCCTTTTTTCGGTTTCGGAAAAAACATTTTCGTGTTAACCATTTGTGTGATGTCTGATGGGGGCTCGTCAAATGGGGGACTCAAATGTCTGAGCTAATCGCCTTGGTTTATGTTGTTGGGCTGGCACTTGCAATTTTCATCTTTGGTCCGAGATTGTGGCGGCTATTGACCAAACGGGGCAATGCCCGAGAGCGGCTGATGCCTGCCGGGGATCCGATGCGCTACGCGCTGGCGTCTGCCGTGCTAAAAGGCTCAATATTTCGCCGGCGGATCATCGAAATGGCAAGCAATCCATTTCTTGCTGCCGCGCCAGAGCTTGGCTTGAACGTGCCGGTTCTGGTTAACGCCTGCAAGAACATCGAACTCGCCGATCGGCGGTGGCAGTGGACGTTTTTTGCGCTTTTAGCCACAGCATTTGTTCTGCCTTGGCTTGTACTCGAAGTATTTTCTTTTTGGAAGCTTTCCCGTTTTGTCGGCTCTCTTGCACTATTGGCGCAGATGGCAGTAGTTGGCCTCGCGATTTATCGCCGCTGGTGCGCCCGCTTCCAAGATGTGCGCCCGTTTCGCGCAGATCATTACGACCCAGAGGCAATCAAAAATCGCTTCGGCGCGGCCGACGGGATAGAGGCTGGCTTCGACCCCAAGAAATCAAATGTCGTCGTCTTTGGACGGACCAACCCATTCGTTGGGTTTGGTTTACCGACCAATTCCTGGACTGTTGCAATCGATTTGACGCGGCCCGCCGCAGTCGGGACGCCTATTCAAGACGTCTCAGTAGACGATGTTTATCAAGCTGTCTCAGATCAAATCCGAGCGCTTGACATTCCAGGGCTTGAAATCAGCGATATTTCCTTTGTGAATGGTACAGAGTCCAATCGTATTCCTACCATACAAGTCGACCGCTATGATGCGCCGTCGCATGCCGTTCACTCTGGAATCTTGCGCGCCTGGCGCGATGATCCAAATGCGGCCGCAAGAGTTTATCTTTGGGTGCGCGTAACGACGAGCATCGGTGAGGTTACTCAAAACTATTTGTTTCGTTGCATCCGTCGTGGCCAAACCCTTCTCTTAGAGACCTATCAGTCGGTGATCCCTCCGGTCGACAAAAGCTACCGAGAAGTGGATTCGATACGGCGATTGGGGTTTTTCGGCCTTATCGTCTGGGGCTTGACTGCCGTTGCGCTTTCTCCATTGACGATACTAAACGCTTTGGTCGGCGTTGCAGGTCAAATTCAGGAATTCGTGAGCAATTTATTTGGAGGGCCGGTGGCCCGCGAGAAGAAAGAAATCCGCCTTAATCCAATGTATAATTATGGCGCACAGGAAACAGTACGCGAATTTATAATGGCAAATAATTACCTAATTCATTTCCAGCGCGCTGACGGTAGCCAAATGAACCAAGCCATTGATATGCAGGTCTTGAATTCAACCCGCGATTTACTGAAGGCGGCGGGAGTGGACGACTCGGCGCTCGGGGTTCAATCGGCCTCAATCATTCAAAGCAATGTTACGATTGCTACGGGTGGAGGCGCTGTATCCATCGGCGGCAATGCGAGCGTAGGCTCCATTGCGCAACGTTCGGCCGCCGCTGTAGGCGCCGGCGCATTAACCAAAAGAAAAGCCTAAAAATAGGTGAAGAAAGACGCGCATGATAAAGACAACCAACGTCAATATAAATTCCAGTGGTGGTTCAGTCACCATTGGCGACAAGGCCAATGTAGGTTCAATCATTGACGGAAGATGTTCCGGTTCGGTTGAAACGGAGGAATTAAACCCGCCCCTTAAAGTAAACACGTTTGATGTTTTCATTTCTTACGCCAGTGCCGACCGCGCGACCGCTCAGGCGCTCGCGACAGCAATAGAGCGACGTGGCTATAAAGTTTGGTTTGACCGCGAGCTGGTTACGGGTGACCAGTTCGTTCTTGTGATCAATGCTCACTTGGCTGCTGCGAGGTGGGTCATCGTCATCTGGTCACGTACTTCAATCGAATCTCAATGGGTACTGAATGAAGCTGAAATCGCCCGACGTCGGGGCGTCCTGCTTAGCGCACGAATTGACGATTGCGTTCCTCCGGCGCCGTTTACGTTGACCCATACTCCGCGTCTTGATAACCCAGAAAATGACGGTGACGTGACACTAAAACAATTGCTTAATCGGCTTGGAAGCCCATGAGCAGCACGCACCATATGCTTTCCGTTGGTCTTTGACGGAAACAGCAGACAAGTGTTTTTTGATCGTAAATAGCAGAGCTTCACCACGTTTCGATTTCGACGCAAGCCTTGCCGGCAAAAGAAGTGAAGTCGAAGTCGGTCCCCCCTACCCCACCCGGCGCCAAGTCAATTCATGATGGCGTGCGCCTTTTTTCGTCGCGATCGGCGGGGGGGGCAGGGGCAGCAAAACC
>DHHV01000038.1:6625-7100 GCA_002403455.1 Hyphomonadaceae bacterium UBA4763 | reverse complement strand
GGGCGGGGTGGACAGGCGCAGCAAATCCGGCCCAAGCCGCTCTGGCCGGCGCACCAGCACCCGCCCGATCGTGCCGGGATCGGAGGCCAGCCGGACCTGCACATTCAGCTCGGGCTCGGGATGTTGGTGCAGGCGCCAATCGCCGGTAAAGGCGGTGAACATGTCGAGATCAGCAGCCGCCCCGGCCGGCTGGTCTTTCCAATCGGCGGCCTGCAGATAAATGCTGACGACGCCATCGCGCGTGAAAATCGCTTGGCCGAGGCTTTTTTCGCCTTGCGGCAAGGTGGTCAGCTCGCCCGCTTCGAACATGCCCCAATGCGCGAGCGCCCAGCGCCCGACCAGATAATCGGCGGTGACCGGCCCGCTGGCGCGCCGCGTCATGCCGGCCTTGCGCAGGCGCCACAGCAGCGCCTCGAGCCGGTCTTGGCCAAAAAACGGCTCGCCCTGGAACGCCAAAGTCGGCACGCCCCAATGG
>DHHV01000038.1:517-6317 GCA_002403455.1 Hyphomonadaceae bacterium UBA4763 | reverse complement strand
AAAGTCGGCACGCCCCAATGGCCGGCTTGCGCCAAAGCGGCCTCATTGGCGCGGATGCGGACATCGAAAATTTCCGGTTCGGCCTCGATCACGTCGTCGAGCGCGCCAAGATCGAGCCCGGCCTTCGCCGCCGCCTCCGCCAGATGCGGGCCCTTGTCCCAGTCTTCCGCTCCGCCCCAGATCACGCGGGCCGTTTCCACCGCGAAGGCAAGGCCGGCGCCGGCATTCTCGGCGGCGATTCCAAGTCGGGTTAACCGATGGATATAAGGCTGGTTTTCGGCGGCGCGCCGCGTCCCCGGCGCAAAGACCACCGGATCGGGGCGCGGCGGCCCAAACGGAACGCTCTGGCGCTCGGCTTCGCGCATGACGTCGCGGATCAGATAGGGCATCCATAACGGATTGACCTGCTCGAAAAAGTCGGCCTGCCGCAGCGCGATCGGCAAAACCGGGCGCAAAGTGACGCGCATGTCCCATTCCGCCGCCAACGCCGCGACCAGCGGCGCCGCCACCGCCGAATAGGGGCTGCGGAAGGAAAAGAAAAAATCGACGGGGAAACGGGCGGCGGTCATGAGCATAGCCAAAAGCGACGGAACCGCGCCCAAAAGGCCGCCAGAACCTGATTGGTCAAGATCACGCGCGCTCACATGAAGCGGAGCAAAGCTATAAAAACGAATAAGGCTCGATATCGATCGACAGCCGCGCCCGATGGGGAATGCGCACCCGCCCAATCCAGGCGCCGACATAGGCCGAGAGGTCGATATTGCGGTCGGCGCGCGCGATCAGCCGGCGCCGGCGCCAGCCGCGCACAAGGCCCAGAGGCGGCGTCGCCGGCCCCCAGATGTCAACGCCATCGGCGCGCGGCGCGGCGCCCGCCAGCTTCTGGGCGATGTCTTCGGCCTCCGCCTCGTCCGGGCTTTGCACGATCAGCGCCGCCAACCGCCCAAAAGGCGGCAGGCCGAGCAATTGGCGCTGCTGCGCCTCGGCCGCCAAAAAACCGTCGCGATCGGCCCGCGCCAAGGCCTGCAAGGGCTCGGCCTCCGGCATATAGGTCTGCAACAGCGCCCGACCGGGGCGTTCGGCGCGGCCGGCCCGCCCAGCGACTTGCGTCAGCAATTGAAAGGTGCGCTCGCCGGCGCGCGGATCGCCACCTTGCAGGCTGGCGTCGGCGTCGATGACGCCGACCAGCGTCAGATTGGGAAAGTTATGGCCTTTGGCGACGATTTGCGTGCCGATCAGGATGTCGATCTCGCCGGCCGCCATCCGCATCACCAGCGCGCGCGCGCCGGCCGCCGTGCCGGGATCGTCGGAGGCGAAAATCGCGATTCGCGCTTGCGGAAAGCTGATCCGCACTTCATCGGCCAGCCGTTCGACGCCCGGGCCGATCGCCGCCAAACTGTCGGCCGCGCCGCACTTTGGGCACGTTTTCGGTTTTGGCATGGAAAAGCCCGTAATATGACAGACAAGGCGGTTGGAATAACGATGTTCGACCAGCCAGGTGTCGGTATCGGGGCTTTTCAGCTTTTCGCCGCAAGCTTTGCACAAGGTCAGCGGGGCGTAACCGCGCCGATTGAGGTAAAGCAGGCATTGTTCGCCGCGCGCCAAGGTCTGCGCCATCGCTTCGCGCAAAGACGGCGCCAGCCAATGGTCTTTTTCGAGCTTTTCCTGACGCAGATCGATGAGGTGAACATCGGGCAATTGCGCTGCGCCAAACCGCCCAGGCAAGATCAAATGCGCATATTTGCCTTGATCGGCATTGGTTTTGGTCTCTAATGACGGCGTGGCGGAGGCCAGCACTATGATCGCTTCGCCAATCTTGGCGCGCATCACGGCCAAATCGCGAGCCTGATAGGCCAATCCTTCGTCTTGTTTATAAGAGCCGTCATGTTCTTCATCGACGATCAGGATTTTCAAATTCGGGAACGGTAAAAACAGCGCCGAGCGCGCGCCGATGACGATCCGCGCTCGGCCATGGACGATTTCGCGCCAGGCGCGGCGGCGCTGCGGGCCGGCGATCTCCGAATGCCATTGCACCGGGCTTTCGCCGAACCGGTCGGTAAAGCGGGCGATCACCGCGCTGGTCAGGGCGATTTCTGGTAGTAAAATCAACGCTTGCGCCGTCGGATCGGCCCGCAAGATCGCGGCGATCGCCTCGAAATAGGTCTCGGTCTTGCCCGATCCGGTGACGCCGTCCAGCAAAAACGGCGCAAAGCCCTGATTTCTGGCGGCGATGATTGCTTCGGTTGCGGCTTTTTGCGCGGAGTTCAGGATCGGACCCGGTCGGTCAAGATCCGGCGCGGCGAATGGTAGATCGACTATTTGGGCGAATTTACGCAGCGCGCCGCTTTTAACCAGCCCGGCGATAATTGCCGTCGAGGCGCCCGAGCGGGCCGCAAAGTCCTTGGCGCTCACGGTTTCGCCGGGCGCGAGGGCGTCGAGCGCCCGCGTGCGCGCTGGCGTCAAAGCGGCGGGCGGGGTTTCGCTGCGCTGCAGCATGATTTGCGTTGGCGAGGGGGCAAGCGCTTCCGGCGCGCGCAACAACAGGCGCAAGGCATTGCCGAGCGGGGTGCAATGATAACGGGCGATGAACCGGGCAAATCGCAAATTTGTCTCAGGCAAAGGCGGCGCGTCGATTTTGGCGCGCAGCATTTTAAGTTTGCCAATCGGTCCCTCCAACAAGGACGGCGCCGCCCAGACAACGCCAAGACTTTCGCGCGGCCCCAAGGGCGCTTTGACAAAATCACCTATATTTAATGTCCATTCGGCCGGCGCCAGATAATCAAAGGGTTCCGGCAGCGGCATCGGCAGCAAGACCTGCACGCGTTGCAGATTTGGCGCCGGTTCAGCCGCCGCCGTCTCGTCTTGTTCTGCGATTAACGAAAAATCGACCACGCCGGCAGGATAAGAGCCCATGTCGCAACCGCAAGCCTTTGCTGGCGAAGACCGCTCATTTGAGGCGCTTTTGGCGCAATGGAGCGCCTTTTTAGCGCAGGAATTGCGGCTCAGCGCGCACACAATCAGCGCCTATCAGCGCGATTTAAGCGCCTTTTCGGTGTTCTTAAGCGACCATTTGGGCGCAAAAATCGATCTTTCAGCGCTCAACAACGTGCAAACAAGCGACCTGACGGCCTATTTATCGCGTCGATCGCGGGGCGATAACGCGCTGGAAGCGGCCTCGCGGGCGCGCGCTCTGTCGGCCATTCGCGCCTTTTATCGGTTTTTAAGCGTCCGCTTCGACGTCGATGCCGGCGTGGTTGCGCGCTATCGCGGCCCCAAAATCCCCGCTCGGGCGCCGCGCGCGCCGGCCGAAACCGAGGTCGATGGCTTGATCGACGCCGCCGAATTGGACGCCGATGAGCCGTGGATTGCGGCGCGCAATGTCGCGATCCTGACGCTGATCTATGGCTGCGGCTTGCGGATTTCGGAAGGCTTGGCGCTGCAACAGCGACAAATTCCGCTGCAATCGGTGCTGTTGGTGCGCGGCAAGGGCAATAAAGAGCGCCGCGTCCCGGTGCTGCCGCTCGTTCAGGCGGCGATCGCCGATTATATCCGCCAGACGCCCTGGGATTTATCCCCAGAGGAACCGATCTTTCGCGGCGCGCGCGGCGGGCCGCTGCATGCGCGGATTGTGCAAGGTTTGCTGCAAAAACTGCGTCGGCAATTGGGATTGCCCGAAAGCGTCACGCCGCATGCGCTGCGCCACGCGTTTGCGACGCATATGCTGCGCAATGGCGCCGATTTACGCGCCATCCAGGACTTATTGGGCCATGCCCACGCCACCGCGACGCAAATCTATGCGGCGCATGCGCAAGACGGCCTGATCGCGGCGTTCAAACGCGCGCATCCCCGCGCAGATCGGCCGAAGGATTAGCCTTCATTTCGGCTATTGGTGCGCTCGACGATGCGGGCGGCTTTGCCGCGCAGGCTGCGCAGATAATAGAGCTTGGCGCGACGGACTTTGCCGCGGCGCACCACTTCAATCGAATCGACCGCCGGCGAGGCGATCGGGAAGACCCGCTCAACGCCTTCGCCATAGGAAATCTTGCGAACCGTGAAGTTCTCGTTGATGCCTTGGCCGGCGCGGGCAATGCAGACGCCTTCATAGGCCTGGATCCGCTCGCGATCGCCTTCTTTGATCTTCACATTGACGCGCAAGGTGTCGCCGGGACGGAATTCCGGCACTTTTTTCTCGCCAAGCGCGCGCGCGAGTTCTTCTTTTTCCAGTGTCTGCAACAGGTTCATGACCCGCACTCCTTCAATTCATCAGCGCGCCGGCGCCGTTAATCTGCTTTCGTCTGCGCCTTGGCCCATAGATCGGGGCGGCGCGCTTTGGTGATCTCGTCGCTTTGCTGGCGGCGCCAGGCCGCGACGCGACCATGATCCCCGCTGAGCAGCACTTCTGGGATGTCCCGGCCCTCCCACACCCGCGGTCGGGTGTAATGGGGATATTCGAGCAACCCCGTTTCAAAACTTTCCTCAACGCCCGAGCTTTCTTTGCCCATGACGCCAGGGATCAGCCGCACGCACGCCTCGATCAGCGCTTGCGCCGCCACTTCCCCGCCCGCGAGAACAAAATCGCCGAGGCTGACCTCCATCATGCCCCGCGCGTCGATCACGCGTTGATCGAGCCCTTCATAGCGCCCGCAAAACAGCGCCAAGCCTGGCCCGTCCGCCCAAACCCGCGCCATTTGTTGACAAAATGGGGCGCCGCGTGGGCTTAAATAAATCAGCGGCCGCCCGGCTAGAGCGACCGCGTCTATTGCCGCCGCCGCCACGTCGGGGCGCATGACCAAGCCTGGTCCGCCGCCTGCCGGGGTGTCGTCAACGGAGCCGTGCTTGTTAGCAGCAAAATCGCGAATGTCCAGCGCTTCCAGCGTCCAAAGCTGATTTTGCAGCGCTTTGCCGATCAAACTGGCGCCCAATACGCCGGGAAAAGCCTCGGGAAACAAGGTGAGCACGCTGACGCGCCAGGGTTCGCGGCGGCTCATGGCGGCGGCGCAAGGTCGGGATCGCCGAGCCCGGCCGCAATGGGGTCGATGACCAGACGGCGCGCCGGCAAATCAACCAAGGGGGCGGCGTCCTTGGTAAAGGCGACCAGAAAGCGCGGGCCGGCCGGCGGCGCGATCTCCAGGAGATCGCCCGCGCCATAATTCAGCACCGCTTTGACCAACCCGAGCGGGGCGCCGTCGAGCGCCTCGGCGCGGAGGCCGATCAGATCGACATGATAGAATTCATCCTCGGCCGGGGCGGGCAGCCGGGCCCGATCGACGAACAGGCCTTGCTTGCCCAAGGCGATCGCCGCTTCGCGCGAGGCGACTTCCGGCGCGATGACCGCGAATTCCTCGCCAATGGTGCGCCATTTGCGCGGGGTCAGCAGCACGCCGCCATCGGCCTTGCATAACGGCCCATAGGCGAACAGGTCGGCCGGCTGCGCCGTAAAGGACCGCAGCCGCGCTTCGCCTTGCACCCCAAACGCCCCCAGGATCGCCCCGACCAGCACCGGATCAAAGGGCGCGGGCGCCATGATTAGCCCTCAGCGGCGGCCGCGGCGGCTTCCGCGCGCGCGGCTTTTTCCTTGGCGCGATCGGCCATTTTCTTGCCGGGCGCGGCTTTTTCCGGATTGTTGTGGGCTTTGCGGGTGGCGAGGCCAGCAAGGTCCAAGAACCGCAGGACGCGATCAGTCGGTTGCGCGCCTTTGGCCAGCCATTCCTGGATGCGCTCGATCTTCAACACCACGCGGCCGGGATGGTCGGAGGGCAGGATCGGGTTGTAGGCGCCGACTTTCTCGATGAAGCGGCCATCG
>DHHV01000038.1:0-197 GCA_002403455.1 Hyphomonadaceae bacterium UBA4763 | reverse complement strand
TGAAGCGGCCATCGCGGGGGCCAAGCGCATTGGCGATGACAATGTGATAATAGGGCCGCTTTTTCGAGCCGCCGCGCGCAAGGCGAATTTTTACCGACATGGAAAGTCCTTTTCTAGCGTTTTCAATGGATGCGGGTCTCGTTACTTTTTACCGGGCTTGCCGCCGAGACCCGGCAAGCCTGGAAATCCGGGTGGTT
>DHHV01000060.1:23317-31269 GCA_002403455.1 Hyphomonadaceae bacterium UBA4763 | reverse complement strand
GGCGGTGGAGGCGGCGGCGGAGGAGGAGGAGGCGGTGGTGGAGGCGGCGACGGCGTGTTCGGGCTAGGCGTTTGCGTCGCCTGATCGGGCGAGGATGTTGCGCAAGCCGAAACCAGCAAAGCCAGCAAGGCGCTCGCGGCGAACAAGGTCAAACTGGTCGACAGGCGCATTTCCGGGTTCCTCTGTTTCACAATCACTTTATGAAAACGTGAGCCTGACGGAATTTTTCGGTCAAGAAAAGCCGCGTTTCCGCCGCAGGCCCATAACCAAATTCCACGCCCGTGATTCCCGCCTACCCAAAGGCCGGCTTTCGCCGTAAACAACCATCAAGGGCCAATTCGGGAGGAAATCATGCGGTTGCCGCAACAGGGAATGCGCCGTTTGCGCATGGGACGCGGACGTGGCGGCGGTTTTCGCTGGCCGATCATGCTGATCGCCGCGATCGGCATCGGGGTTTATTACTTTTCCAACGTCAAGGAAAATGACCTCACCGGCCGCAGCCAATTCATCACGGTCAGCGAAGAACAAGAAGTTGCGCTCGGCTTGCAATCCTATCGCCAAGTCTTGAGCGAATCCGCCGTCGTCGGCTCGGGGCCGGAGGTCGATTTGCTGCGGCGTATTGGCGCAGACCTTGCCAATGCCGCGCGGGCTTTGCCGCAGACGGCCGAACTCGCCAACAAATTCGACTGGCAGTTTAACCTGGTGCAGTCCGATCAGGCCAACGCCTTTTGCCTGCCCGGCGGCTATGTGGCGTTCTATACCGGCATTTTGCCGGTCGCCGCCAATGACAATGGGTTGGCGGTGATCATGGGGCATGAGATCGCCCATGCCTTGCTGCGCCATGGCGCCGAGCGGATGAGCCAAAGCCAATTGGTTCAGCTCGGCCAGGCTGCCGTCGGCGTCGCCGCCGGCGACATGGATCCCGGCGCGCGGCAAGCCGCCATGCAGATTTTCGGCTTCGGCGCACAAGTCGGCTTCATGCTGCCTTATAGCCGCGAGCACGAGACCGAGGCCGACAAGATCGGCTTGGACCTCTTGGTGGCGGCTTGTTACGACCCGCGCGAAGCGCCAGCCTTGTGGGAACGGATGGGTGCATTGGGCGGCGGGCAAAAGCCGCCGGAAATGTTCTCGACCCACCCCGATTCAGGCCGCCGCGCCGAGAATTTCCGCGCCTGGATGCCCGACGCTGTCGCTGCTTTTGAAGCGCGCTGCGGCGCTCTGCCAGCGCGATAGATTTCCAGCCGTCGCGACGGAAACGCTGCGCCCGATCGTGTTATTGTCGAAGTCCACATCACGGGATGGCTGACAATGACGATGCTCAACGCGGCGATCGCCGTGCGACGGTTTGGCTATGGCGCCCGCTTTGGCGAGATCGAAGCGATCGCCAAAGACCCGCGCAATTGGCTGAAAGCGCAATTGGCGCCGGAAAAAGAATTGCCGGCGGCGCTGCAAAACGTGCCCAATGTCGGTGAAAGCATGGGGATGTTTGCGCGCGCATTGGCGCGCGTCCAGCAGCGCGTGGCGCGTGGCGAGGCGCCCCCCACGGCCAATGCCGACCCCACCATGCCGAACCAGGACGCGGCCGAGCAATCGATCCGCGAGGCGATTCGCCCGCTGGCGACGCGCGCCTATTCGGCCCGCGTTGCGCAATCCATCGGCACGGATCGGCCGTTTTACGAGCGGATCGTGCATTTCTGGAGCAATCATTTCGCGGTGTCCGCCCAGAAAGCGCAGGTCAACGCCGGCGTCGCCGCCTTTGAAAAGGACGTCGCGCGCCCCCATGCCGTTGGGCGGTTCGAGACCTTGCTGGTCGCTTCGAGCCAACATCCGGCCATGCTCGCTTATCTCGACAATATCTCGAATATCGGGCCGAATTCGCCGGCAGCGGCGCGCCTGCGGGCCGTTGCCGAGCGGCGGCCGCGCGCGCCGACGGGCCTGAATGAAAATCTCGCCCGCGAGATTCTTGAGTTGCACACGCTCGGCGTCAATGGCGGCTATGGTCAAGCGGACGTTACCAATTTCGCCAAGGTGCTAACGGGGTGGGGCATTAACCGCCGCGCCGCGCAAGAAGCCGGCCGCGACGGAAGCATTGCCGCGCTGTCGGCGCGTGATTTGTTCCAGTTCACCCCGTTCGCGCATGAGCCCGGCGCGCATGTCGTCCTCGGGCGCGCTTACGCCGACCAGGGCGAACGCCAAGGCCTGGAGGTCTTGGAGACCCTGGCGCGCCATCCCTCGACCGCCAAATTCATCGCGCTGAAAATCGCCAAACATTTCGTCGCCGACGAGCCGCCGTCGAGCCTGGTCGTCAAGCTGGAGACCGCCTTCAAGCGGCATGACGGCGACATGGCCAAGGTCTTCGGCGCGTTGATCGACGCCGATGAAGCCTGGGACCCGCAGCCGCAGAAATATCTGCGCCCGGAAGAATTCATGTTCGCGACCTTGCGCGGTCTCAATATCCACGATTTCCCGGTCGAGCGTCTGGCGTTCAGCGTCGAGGCGATGGGACAGCGGCCGTTCTCGCCGCCCGGGCCGGACGGGTTTGCCGACAATGCCGATTTCTGGTTGTCGCCGGATTTTGTCTGGCGCCGCGCCGAATGGGCCATGCTGATCGCCCGCAATGTCGCCAACGTCGCCAAGGACATGCAGCCCAATCGGGTTGGCCAGGCTTTGCTGGGGCCGTTGCTGACCGCGGCGACCGCCGAGGCCATCAGTCGCGCCGAAAGCCCCGCGCAAGGGCTCGCTTTGCTGCTCGCCAGCGCCGATTTCCAACGGAGATAACCGCCATGTCGTTCTCTCGTCGTTCATTCCTGACCCTTGGCGGCGCCGCCGGCGCGCTCGCGGCCTTCCCGACCTTCGCCTGGGGCGCCCAAACGGGGCCGGAGGCGCGCAAGCTCGCCGTCGTCATTTTGCGCGGCGGCCTGGACGGGCTGCAAGCCGTGCCGGCCATCGGCGATCCGAATTGGACCGCCGCCCGCAAAGCCTTGGCCGAACCGCTCCCGCAAATCGGCGATTATCTGCCGATCAACGAGACCTTCGCGCTCGACGCGCGGCTCGCCAATCTGGCCGCTTTGTTCAAATCGGGCGAAGCCCTTGCCGTTCATGCGACCTGTTCGCCTTATCAGCGGCGCTCGCATTTTGACGGCCAGAATGTCCTTGAAAGCGGCGGCGTCGAGCCCTTCGGCCTCAATGACGGCTGGATCAACCGCGCTTTGGCGGCGAAATGGCCGCAGGCCGAGCGCCCCTTGGGCATTGGCATCGCCCCGCAAATTCCGCTGGCGCTGCGCG
This sequence comes from Hyphomonadaceae bacterium UBA4763, assembly GCA_002403455.1. Lineage (GTDB taxonomy): Bacteria > Pseudomonadota > Alphaproteobacteria > Caulobacterales > Aquidulcibacteraceae > UBA4763. The sequence goes on along the minus strand of DHHV01000060.1, from coordinate 27,984 downwards.
GCCCCGGCAATGTGACGTCGTGGGCGCCGTCGCGCCTGCCCGCCCCGGACGAGGATTTCCTGCGCCGGTTGGGCAATCTCTATGCGGCGACCGATCGCGACCTCGCCGCCGCCTTGAAAATGGCCGAGGAAGCGAACGACATCGCCGCCGGCATGGACGGGATGGAAGGGGGGGGCGGTGGCCGCCGCTTCGAGCCGCTGGCCCGCGCCGCCGCGCAATTCCTGACCGACCCGAAAGGCCCGCAAGCCGCCGTGCTGGAATTGTCGGGCTTTGACAGCCATACCGCCCAGATGACGCCCGCCGCAGGCCTTGGCCGGTCGATGCGCGAGCTGGACGCGGGTCTTGCGGCCTTCAAAGACGGCATGGGCGCGCAATGGGCCAATACCTTGGTCCTCGTCGTCACCGAATTTGGCCGCACCGTCGCCCCGAACGGCTCGGGCGGCACCGATCACGGCACGGGCGGCGTCGCTTTCGTCCTTGGCGGCGCGGTCAAAGGCGGGCGCGTGCTGGCCGATTGGCCAGGTCTTGCGCCGGCCAATTTGCTGGACGGGCGCGATTTGCGTCCGACCACCGATTTGCGCAGCGTGCTGAAAGGCGCGCTGGCGGCGCATTGGGCGCTGTCGCCAGAGGCGCTCGACCGCGTCGTCTTCCCCGACAGCGCCAAGGCCGCGCCGATGATGGGCCTGTTGAAAGCGTAACGCGCACGCTTTGGCTTATTGCGCGCTGATGATCAGGACGATCTCGGTCTCGGGATTGTATTGGCCATCGGCGCGCGTTTCGCGAAAGCGCATTTCCATCGCCGTCCGCGCGGTCATCTCATAGATCTGGCGCCAATATTTGCGCGCGGCGCCGTCCGGCCCTGCGACCTCGACCATTTCCTCTGAGAGGAGCTTGAACTCGCCGCGCAAGCCCTCGCTCTGGCGCCAGACATAATCGGTGTTCTCGCCCAAAGGCAGCGTCACCGAAAAGCGCGCGCCGATCGGCAGCGCGTAAATCCCGCCGGTGGTGCGCTCATCCAACGCAATCATCATCCCGTCGGGGCGCGGCGGCTTTTGCGCGAGGAGCTGCGGATCGGCCGTTTCGGCGATCAAGGTCATCATCTGGGCATAGCCGCGCGTCATTCGCTCCAAATTCTCGATCGAGATCGTTTCATTCGTTCCATGAAAGCCCCCCAAATCCTCCGGTTTCAGGATGGCGGGCATGAAGCGATAAACCGCGTCAGCTTTGCCGTCCCATTGCCGTGCGTCGGTCGCCCCCAACACCAATCCCGGCGCCACCGGCGCGCCATCGCCGACGGCGTAAGCGACCGCTTTGATCTGTTCCCAGAGCGGGCCTGACATGGGCGAAATCGCCGAGGCGGCAAAGGGCTCGCCCTCGATCTCGGCCGAAACGCCTGGCGCGCTGGCAAGGGCGCGGCGCACCTTGGCGAGCACCTCATCCGGCGCGTCTTTCGGATGCAGGCGAAAATTGACAACGGCGCTGGCGCGCTGCGCCAATACATTCACCGCACTCGATCCTTCGAGCAGCGTTGGCGCGATCGTCGTGCGCTGCACGGCGTCGGTGCGCGGATCGCCGGCCAGACTGGCCGCGACGACCGGCTTCAGCGCCCACGCATTGGCCAGCGCAAACTTCGTCGTCATCGGCAGATCGGCGCTCAGCGATTGAAACATCTCCTTGACGGGAGAGGCCATGGGGTCGGGATCGAGCCGGCTTTTGGTCAGCGCATCGATCCCCTCGGCGAGCGCCTCGACGGCCGTGCGCCGTGGCGGAATCGAGGAATGTCCGCCTTCCCCGCTGGCGGTGAGGCGAATATTCAGAACCCCTTTTTCCGCAACGCCGACAATCGTTGCGCGCTTGCCGGTCGCCGGGAACGGATCGAGCGTCATAAAGCCTTCGTCAACGACCATATGGGCTTTGCCAAAGCGCAAACTGGTCACATAGGCGATCGACGCGGCCCCAATCCCCAGCACCTCCTCGTCATGGCCAAAGGCGAGAATGATCGTCCGTTTCGGCGCAAAGCCGCTGGCGGCCAGGGCGTCGGCGGCCTTCAAGATCGCCGTCATCGCGCCTTTGTCATCCAGCGCGCCGCGCCCGATCACCACGTCATCGTCGACCGCGCCGTCGAACGGGGCGCGAGTCCAATCGCCCTCGGTTCCTGGATTGACCGGCACGACATCCATATGCGCCATCAGCACCAGCGGTTTCAGGGCAGGATCGGCGCCCGGCCAGGTCACCATCAGCGAGTGATTGGCGATGATCTCGTAATTGGCGCTCGCCGCCAAATTGGGGGCGATATCGCGCGCCCATTGCCGCAGCGCCGCGAAGGGAGCCGGGTCGCGCACGGCCCCATTCGGCTCGACAATCGTCGGCAAGCGGATCGCGGCGGCCAACGCCTGCGCGGTCTCGCGGGCGTCAACGCGGAAGCGCTCCGGCAAAGTCAGGGTGAGCGTCGGCGGCGCCGGCGGCCCGCCATAATTGACGGTGTTAAACCCCATCACGCCGATCAGCGCCAGCACGCCAAGCCCCAGCGCCCATGCTATCCGACCCATCACACGCCACTCCACCTTTATGGTTGAGCGCCTTGTGGCAATCCGCCGCGCCGGATGCAAGCGGGGTGCGCGCGCCAGTGTCCAACGGCTCATCCCCCCGATTGCGCGCGCGCTGAGCGCGACTCCAAATTAATTCCAGTCAGTGAAGATGCGCTAGCGGCTTGTTCTTGTGCATTTCCTTGACGCGAACCGCTTCCCAATTCGCTTGAAAATGCGCTCGATCGGCGTAAACGCCTTGGTCACAAAAACGTCACCCGGGAGGAAAACATGGCCGTTCTGCAGCAAGGCTTGGACGCCGCCGCGCAAACGCAAATCAACAATATTCAGAAGAAAATCGGCAAATCGGTCGATGATGTCGCCGCACTGATCGCCGCCTCGGGCAAGACGAGGCATAGCGATATCCGCGATTGGCTCGGCGAGACCTTTGGCCTCGGGGCCGGCGACGCCAATACCTTGGCTCATGTGGCGCTGAAAACCGATGGCGCCAGCGCCGCCGCCGGCCTTGATCTCGACGACATTCTGCAAGGCATTTATACCGGCAAAAAAGCCGGCCAACGCGCCATCCATGACGCGCTGATGGTCGAGATCGAGCGCTTTGGCGATTTCGAAATCGCCCCGAAAAAAGGCTATGTGTCGCTGAAACGCAAACGACAATTCGCCATGCTGGGCCCGAAAACCAATGACCGATTCGAACTCGGCCTCAATCTGAAAGACGATGTCGCCAGCCCGAAAATCATCGCCCAAAAACCGGGCGGCATGTGCCAATATGCGGTCGCGCTGACCGCGCCGGCCGAGATCGACGCCGAAATCATTGGGGTCTTACGCCGCGCTTATGACGCCGCCGGGTAAAGCGCGGAGCGGTCGCACTTTACCCCGGGCGGGTTTTACGAAAAAAGGCCTATGCCCCGGCCAGCTTTTGAAAGTCTGGGTGTTTAATCGCCGACGCGATCAATGCACTGACCGTCGGTTGAAAAGCGTCGATAACATTTTGGCAGGCCGACAGAGCCGAAAAGCTCGACTTGAACGAATATTCCTCGCGAACCGTGAAGCCATCGGGGAGCGAAGGCGACGAGAATTTGACGGCCAGTTTCCAAACGCCTGTACCGAAGGAATTAAAGTTCAGTTCGGTAATTTCCCCAGAAATCGCCACACCCTTGGTCACATCGATCACGCCTGCCGCGAAAAGCTCGTCCTGAAACGCGGCCTGCACATATTGAGCCGGTGACCTGCCGGGCGCGACTTCCAGTGCGCCAAGCGCACGGCATGTTGGCTCGGCATCCACGCCGGGCGCCGTTGTGAAATCCGACACTTTGACGGTCAAATTTGCGGCCTTTAATGACTGCTGCATCCCGAGCACGTTTTGGGTCGACACCACATAGGGCCGAGTTGACGTCGTTTCGCAGCCGGCGACGGCAAGTGCGCTCACGCAGATCGCGACCAAATATCCTCTGTTTTTCATGTGCTTCCCTCTCGCGGCCCCACTTGACCGCAGCCCAACGATAGCGAGTCATTGTGGGCAATGAGACGAATGGCCGCACGAAAAATGGTAAACCCAACAGCGTTACAAAATAAACCGGCTCAAATCGGCGTTTTGCGCGAGATCGCCAACACTGTCGCGCACCTCGGCCGCCGTGACGTGAAAGCCCGCGCCGCCGCGATCGGGGGCTGAAAAGCTGACCTCATCGAGCAGCCGCTCTAATACGGTCGCCAGCCGCCGCGCCCCGATATTTTCGACACGCGCATTCACCTCGGCGGCGGCGTCGGCGATCGCATCGACGGCGTCGTCATCAAAGCTCAGACGCACCCCTTCGGTCGCCAGCAGCGCTTGGGCCTGTTTCAGGAGGCTCGCTTCCGGCTCGACCAGAATGCGGCGAAAATCATCGCGGGTCAGCGCGTCGAGCTCGACCCGGATCGGCAGGCGCCCCTGCAATTCCGGCAACAGATCGGACGGCTTGGCGACGTGAAACGCGCCCGAGCAGATAAACAGCACATAATCCGAGCGCACCGGTCCATATTTGGTCGAGACCGTCGTTCCTTCGATCATCGGCAGCAAATCGCGCTGCACGCCTTCGCGGCTGACATCGGCGCCGCCGCGCTCGGCTCGGCTCGCCCCCCTTT
>DHHV01000060.1:0-22997 GCA_002403455.1 Hyphomonadaceae bacterium UBA4763 | reverse complement strand
CACCTTGTCGATCTCGTCGATGAAGACGATGCCTTCCTGCTCGGCGAGCCGCACCGCCTCCTTGGCGATCGCATCATGGTCGAGCAATTTCTCCGCCTCTTCGCGGATCAGCGTGTCGCGGATCGCGCCGATTTTGGCGCGCAAGCGTTTGGTGCGCCCGCTCATCGCCTTGCCGAGCAGATCGCTCAAATTGAACGCGCCGACGCTTTGGCCGGGCATGCCGGGCAGGTCAAAGGTCGGCAGGCTCGGCGCGCTATCGGCGATGTCGATCTCGACCTCGCTGTCTTCCATTTGGCCTTGCCGCAAGCGGTGGCGAAAGCTTTCGCGCGTCGCGTTATGCGCGTTGGCGCCGACCATGGCGGTCAGCAGGCGTTCTTCCGCCGCTTTTTCGGCTTGCGCGGTGACTTCGCGGCGGCGCGCCTCGCGCAGCATGACGATGGCGGCTTCCACCAGATCGCGCAGGATCTGGTCGACGTCGCGGCCGACATAGCCAACTTCGGTGAACTTGGTCGCTTCGACTTTCAGGAACGGCGCGCCGGCGATCTTGGCCAACCGCCGGGCGATCTCGGTTTTGCCGACACCGGTCGGGCCGATCATCAAAATGTTTTTCGGGGTGATCTCGTCGCGGATCGAGTCCGGCGTCTGCTTGCGGCGCCAGCGATTACGCAAGGCGATCGCCACCGCGCGTTTGGCCTTGCTTTGGCCGACAATAAAACGATCCAGTTCCGAAACGATCTCGCGCGGGGTCAGCGTGCTCATTGCGGCGTGCATACGAACCCGATCGACCCCGCGCAAGCCCGTTAGGGCTTGCCGAGAAAGTCGATCGCCGCGATCGTCATTGCCTCGATCCCCGTGCGGATGGTCGGCTCCGGCGCGATCTTGAACAAAGGCGAGTGGTGCGAGGCGGCGCTCGGCAAATCCTCCGGCGGGGTGCCGCCGACATTGAAATACACGCCTTTGACGCCATGCTCGGGCGCGACAAAATAGGCGAAATCCTCCGCGCCCATGCCTTGGCGCTCTTCACGATAAATGCGCTCGGGCCCAAAATTGCGCTCAAACAGCGCCAGCACTTGCCGCGCCGCGCCGGGGTCGTTCACGGTCGGCGGCGTCGACTCGCCTGAGGCTTGCACCAAAGGCAATTTGTCGGCCGGCACGCCGAGGCTTTCGGCAACGCCCTTGGCGACCCGCGCGATGCCGTCCAACAATTGCTGGCGCACGGCCCGATCGTCGGAGCGAACCGTCAATTGCAGCCGCACTTCCTCGGGGATGATATTGTGCTTGGTCCCGCCGTGGATCGAGCCGACGGTGATGACGCCCGGCTGCAGCGGGTTGATCGAACGGCTGACGACGCTTTGCAGCGAGACGACGATCTGGCTGGCCACCAGCACCGGATCGACGCCCTTATGGGGCGAGGCGCCATGCGCGCCGACGCCGCGCACCAGGATGTCGACGCTGTCCGAGCTAGAAAACGCAATGCCTTCGTCGACGCGCAATTGCCCGGCCGGCATCAGCGAATTGACGTGGAACGCCAGCGCGACCGAGGGCTTTGGAAAGCGCGTATAGAGCCCATCGTCGAGCATTTTCTTGGCGCCGCCAATGCGCTCTTCGGCCGGCTGGCCGATCAGCACCAAGGTGCCGCGCCACTCATCCTTGCGCGCCATCATCGCCCGCGCCGTGCCGACCAAAGCAGTGATATGGGTGTCGTGGCCGCACGCATGCATGACCGGCTGCTCAATGCCGGCAGTGTCTTTTTGGCGGGCGGTTGAGGCGTAAGCAAGGCCCGAGCGCTCTTCGACCGGCAATCCATCCATGTCGGCGCGAACCAACACGGTCGGCCCCGCCCCGTTCTTGATCACCCCGACAATCCCGGTACCGCCGACCCCTTCGGTCACCTCAACGCCCAAGGCTCGTAATTCGGCCGCCAGCCGCTTCGCCGTCGCGGTTTCGAGATAAGACAATTCCGGATTGCGGTGGAAATGAACGAACAAATCCTTCAGCCGCGCATCGTAATCGGCCTTAACCTCGGCCTGCAAGGTCGCGAGCGCCGTCTGCGCCTGCGCCGGCAGCGCGCCGAGCATCATCCAGGCGGTTGCAGTCAAAAGGGATCCACGCATAACAGCCTCCACGCTGTGGGCGACCGGCATCAGGCGGCGCGCCGCCGTCCAGTCATGGTTATCGATAGAGGCTAACGCGGCAAAGCGCGGCTGTCTATGCAACGCCGCCCCGCCCTCTAACGGCGCATCGCTCGGTTTTTCGTGGCTCAAGCCGCTTTGCGCACCACGACGCTGCCGGCCGAATAGCCCGCGCCAAAAGAGCAAATCAGGCCATATTGCCCGGCGGCGAAATCGCGATTGTGCTTGTGAAACGCAATGATCGAGCCGGCCGATGAGGTGTTGGCGTAGGTATCCAGCACCGTTGGGCTCTCGTCTTCGCTCGCTTCATGCCCCAGCACTTTATGGGCGATGATCCGGTTCATATTGGAATTGGCCTGGTGCAGCCACAAGCGTTTCAACAAAGTCGGCGCCAGATTAAGCTCGGCCAAATGCTTCAGGATCAAATCCGACACCATCGGCACGACGTCTTTGAAGACCTTGCGGCCTTCTTGCACGAATAATTTGTCGGCTTTGCCCTCGCCTTGCGGGTCGCAGCGGTTCAAGAACCCGAAATTATTCCGAATATTGTTCGAAAATTGCGTTTTCAGTTTGGTCCCGACGATCTCCCAGGCGCCCGCTTCGCGCGGCAAGTCGTCGCGCTCGACCAACACCGCCGTCGCCACGTCGCCAAAAATGAAATGGCTGTCGCGGTCGCGGAAATTCAAATGGCCCGAGCAAATCTCCGGATTGCAGACCAGCACCGAGCGCGCCTCGCCCGCCCGCACCATCGCCGCCGCCGTTTGAATGCCGAAGGTCGCGGACGAGCAGGCGACATTCATGTCAAAGCCGAATCCATCGGCGCCGAGCCGGTCCTGCACTTCCACCGCCATGGCGGGATAGGCCCGCTGCATATTGGAGGCGGCGACCAGCACCGCATCGACCTCACGCGCATCGCGCCCCGCCATCGCCAAGGCTTGCCGCGCCGCATCCAGCGCCATTTCCGCCAGCACCGAGGTCTCTTCGTTCGAGCGCTCCGGGATCATCGGGCGCATCACTTCGATGTCGAGGATGCCGTGCTTATCGACAACATGGCGCGCGCGAATGCCGGAAGCTTTTTCGATAAACTCGACCGAAGAGGGCTGCAGCGCAACCCGCACGCCGGCGGCGATTTCGTCAGCATAACGCACATTATACGCGGCGACATAGGCGTTGAACGAGGCAACCAATTCCTCATTGCTGATCGAATTGGGCGGCGTGTAGAGCCCGGTGCCGGTAATAACGGGGCGGATCAAATGCGACAAAATTGCGCTCCCAAATTTTCGTTGCGTTAGCGCGTTCGTTCAGCGCCGCCAAGCGGCAAAAACGCAGCTTTGCTTCGGCGTGAGGCAGAGAAGAAAGCGCGCGTATTCAACAGCCAAGCGACAGATGGACTTCGATCTCGCTCAATTCGGCTTTGTCCTCACCCGTTTCGGCAGATCGGCGGCGGCGAGTTGCATGCCCACCGGGTCATTCGCCGGGTCGGCGAGGTCGCCAAGCCCCTCCAACAGCCCCAGCGCCAGCAAAACCGAGGCATAAAGGCCCATGCTGACGCCGAAATCGCCTTCTTCAATGCGCGCCAGCGTCTTGCGGGTGGTGAACGCCCGGTTCGCGACGATTTCCATCGTCAAGCCGCGGCGCTTGCGCGCATCGGCCATATCTTGACCGAGCTTTCGCAAAGCGCGGCGCACCGCATTGGGCGGGGTGATCGGCGTCGGCATAACGGGTCCATCATGGGTCAATAGACGCTATAATGCGTCATGAAGGTTACGTTTTCAACACATTTCCATCGCCCCGGCGGTCGCGCGAAATCCGCGCGCAATGTCGACCGGACAAACAATTTGACAGAAAAGACGACGGAGAAAATGGCGCGAGTGACGGGGCTCGAACCCGCGACCTTCGGCGTGACAGGCCGACGCTCTAACCGACTGAGCTACACCCGCAGCACCGATCGCGCTTGCGAGGCGCGTGTGCTACACGAGAGGTTTTTCGAGGTCAATACGCAAAGCCGCCGCAATCGGCCCGAACGTCAATCGTCAAATCGGCGCGGTCGCGTCCTGCAGCCACGCCGCCGCCGCGCCCGAGACCTGCCCGCCCAGCGCCGCCCGCACCCGCGCGTGATAAGCGTTCAGCCAATCGCGTTCAGCCCCGCTCAGCAATTTCTTGTCGATCAGGGTCAGCGCGATCGGCGCCAATGTCAGCGTCTCAAAGCCCAGCATCGGTTTTTCGCCGCCCTCGATCATTTCTGGCGCGGTGACGACCTGCAAATTCTCGATCCGAATGCCATAAGCCCCGGTTTTGTAATAGCCCGGCTCGTTCGACACGATCATCCCGGGCGCGAGCGGGGTTGCGTTCCAGGCGCGCGCGATCCGCTGCGGCCCTTCATGCACGGACAGATAGGACCCGACGCCATGGCCGGTGCCATGCTCATAATCGACCCCCGCCGCCCATAAATGCATCCGCGCCAGCGCATCCAGATGCGTGCCGGTCGTTCCCGGCGGAAACCGCACGACGGAGAGTGCGATATGGCCTTTCAGCACGCGGGTGAAGCGATCGCGCATCTCCGGGGTCGGTCGACCGATCGGCACGGTGCGGGTGATGTCAGTGGTGCCGTCCGGATATTGGCCGCCGCTATCGACCAGAAACAAACTGCCGCGCTTCAGCTTGCGGTTGGTTTTTTCATTGACGCGGTAATGCACGATCGCGCCATTGGGTCCAGCGCCAGAGATCGTGTCAAAGCTCAGATCGCGCAGCAAATTGGACTCGCGGCGAAACGCCAGCAGCCGCTCGGCCGCAGTGATCTCATCGACCTGGCCGCTTTGCGCCTCGCTCGCCAGCCAATGCAAGAATTTGGCGACAGCAACGCCGTCGCGCTGATGCGCCGCCCGCGACCCATCCACTTCGGTGGCGTTTTTCTGCGCCCGCATCAGCGCGACCGGGTCGCTCTCGGCCCGGATTTCCGCCCCGGCGCTGCGCAGCCGCTCGATCGCCGCGCTGGGCGTCGTCGCCGGATCAAGGCTGACGCGCTTGCCGCCCAAGCCCGCCAACTCGGCGTCGAACCGCTCCAGCGGAGCGATCTCCACCAGATCGCCCAGCATTTTTTTCAGCTCCGGCCCAAATTTGGCGGGGTCGAGAAAAAGCCGCGCCGGCCCCTTTTTGCCGATAATCGCCCGCGCCAAGGCGACCGGCGTCCGCGGCACGTCCGTTCCGCGCATGTTGAACAGCCAGGCCACCGATAGGGGGCTCGAGGCGATCAGCGCATCGGCTCGTTCGCCCAGCGCCGCCCGCACGCGGCCGAGTTTGTCCGCCACACTCTCGCCCGCCAGATCAACGCCATGCGCCAGCGCTGGGCCCTTGGGCGCCGCCGGCCGGTCGCGCCAGGCAAGGTCGACTGGATTGACGGACAGCGCCCGCAACGCCCCGCCCGCCGCGCTGACCATGTCTTGCAAATCGGTCGCCGCGCTATGGCCAATCGTCCACGGATCATAGCCGATCACCGCGCCCTGGGGGAGGTTCGACTGGAACCAGCGCCGCACCCCGTCATTCCACAGATCGGCATAATCGAACAAATCCGCATCGGTCTGCGCTTTGGCTTGCAGCGTATAGCGCCCGTCAACGAACAAAATCGCTTTGGTCTGCAAGATCAGCGCCGCGCCCGCCGACCCGGTGAACCCGGTCGCCCAGGCCAGTCGCTCCAAATGCGCCGGTAGATATTCGTTCAGGAATTCATCGTCATGCGGCAGCCATAGCCCGTCGAGCCCCAGCCTTTGCATTTCCTTGCGCAGACGCGGCAGATTGCGCCGCGCGATGGCCGGCCCGCCATGCACGCGAAAATCATGTCGTGCTTCTGTCGAAAAGCCGATATCGTCCGCCATATGTCAGTCGCCTTGCCGCTTGCCGCTAATCCAGCGGCGAAAAGAGAACGGCAACCATGGCGCCGAACGCGCGCCGACGGAAGACGGAAATCGGCTCAACCGGTGGATGAACGACGCTCAGCCCAAGGCTTCCAATAGCAAAAACATCCGGCCGATATCGGTGTCGACGCGTTCGACCAATTTGCGCACGCCGCCATCGAAGGGCAAATTGGCGGCGTAAGTCTCGGCAAAACGTTGCGCGCGGTCTTGCAGAACGGGGTCTTGCGCCAGCATTTGCCGCAAGCGCCGCACCGCATCGGGCGCCGCCTCTTGCACAATGCGCCGCCGCGCCGGCGCGCCATGCCGCGCGCGCGCCAGGACCCGCTCCATTGCCGCCCCATTCAGCGTTTCGCGCGGATGCACGCCAGCCTCATTGATGACCCGCCACAGCTCTTCGGCCTCGGCATCCTCTGCATGCTCGTCGCGCAAGGTGGTAAGGATATCGCCCCAGGACCAGCCATTGCGTCGGTCCTGGAATGGCGCGCCATTTTCCGTTGGACGCGCCGGCGCGGAAGGCGACGGCGCTTTGGCGGGCGCGTTCATTTCGTTTTGGTTTCGCTCGGTTCGCTCTTCCGGCTCCGGCTCGTTGGACGCAAAGCGCGGACGCAGGTCCGCTAGCGGCGTAATCGCCACGGGATCCATCTTTGGCGCCGCATCCGGACCGCCATCCTCGCGCGTGATCGCGCTCGGTCGCCGGATCGCTGGTGTCTCTGCCTCCGGAATGGCCACTACCGGCGCGGCAATTGATGGCGCGGCTCCTGCCAATCGGGCCGCTTGCAGCACCTCCTCGCCCGATCGCGCATCGGCAAACGGCTTTAGCCGCGCATCGATCCGCAACGCCGCTTCATCCAGCAGCGCCGCCGCCTTTTCCACCAAGCGCCGCGCCTGTGCAAAGCGCGTTTCGGCCGCCTGATCGGCGCGGCTCGCCGCCGCGAACATCGCTTCAGCCGTCTCTTGCAGGCGTTTTTCGGCGGCGCTGGCTTGCGCATCGGCCGCAATTTTGGCGTCTTCGGCGGCGCGTTGGGCGATCACGCTCGCTTCGGTCAGGCGCTGCCAAGCGGCGCCGGCCGTATCGCGCAAGGTTTGGACGCGTTTGACGAACTCGGCTTCCAGCAATTGCGCATCGGCGATGGTCCGCTGGCTGATGTCGGACAACACCCGCGATAATCGCTCCGATTGTCCCGCCGCCCCGTCGACCGAGGCGCGCGCGCCGTCCACCAATGCAGCAGCCTGCGCCAATCGATCCAGCGCCGGCGAAATCGTTTCCGCCAATTTATTGGATGACGCGGTAATCGAGGCAAAACTTGATTGCGCGCGTTCCGTCTTTTGAACGATCTGCTCGGAGGCGGCGGCCAACGCCGCCGCCTGCCGCTCGAACGCCGCCGCAGCGGCCTCCGAACGCTCGGCCAAATGATCGCTGGCGCCGTGCAGATATTGGGCTTGCCGCGCGGCATTATCGGCCAATTGATGCGAGGCTGAATCGATCTGCGCCAATAACGAATTTAATTGAACGCGTTCGCCTTCTAAACGATCGCCAAGTTCAGCCGCCGCAATGCGCGCCCGCTCGGCTGATTGTCCTACCGATCCCGCCTGACGCGCCAGTGACTTGTCCAGCGCGTCCATTTTGTCGAGCGCGACGCTGACGGCGCTATCGATCGCCGAGATTTGCCCGCGAATGGTTTGCGCCAGGCTCTTCGCCGCCCCCGTCGCCTCCATATTGGGCGATAACAGCTTTTCCGCCGCCCGGTCGAATTTGCGCGCTGCCGCCCGCGCCAACGCCATGTGCCGTACGCACAACCCGGCCAAGAAAAACGCAAAAGCCGGCATCGCCGCCGCAACGCACAGCACCAGAAAAATTGCCGTCGGCAAATCCAAAGCCTGCGCCCGCAAGCTCGGATCAAAGGCCAATCCGCCCAAAGCGCCCAACCACATCAGCGCAATGGCAAGACCCAGCCACACCGCCCAGGCGCCCGATGGTTCTTTGCTCGGATTTACCCGCGCGGTCGCGTCCGCCATCGCCGGTGGCGTCGGGGCCGTTGGAATCGCTTGCGCTTCAGTCATTGGCGATGGCGCAGCAAAGCCCTGCCCGGCAATTTGGCGGCGCAATTGTCCGCTGGCGTCATCCACGGCCGGCTCCTCAGTCAACCTTCTGCGTCTACGTCTCATTGCTACCGCGCATCCTAACCCTAATCATTCAGGGATTGGATAAAAAAATAAAATTCCGACCAATCGCGGCGGGGATAAGGCGGGATTGCCGCCTTGCGCAGGAAGATTTGTTGGGGCAGGGCGAAGCCATGACCGACACCGCCCAACCCCCTTCGCAAACGCTGCAATATCAAGGCCCGCAGCGCGTTTTCTCCGGCGTTCAACCGACCGCTAACATCCATCTCGGCAATTATCTTGGCGCTATTCAAAAGTTTGTGGCTCTCCAACAAACGCGCGAATGTTTATTCTGCATCGTCGATCTCCACGCGATCACCGTGTGGCAAGAGCCGGCGGCTCTCGCCCACCAGACCCGAGAAATCGCCGCAGCTTATCTTGCTGCGGGCATAGACCCAAGCCGCGCCATCGTCTTTGTGCAAAGTCATGTGTCGGCGCATGCTGAACTTAGTTGGGTGTTCACTTGCGTTGCGCGCATGGGTTGGCTTAATCGCATGACTCAATTTAAAGACAAAGCGGGTAAAGACAAGGAGCGCGCGTCCGTCGGGTTATTTGTCTATCCGACGTTAATGGCCGCCGACATTCTCGCTTACAAAGCAACGCATGTGCCGGTCGGCGAAGATCAGAAACAACATCTCGAATTGTCGCGCGATATCGCGCAGAAGTTCAATCTCGACTTTAACGCGCCAAACTTTTTCCCGCTGCCCGAACCGTTGATCGAAGGGCCTGGCGCGCGCGTGATGTCGTTAAAAGATGGCCAAAAGAAAATGTCCAAATCCGATCCGGCCGACACGTCGCGGATCAATCTCACCGATGATGCGGACACGATTTCCAAGAAAATCCGTCGCGCTACGACTGATTCCGATGCATTGCCGTCAGAAATCGCCGGTCTTGCCGACCGCGCCGAGGCAGATAATCTTGTCGGCATTTACGCAGCTTTAGCTGGTCTCACCAAAGTGCAAGTTTTGACTGACTTTGGCGGCAAGGGATGGGCGGTATTCAAGCCGGCTTTGGCGGACCTTGCTGTCGCCAAACTTGGGCCGATCAGTGAAAAAATGCGCGATTTATTGGCTGATCCTGCCGCGCTGGATGTGATTTTAGAGCGCAACGCAGCGCGGGCCGAGGCGATTGCCGCGCCGATCCTCGCCGAGACCAAACAAATCATTGGCTTTATACCGAGGCGCTGAGCAATGTCCGAGACAAAGACCAATGCCGGGCGCTATTTTGAAGACTTTCGCCTCGGCGAAACGATCCATCACGCCACCCCGCGCACGATCACCAGCGGCGATGCAACGCTTTATCTAGCGTTAACGGGATCGCGCTTTTGTCTCTATTGCTCGGATGAAGTCGCGCGAAGCGCAGGTTTTCCTGCCGCCCCGGTGGATCCATTTTTAGTCTTTCACATTCTATTCGGCAAAACGGTGCCGGATATTTCCCGCAACGCCGTCGCCAATCTTGGTTATGCGGAGGGGCAGTTTCTCGCCCCGGTTTTCATCGGCGATACTGTGTCCGCGCAATCGGAAATCATTGGTCTAAAGCCGAACTCAAATGGACAAACCGGCGTTGTTTATGTCCGCACCACCGGTTTCAATCAACGCAAAGAGATTGTCTTGCGCTATTGCCGGTGGGTATTGGTCAATCGCCGCGCGCCGGGCGCGCCAATAGCCGCCGGCTCTGTGCCGAACTTGGCGGACGCCGTGGCGGCAGCAGATTTGATATTACCGCCGCAAATAAATTTTTCGTCGATTTCAAATATCGATGCCGGCTCGACCTGGCGCTTTGGAGATTATGTGGTCGGCGAACGCATCGATCATGTTGACGGCATGACTGTCGAAGAGGCTGAACACCAGATCGCCACCCGTCTTTACCAAAACACCGCCCGCGTGCATTTTGACGCACTCGCCCAACGCAGCTCGCGCTTTGGCAAGCGCTTGATTTACGGCGGCGTCGCGATTTCGCTGGCGCGGGCGTTAAGTTTCAATGGGTTAGAGCACGCGCATTGGCCGCTGGCGCTGAATGGCGGACGCCACGTCAACCCGCTTTTTGCCGGCGACACGCTGTATGCTTGGACGCAAGTCCTTGATAAGGCTGACCTTGGCCCGGCAGGGGCGCTCCGTCTACGCACCATCGCGACCCGCGATCGGCCTTGCGCCGACTTTCCGTCCCAAGACGACAAGGGCGTCTATGACAGCGCCATTGTCCTCGATTTGGATTACTGGGTGGCTATCGGCAAATAAAAGCAAATATCGCGCGCCGCCTTAACCTTCCTTCTCGGAATACTGACCGCGGTTCTGCCGGACGATAAACCGGATCGGTACAGCGGGCAGGTCAAACGCCTCCCGGATTCCATTCACTAGATAGCGTTCATAACTCTCCGGCAATTCCGATGCGCGCGAGCACATTAAAACAAAAGTCGGCGGCCGCGCTTTGATTTGCGCGATATAACGCGGCTTAATACGTCGTCCTTCAACGGCGGGCGGCGGGTGCCTCTCCATTGCTTCGCGCAACCAGCGATTGAGGTCCGGCGTCTTCACGCGGACATTCCAGTCTTCATAGACTTGCGTCACCGCCGGCATCAGCCGATCAATCCCGCGCCCCGTCAGGGCCGAAACCGCCACAATCGGCGCGCCGCGCGCCTGCGGCAGCATGCGATCGGCGGTGGCGCGCAGGGCTTTCAGCCGCTGCGGCCCGTCCGGGACGAGGTCCCATTTTGCCGCGACATATACAAGGCCGCGCCCCTCGCGAATGATCAAATCGGCGATCTGAAGGTCTTGTTTTTCAAAGGCTTCGCGCGAATCCATCACCAGAGCGACGACGTCGGCAAAACGCAGTGTACGGATGGTGTCGGCGACGGAGGCTTTCTCCAGCCGGTCCTGGACCTTGGCGCGTTTGCGCATCCCGGCGGTGTCAACGAGCTGGACCGCGCGATCGCCGGCTTTCCAAGGAATGGTGATGGAATCGCGAGTAATGCCGGCTTCCGGTCCGGTAATCAACCGGTCTTCGCCGATCAGCGCATTGATCAGGCTCGATTTTCCAGCGTTGGGGCGGCCCAAAATAGCAAGACGCAGCGGCTTTTTCGTTTCATCCAAAGGCGCGTCAGGATCAGGCGCCGCCGATAAATCTGGAACCGTCTGACGGATCAGGGAATACAGATCGCTCAATCCTTCGCCATGTTCAGCGGACATGGGCACAGGTTGGCCAAAGCCAAGACCAAATGCTTCCAAAACGCCATTATCGCCTTTGCCGCCTTCGGCTTTATTGGCGATCACCACAACTGGTTTATCGGCGTTGCGCAGAACATCGGCAAAGCGCTCGTCTGCGGGCGTGATTCCCATGCGGGAATCGATCACGAACAGGCACAAATCGGCCTCGGCGATCGCCGCCAAGGTCTGTTCAGCCATGCGCGCTTCAAGTGCGGCGCCGCGCGCGTCTTCGAAGCCGGCAGTATCGACCAAAGCGAGCCGCAAGTCGCCCAATTGGCCGTAAGCTTCGCGGCGGTCGCGCGTGACGCCGGGCGTGTCATCGACAATCGCCAATTTGCGTCCAGCCAGGCGATTGAATAAAGTCGATTTGCCGACATTGGGCCGGCCCACCAAAGCGATCTTGATCGACAAAATCTTGTCCTAACGCAGCGCGCTGTACCTGACGCGCCAAGATTATTGCAAAACGATCATTTCGCCGTCATTGGCCAGCAACAGCATTTTGCCGTCGAACATGATTGGCGGAATAAAGATCGCCCGTTTCAAGTCGCGGCGCGCAGAAAGCGATCCATCGCCGGCATCAACGCCTAAGACTTCGCCTTGGGACGAGACAACCCAGAGTTTTCCGCCCGCCAGTAATGGACCTTCCCAAGCGATCCGGCCCTTTTTGTCTTTCTCATCGCGGTAACGCTGCAATTGTCGAACCCAAAAGACCCGCCCATCAACTTTATTGAACGCAACGACTTGCGCGTCCGTGGTAACGACAAAGACCGCGTCGCCGGAAACGACAGGAGTTTGAATAGACGACACCGCTCGCGCCCACAATCGCCGGCCTGTGCGTTGGTCAATGGCGGCAAGATCGCCTGCATGACTGATCGCAAATACCCGTCCACCTTCTAGAACAGGCAAACCCGGAATATCGTTGATTGATGATAGCGGGGTCAGCCGTCCGCGGCTGGATAATGCATCGGTCCACAAAGGGCGCGCGTTTGATATCAAAATGGCCTGCACCTGACCAGAGGCAAACGGCGCCACCACAATATCTTCGGTCGCGGCGATCGCCGGCGCCGTCAATATTTGCGCGGTTTCAGTGATTGCCTGGTGCGACCAAAAGGTTTCACCTGTCGCGGCGTCGATCGAAAACAATTCGCTCTCGGTCGTGATCACAAAAACCCGGCCATTATGGACTTTGGGGGCCCCGCGCACCGGCGCCGCCGTGTCTTCGCGCCACAATTCCGCTCCATTTCGCGCGTCCAGCGCGGCGACATAGCCAAATCCTGTACCGACGAATACTTTCCCATTATCATAGGTAACACCACCGCCGATCGCTTCTTTGTCTTGTTTGGCGCCGCTTTTCAGGCGCGTTGACCAAAGTCGGCGGCCATCTGCGGCGTCGATCGCAACGACCGATTCATCGGCGCCAAGCGCGTAAATAACGCCATTTGCGACCACCGGTTGGGCCGTTAATCGGTCAAAACGGATGCGCACATCGGGCCCAAAAAACCCATCCTTGGTGGTTCCGCGCACGGTTTTGCGTCGCCAAACCGTCTCCAAAGCGCCGGAAAACGGCATATGACCGGGGTCATTTGCGGCATTAGCGCCAGGTTGCGGCCAATCTAGCAGCGGCTTTTGCGGCGAAATCGTCGGTTTAACGGTCGCTAACGCGTCATCTGGGTTCAACACATCCTCAAAACTGAGGATCGCAACGCGCCCATCAGCAGCGGCTGTGGGGCCGCCATCGTCGTCCCCGAACGGCCAAAGCCGGCTAATCACGCCCAACGTCGTGCAAGAAGCGAGCAATAATGTCGCGGCGAGCGCGGCGACCGGCTTGATCATGGCGCATTCTCCGGCGGTTGAGCGGGGTCGGAAGCGGGCGCTTCGGCGGCGTCCGGGGTGGTTTCGGCGGGCGTTTGGCTGGCCAAAGCCGAGCGCACGCCCAGCCCTTCGAGCACGCCAATGGCGATTTGCGCGCGTTCGCGCAGGCCCGGCGGCGCCTCTAACGCCAGCGCGATGTCGTCATAAAGCGCCCGCGCCCGTTTATAAGAGCCGGTTTCGAAGTGCCGCGCCGCCATGATTTCACGCGCCAAAGGCGACAATGGTCCGCCCGGTTCGGCAATGGGAGCGAGCCGCCGCTCCAATTGTTCGGCGGTTTCAAAGGCGCTGGCGGCGTACCCAGAGCGCAATATCGCCAAATCGCGCGCAATGGCGGTCGGCGCGGCGCGCGAGGCTTGCACAAATAAATCGGCCGCTTGCTGGGCTTCGCCGCGGTCTTGGGCAAGTCGCGCCTGCTCCATCAGCGCCAATGTCTTATAACCGGCATGGTTGCCGCCGGCCAAAGCCGCCAAATCAGCGGCGGCGCCTTGCGGATTAGCTGCGGCGATCGCCGCGCGCGCGGCGCCAAACTTCGCCGACGCCTCGCCCGCCCGATCGGCATTGGCGCGTTTCCACAACTCATAACCGGCCGTCCCAAGCACGATCAGCACGCAGAACGCGATAATCAGCGGTCCAAAACGCCGCCAAATTTGCGAGACGCGGTCCTGGCGCAGACCTTCTTCAACTTCTTGGAAAACGTCAGTCACGGATCAATCCAAACACGCGGAAAATCATTTTCGCTTTAACTGTCACCCGAATAAACATGGCCAAATTAGCGCCAAACCGGCTTAATTTTCGCCTTCGCCGGCGGGACTAGCACGCGGGGCGATCCGCGCGCCATAGGTTTCTTCCGCCCCGGGAAAGCGGCGGGCTTTGACGTCCTCGGCGTAAGCCGCGAACGCCGCCGTCATCGCATGGCGCAAATCGCCATAACGGCGCACGAATTTCGGCGTCCAGTCAAACAAACCGAGCATATCGGGCGTCACCAAAATCTGGCCATCGCAGGCGCCAGAGGCGCCAATTCCGATGGTTGGCGGAGCGATTCGCGCCGAAATTTCGCGCGCCAAAGGCTCGCGCACGCCTTCGATGACGATCGCAAAGGCGCCGGCGGCCGCGGTTGCTTCGGCCTCGGCGATGATGGCTTGGGCGTCCGCGTCGTCGCGACCGCGCGCTTTAAAGCCGCCGAGCATGTTGACCGCTTGCGGCCGCAAGCCGACATGACCCATCACCGGAATGCCGCGCTGGGTCAGATACCGAATTGTATCGGCGATCGCTGGCCCCGATTCGACTTTGACGGCCTGCGCCAATGTTTCCTTCATGACCCGGGCGGCATTGGCGTAAGCGGTTTCCGGCCCGCTTTCATACGAGCCGAACGGCATGTCGATCACCACCATGGCGCGCTGGGAACCACGCATAACGGCTTGGCCATGCAGGATCATCATGTCGAGCGTCACCGGCACGGTCGAGGAAAGCCCATGCACCACCATGCCGACGCTGTCGCCTACCAGCAAAACATCGCAAAACGGATCGGCGAGCCGCGCCGTCGGCGCATCATACGCAGTGAGGCACACCAAGGGCTCGCCGCCTTTGCGGGCGGCGATATCGGGCGCGGAGAGGCGCGCCGCGGCGCCTTTTGGGGTTTGAGCAGACATGCAAGGCTTATGCAAAGCCGGTTCGGCTTTCGCAAGACGCGCTGCGATGAAGCGCCAAGTGTGCGAGAATCAGCGGTTAGAATTTTCGCCTACCATGGTCCGCAATCTCAGAAACACTCATCTGCGCCCCCCGCCAGCGTCTCCACAGCAGCGTCAACACCACAGCTGCCCCTGCGCAGCCAAGCTGCATGGCGGTGGGCTCCCACCCGACAAAGGCTCCGTCTCCCACTTTGAACACAAACCACCAGAAGTTCATCAAGGCGTGCAGCGCGAAGGGCGCCCACAGATTCCAGCCCCACGCCTTGAACAACCAGCTGAACAGGACCGCCCCAAGAAAGGTGACTGCAACCGTGCCGATCGCGCCCGAGAGACTGTCCGCCTGGTACAGGTGCGCCGCGGCAAACGGAATGCCCGTCATGAGCGCCGCAGCCCAGAACGGCAGGCCAGCGATCCGGTACAGCAGGCCGAACGCAAAGGCGCGATAGAAAATCTCCTCCACCAGTGGGTAAATGCCGGCTTGAAAGGCGAGCGCCTTCAAGTCCAGGTTCGTCGTCATCTCCGAGGTGAGCGCCAGGGGCGCCCATAGTGGGACGCTCGCGAACAGTCCGAAAGCGAAGCCCACGAAAGGGTTGCCGAATAGGCCGAAGAACCCCAGCCCCTGGCGGACGGTGAACCAAACCACCGCAACCGACGCCAAGACCCGAAGGACTGCACTCGTTTGGGAAAAGTTCAACTCGCTGGAGAAAGGAAGCCAGGGCCACCAAATGCTATCCGCCTCCAGCACCAAAAGACTGCTGAGCACGATCAAAACGATCGTCCAACGCTTGCTCTGCATATATGCCTCCAAACCGAAGCGCCTCTAGCCCAACGGGACCCGCAAAGATTGAAGAAATCGGCCATGCAGTTGCAGACCGGGCAGCGCCTGCTCACCCACGCTCCGGCGCCTGAAGCGCTCTGCGGGCAGGTCTTGGCGTTCGTGCATCGGGATGATCCACTGGCCGGAGAGGTCGTGCGCGTCCTTCCGGAGGTGCGCAGCAGCATCCAGATCATGGTCGCAGACCCTTATTGGCTGCGTGAGACGGGCGATGACGCTGCCTGGAGCCGTCTGCCGCGGGTGGCGCTTTGGGGGCCGCGTCACGCCTGGTGCTACGGCTACGCTCGATCCCATATCAAGGTTTACGCCCTGGGCCTGACAGCCTCGGGTATGCGCCTCGTCTTCGGAGCGCCCGCTTTTCGCTTGTTGAACAAGGCGGTTCCGCTCGACATGGTGCAGCCCGGCCTTGCCCGGGCGCTCGATCCGGATCCGGGCGAGGCGTTCGAGCCCTGGCGCGAACGCGCCTCTGGAGTGTTGCTCGCGTTCTTTCAATCTGCAGGCGCGATCGTCGATCCAGTGGCGCCGGCGCTGGACATCCTCGCCACGGCGGACGTCAATGCGGTTCAGCACGCGGCGGCTGCCTGCGGCATTTCCGAGCGACAATTCCGACGAACGTTTTCCGCCTTCTACGGTGTCCCTCCAAAACGCTATCAACGCACGCTTCGTGTTGATCGCATGCTGCGTCATTTGCACGAGGCGCCTTGGGAGGACGATGCATTCGGCGAGCCGGTGGCCTTCGCTGATCAACCGCATGCAATTCGGGAGTTCCGCGCCCTCTTGGGCATCACACCACGCGCGTACATTCGCGCGAAGCGCACGGGGGATCGAACGTTGCGCTCGGTTCCGGTGATCGGCGTCACCCCGCCCGAGGCGTAGATGATCCATAGGGTCGGCGCCCGGACGCTTAACGGACCGGCAGGCGGCTCAAATTGTAATGTTCATCGGATGCAACTCGGCATGAAAGGGGCCCATGCGAAGTAAAGATGGAAGCGCAGGCGACGCCGATTATGGGTCTATTGGGGCGACTTATGCGCGTTTCCGCCGATTGCGAGGCTCAAAACCCTGCTTGGCGGCGAGGTCGATGTCGAGCCAGTGCCGATTCCGCTCGACTGCATGGACGGTTTCAACGAGACTTATCACGCCCGCCCGGAAATGCTGCTCAATCCAGACGCGCGTCTTGCTTGCTCATCTTGGAGTTTCGCGACGGCGGACATTGGGTCCCGGTTTGAGCATGACCTTCAGGGCGACCTGGAAAGTGGCTTGTGGGACGAGCGCTTCGGAGCGCTGAGGACGATGCCGAGTTACGACGGTTCGCTAAGGCTGGTCATAGCACGGTGAGGTCGCGGTCAGCTTCCTCGGATCGGCACGTCAAGCAACCAACGTTCGAGCCTTAATCTCCTGGTGCGGTAATTCTGATAATTACCTCATAATTGGGTCAAGTGTTTTATGAAGCCCTGGTTCAAAAAGGACACTATAACTCATTCATGTCTATTGTGGTTTTGATTTTGAAATTCGCTCAGAGCTTGCCACAATTATGGGGCGAATTTCACAATCGCCAATCTCGCTGCGCGATGACTTAATACTTCACCGAACAGCCATAAGGCTGGCTGACCGGCGTGGCGACCGGGCGGCCGGCTTCCACATCGGCCAAAGCGGCGCGGACATAATTGGTGGCGCTGGCGAGATCGGCGGGGTTGGCGGTTGGCTTGTTGTCGATGCCGCCTTGATAGACCAAAACGCCCTGGGCGTTGATGATATACATATGCGGCGTCGTGCGGGCGTCATAAGCGCGGCCGACCGCGCCATTCGGGTCGAGCAGCACGGCGGTCGGCGCGGCGTTGCGCGATTGCGTCAAGGCATTGGCTTTGGCGCCATCGACATGGCCTTGTTTGCCAGGGGCCGAGGAGACGATGGTCAACCAGACAACGCCGTCGGCCGCCGCTTCACGCTGCAGGCCCTGCATATTGCCCGAGCCGTAATGCTTGATGACATAGGGGCAATCATGGTTCGACCATTCGAGCACGACGGTCTTGCCGCGAAAATCATTCAATGAATGGGTCGCGCCGTTGGAATCGGTCAGCTGAAAGGCCGGGGCCGGTTGGCCGATCGTCGGCGCATTGGCTTTCGCGGGGGAGGCAAGCATCGCAAACACCGTTAATCCAATCGCCGCCGCCGCGCCAAGCGCCAGCGACACGTCCCGCCGAGACATTATCATGACCAACTCCAATCGCGTTGAAGATGTGGACGAAAATTAAACAAACAATCACCCCGGCGGAACGCCGCAGGCTAAAAGGTGATGTAGCATCGCTGCGGGAAACGCACAGACGCTCGGTTAAGTTGTGAGCAGCTTTTGAGCGGTTGTGATCGTTTGTGATCGCGCGGAACGGCCCTGCGACCGATCAGCGCGGGTTATTGCTGACAGCCTGGATCAACATAGCCGGCGTGAGTATTTGCGGCAAAAATGCCGGCGCGCCGCCGTCGGCGGGATAAAGCGGATAGGTCGGCACGCCGGCGCGGCCAAGCTCGGCCAGCGCCGTGGCGATCTGCGCATCGCGCCGCGTCCAATCGGCTTTAAAGGCGCGCACGCCGCTCTCGGCAAAGGCTGCGCGCACGGCCGATGACGAAAACGTGGTGCGGTCATTGACCTGGCAAGGCAGGCACCAGGCGGCGGTGAAATTGACGAAAACGGGGACGCCAGCCGTGCGCGCTTGCGCGACGGCTGCGGGCGACCAGGTCTCCCAGACGACGCCATCGGTCGGTGTTGTGGAGATTTCCGTGCCGGCGACGGCGCCATGCCGCTCCGGCACCAAGGCGGCAAGACCTAAAGCGGCGGCCATGATCGCAAGGCCGACGCCGCGCACCAACGTCGATCGAGCGAGATTGAGCAAAAACGCGCCCAGCCCCGCCAAGACGATCAGGCTGGCGGTAATGCCGATGCCGTCGGCGTTGGTCTCTTGCGCCAGCGTCCAGATCATGAATACGGCGGTCGCAAAGAGCGGGAAGGCCATGATCTGCTTGGCCCGCTCCATCCAGGGGCCGGGGCGGGGTAAAGCGCGGGTCAAGGCCGGCCAAAAGCTCAACCCCACAAAGGGCGCCGCCATGCCGAGCCCCAGCGCGACAAACACCAGCCCGGCCTGCAAGGCCGGCGCGGCCAGGGCATAGCCCAAAGCGGTCGCCATGAACGGCGCGGTGCAGGGCGCGGCGGCCGCGACCGCCAACACGCCGGTGAAAAAGGCCCCCGACCCGCCGCTTTGCAGGGAAAGGCTCGACCCAAGATTTTGCGCGCTGGCGCCGATGTCGAACACGCCAAGGAAATTGAGGCCAATCAGGAAAAACAACACCGCAAAGGCGGCAACGATGGGGGCCGATTGCAATTGAAAACCCCAGCCGATTTCGGCGCCCCCGGCGCGGATCGCCCATAGCGCGCCGCCCAACGCCGCAAAGGACGCCACCACGCCTGCGCCGTAGAACAGGCCTTCGCGCCGGGCATGGGCTTGCGCACCCGCCGCGCTGCGCAACAAAGCTTGCGCCTTCATAAATAACACGGGGAACACACACGGCATCAGATTGAGCAAAATGCCGCCGACAAACGCAAAGGCCAGCGATTGGCCAAGACCAGAAGTCGCGGGTGGGGCGGTCGATGCGGGCGCGAGCGCCGCATCGGTGACGCCTTCGCCGACATCGCCGGGGCTGGCCGTCAGGCGATAGCCGCGCCAGCGCCAGCCGGCGCTATCGCGTTCTTGCAACGCGAGCACGCCGGTCAAGGGCTTGGCGCCCAAGGGGCCGCCATAGCCGGCGGTCAGCGCGATGGAGAGACCATCGGGCCCGCGCCGCACCGCTTGCGGGGCGTTCGGATCGACCGCCAAAGGATCATCGGCGAAAAAATAAGCGTCGTTCACATCGCCCGCCGCCAAACTGCCGGCCAAGGCCGGATCGCGGATGGCGAGCAGACCGGCTCCATCGGCCGAAATCACGCTGTCAAAGGGCGATGGGACCGGAATGAGGTCTTGGCCGGCGGCAATGCGCGCCGCATTGGTCGGGTCTGGAACGGGCGTCTCGCCCACGGCCAGGAGCAATTGGGCCTCGCCCTCTTCCGGAATGCAGATTTCCTCGCAGACCAGCCAGCGCGCCTTGACGCCAATCGTAAACGGTCCTGGCGGCGCATCGGGGGGGATCGTCAGCGTCAGCGGATAGACCACCTCGCCCGAATAGCCATAATTGACCAGCGGCCCGAGCGGAATGGTCGTCGGCGTTGGCCAGTCCGGCGTGGATAATACAAAGCCGGGCGGCGCCTCGAACGTCATTTGCGTTGGCTCGCCCGAGGCGCCGGGATTGGTCCAGTATATATGCCAGTTCGGCGCGATTTCTTGCACGAAGGCGAGCGCCATCGTCTCGCCCGGCGCTGCAACGCGCGCGGCGGCGATCAGCGAGATGGCGACTTGGGCAGGGTCGCCGATCTGGGCGCCGGGCGCTTGCGCCAGCGCGTTGGAGCCAAGGCCAAACAGGGCGGCGCCGGCGATCAGCCAAGCAAACAAGGGTTTCATCTAGAGGCGCTCATGTGATGGCGGCGGCGCGGCTGGCGCGCCCGCGCTCTTTATGCGCAAGGAAGCCGGTTTGGTCCAGATTGGGCGGGCCTGGTGACGCAAACGTGGCGGAGCGTGTGAAGGCTTGACAGTTTGCAATGGTTCGGCCTTGCCCTGCGCGTCATGGAATTGTCGATCATCGTCCTTGCCTACCGTATGCAGCGCGAAGCGCCGCGCACGCTGCGCTCGCTGTTGCGCCCCTTGCAAAAGGCGGTCGGCGATATCGATTACGAGATTATCGTCATCGATAATGGCTCGCCGCAGCCATTGAGTTTGCCGGATCTTGCGGGAGCCCACGCGCCGGTGCGGCTGCACAGGATCGAGCGGGCCTCGCCCTCGCCGGTCGGGGCGATCAACGCGGCGGTGCGCGATCTGGCGCAGGCCGAGCAGGTGATGATCTGTATCGATGGGGCGCGGATGGCCTCGCCTTATCTGGTGGCGCGAACGGTGCGGCATTTGCGCGCGCAGCCGGACGCGTTTGTCTACGTCACCAGCCGGCATTTGGGCCATAAGCTTCAATCGATCGCCTGCCGCGAAGGCTATGATCAGTCGGTCGAAGATCAGTTACTGGCGGGCGTTGACTGGGAAAATGATCTCGATGAATTGTTCAAGATCAGCGTGTGGGCCGGCGCATGCCGCGATGGCAAATATTACCGGTTGAATGAGTCCAATGCTTTTTCGATGGCGAAAAAGTTGTTTTGGCAAATGGGCGGCTATAATGAGGCTTTGCCAGTCCGGGTGGGGGGCTGAGCAATCTGGAATTGTTCTCGCGCTGCGTTGAACGCCCGAATGCGGTCAATATTTTGCTGGCGGGCGAGGCGACCTTCCACCAATTTCATGGCGGGGCGGCGACGTCGGATGTCGATTTTTTTGACAACGCCCAGGCTGAACATTTGGCGGCGACGGGCAAGCCTTATCGCTTGCCGATCTATCCCTATTTCGTTGATTTCGGTGAGGATTTTGCGCGTCCCGCGGCAGTGGGCGGCTTTTTTGGGCTGTGAGGCGCGGGCCATATTGGTGACCGATTTTCGCTTTTAGCGATCTTGCGGTATTCTTTATTAGAAAACGACGCAAAATCCGACTGGGGAGAGTGAACATTGGCGCAAGGCGCAATCCCCGCGCGGAATTGGGCGGGAAGCTTGGCGGTTTTGATCGCGGCTTTGGCCGCGCCGACCTTGGCGCTGGTGTGGCGGCTGACATTTTCGGCCGGTTGTTGGGCGCTGCTGAGCCTTGTGGTCGGGGCCGGGATCGTTGCGGTCTATGCCAAGACCCAAGTCCAGGCGCGGCGCGAATGGCTGGCCGATGGGTATTTCGAGCCGGGCTCGTTCCTGCATGACTGGTCGCGGCGCACCCCCGTGCTGTGGGCGGTGTCGTTTGGCGCGTCTTTGGGGCTGATGGCGCTTTTGGGTCTGGCGGCGACGGCTTGGGGGCCGGCCGAGATCGTGTTTTTCCTCTGCGACGCCCTCGTGATCGTGGCGCTGTTTGCGCTGTTTCGCGCATTGGCCGGGCGGACATTGCGGGTGTCGCCGCGCTTTCGCAACATTGTCGCAGCGCGCTGGGCGGTCGGGGTCAATGTGTTTGTCGGGGTGGTGGCGTTGTTGGCGCTGCGGCTGGCGCAGCCGCCGCCAGCCTATGTCGCTGGGGCCGGCTCGATTGGCGAAGCGATGGCGGGGGCGTCGAGCTCAATCGGCTCAGCCTGCGCCCTGCTGGATCGGGCGCTGCGCATTGCCCGCGAAGCCGATGCGGCTTTGTGGTTTGCGATGATCCGCGCCGAGGATTTGGTCCCGATCGCGCTGTTGCGCTGGCTTGGCTGGGCGGCGTTGCTGCTGGGCGGCGGGGCGAGCCTGCTTGCGTTCAGCCGGCTGGCGATGCAATTAACCTTGTGGGGCGTTCAGTGGAGCGAGCGGGAGGCGGGCCGATGATCCAGCGCGGCTTGGCGATTGCCGGCCTTTTTTTGGCGGTTCTGGCGATCGGATTTGTCGCCTATTTGTCGTTGTCCGAGCGCCCGCGCTTTGTGATGGTGGACGGGCGGCTCCTCGCCAGCCCATCTTATCAAGAGACCTACCAGCGCAAATCCGCGCTGATCTTGCAAAATCTAGACGCCGACTCAAGCATCGCCAAGCAGCAAATCGCCGCCGGCGTCGACCAGGCGATCGATCAAGCCTTTGAACCGGTCTTGGGCAATGTTGAGCGTTTTTTGGATTTTCACTACAGCGTCGTCGGCGAATATACTGAGCTGACCGCTGGCGTCTTGGGCGATATGGAGGGCAATTTCCAGCGGATTTTGTTCACAGAATCGGGTTTCAGCGACAAGATCGCTTTTGCGTTTCGCGAAATGGACGCTGCGCATCGCTCGATCCTGACCGCGCAATTGAGCAAATTGCGCGCGGCGATGGAGTTGGAATTTGCGTTGGATATCGAAGAGATCGCTCTGGTTGAGCAAGGCATGACCTTGTCGATCGCCGATGCGGAGGCGCGCTTTGCTGGCGTCAATCTTGCCGCAAAATCCGGCGCAGCGGCGGGCGCGGCTTTGCTGGCCGCCAGGATGTTGAGCCGCACCCTGTTCGTCAAAGCCGCCGCCAAAGGCGGCGCAAAGCTCGCCGGGAAAGCGGC
>DHHV01000004.1 GCA_002403455.1 Hyphomonadaceae bacterium UBA4763 | reverse complement strand
GGCGCGGCGGATGCGACGGGCGCAGGCGCCGCCGCCGGAGCCGGCTGGTGCATTGCCGTCCCCGGATGGGTCGGCGCCGGCGCTGAGACATGCACCATCTGCGCCGGCAATGCCCGCGCCACGCGGATCTTCAGTGCGCCGTGTTCGACCTCGATCTCGGTCAAGTCCATATCCGACAGCACTTTGGCCAAGGCCTTGACCAAAGCTGGATCGATCCCGGTCGCCGGTTCGTTCTTAGCGTCTCTATTGCGCGAGCCGTCCGAGCGCATGCCCGCCCTCCTTCATCCCTGTTTCGCCGCGAAAACTACGCTGACGCAACAAAATCAACCGGTTTTGCCCGCTGCGATCAAATCCGCCGCTGCTTGCACCGCCAGCCCATAGCCTGCGCCGCCAAAGCCTGCAATCAAGCCCTGCGCGGCCATCGCGACATAGCTGCGGTGGCGAAAGCTTTCGCGCTTGGCCGGAAGGCTCAAATGCACCTCGACGATCGGGATCGTCAGCGCCCGCAACGCATCCAAGATCGCCAAGGAGGTATGCGTATAGGCCCCGGCATTCAGGATCAACGCCGCCGCCGCGCGGCCCGCTTCCTGCACCCAATCGACCAGCACGCCCTCGTGGTTGGTCTGACGAAAATCGAGCCCAAAGCCCAGCGCCGCACAGGCTTTCGCCGTGCGCGCTTCGATATCGGCCAAGGTCTCGCGGCCATAGATCGCCGGCTCGCGCGCGCCGAGGAGATTAAGATTGGGACCGTTCAACACAAACAGGATCGGCATAGCGGAGATCTCGGCAGGGCCGAATCGGCCCCGATCCGGCTTTTTGGCTTGTTTGCGCGCCCTTATGTCACATAATCTCCACGTGCAACTGCGCCCCGCGCCGCCCGCCCGCGCCCCATCGATCGAGTGTCACGATATGGCAGAGTCTTCGCGTAAATTGATCTCCCTCGCCGTCAACGGCGAGCCGATCGTGATGTCGGACGGCGACAGCCTCGCTGATCTGTTGCGCGCGCGCGGCCTGCCCGCGCGCGGCATCGCCGTGGAGCGCAATCGCGAGATCGTGCCGCGCGCGCTGCACGGGGTGACGCGTCTTGCCGACGGCGATCGCGTCGAGATCGTGCAATTTGTCGGCGGCGGTTAAAGAGGTTTCCAAATGTCAACCAGTCTCGCCTCTCCCGATCCGCTGACCGATGATGGCTGGAGCGTCGCCGGTCGACGTTTTACCTCGCGCCTGATCATCGGCACTGGCAAATATAGCTCCTACGCCATCAATGCGCGCGCGGCCGCCGCTGCGGGCGTTGAGATCGTCACGGTCGCCTTGCGCCGCGTCAATGTCAGCGATCCCAGCCAAGATCGCCTGACCGATCATCTCGACCCGCAAACCTACACCTATTTGCCCAATACGGCGGGCTGCTTCACCGCCGAAGACGCCTTGCGCACCTTGCGCCTTGCCCGCGAAGCTGGCGGCTGGACGCTCGTTAAACTCGAAGTGTTGGCCGACCAAAAAACGCTCTATCCGGACATGGAGGAAACCCTGCGGGCGACCAAAGTCCTGGTCGGCGAAGGCTTTGACGTCATGGTCTATTGCTCGGACGATCCGATCTATGCGCGCAAGATCGAAGACGCCGGCGCCTGTGCGATCATGCCGCTTGGCGCGCCGATCGGCTCGGGCCTTGGCCTGCAAAACCCGATCAATATCCGTCTGATCGTTGAACAAGCCAACGTGCCGGTGTTGGTCGACGCCGGAGTCGGCACCGCCTCGGACGCCGCGATCGCCATGGAATTGGGCTGCGACGGGGTGTTGCTCAACACCGCCATCGCCGAGGCCAAAGACCCGATCCGCATGGCGCGCGCCATGAAACACGCCGTTATCGCCGGCCGCGACGCCTATCTTGCCGGCCGCATGCCGAAAAAGCGCTATGCCGACCCCTCCTCTCCGCTGGGCGGATTGATCTAAGCCCCGAACAGCGCCAAGCAGGCGGCGTTGACAGAACGCCGATGCCCTCATCGGCGCTAAGCGGATCGATCATGGCGCTGAATGATTGGTGGATCGTCCTGCTCTTGGGCGTCGTTGAAGGGCTGACCGAGTTTTTACCAGTCTCTTCGACCGGTCATTTGCTGTTGATCGGTCATTTTCTGGGTTTCCAAAGCGCCGGCAATAGTTTTGAGGTGCTGATCCAGCTCGGCGCGATCTTGGCGCTGTTGTCGGTCTACGCCCAGAAGATGCTCGGCTTGGCCTTCGCCGCTCCGCGCGATGCGCAAGCCCGCCGGTTTCTGATCGGCTTGGCGTTGGCTTTTGCGCCAGCCCTGGTGCTGGGCGCGCTCCTTCATGATTTCATCAAGACGGTGTTGTTCGAAAGCCCGCAAGTGATCTGCTGGTCGCTGATCCTTGGCGGGATCGTGCTGTTGGCGATCGATCGCGCCCGCTTGCCGGTGCGAGTCGAAGACCCGCTCGCCGTTCCGCCGCTGCGCGCGCTGGCGATCGGGCTTTGCCAATGTTTGGCGCTTGTCCCCGGCGTTTCGCGCTCCGGCGCCACCATCGCCGGCGCGATGGTCTTGGGCCTTGGCAAGCGCGCGGCGGCCGAGTTCTCATTCTTGCTCGCCCTGCCGACGATGTCGGCCGCCTTCGCCTATGATCTGATCAAGAACATCGATCAAATGTCGCTCGCCGATGGCGCGCAAATAGGCCTCGGCTTTGGTGCAGCTTTTGTCACCGCGCTCCTCGTCGTCAAAGGCTTTTTGGCGATCGTCGGGAGGTTTGGTTTTACGCCATTCGCCATCTGGCGGATCGGGGTCGGCGCTGTCGGTTTATTGGCGCTCAACGCGCCGATTTGACTTTCTCGACTAAAGCGACTATTTCCTGCATTAATAAATCAAAAGCCGAGTGCGAAGCTCGTTCGCTAAGACGGCTTACGACATAGATAGTTTTCGTCGTCGCAATGATTTGTCTCTCGGATCCAAAGCGCACGCAGGCGCCGAATTGGACCTTTCTCCCAAAGGATAATATTTATTCATGACCGTCAGCTTTGCCGATCTGGGGCTCAGCGCCCCTGTGCTGAATGCGTTAGCTGATGCCGGATACGCCAATCCCACGCCCATCCAACAAGCCGCTATCCCCTTTGCGCTTGAGGGCCGCGATGTCCTCGGCATCGCCCAAACCGGCACCGGCAAGACGGCGTCCTTTACCTTGCCGGTCATTGAGCGGCTCGCCCAGGGGCGGGCCCGGGCGCGCATGCCGCGCTGTTTGGTGATCACCCCGACCCGCGAGCTGGCGGCGCAGATCGCCGAGAATTTTACGAAATACGCCAAATATCAAAAGCTCAGTATGGCGTTGCTGATCGGCGGGGTCGCTTTTGGCGACCAGGACCGGCTACTGACGCAAGGCGTTGACGTCTTGATTGCAACGCCAGGGCGCCTGCTCGACCATTTCGAGCGCGGCAAATTGTTGCTGACCGGCGTGCAGATCATGGTCATCGACGAAGCCGATCGCATGCTCGACATGGGCTTCATCCCCGATATCGAGCGGATTTTCACGCTGACGCCGCCGACGCGGCAGACCTTGTTCTTCTCGGCGACCATGCCGGCCGAAATTCAGCGGCTGACGCAGCAATTTTTGAACTTTCCCGAAAAAATTGAGGTCGCGCGTCAGGCCACGACTGCTGAAACTATTCAGCAATTTATCGTCCGTTCGCCGTCCTCTGATCCGAAGACCAAGCGCGCGGTGTTGCGCGCCGCCATTCGTCACGCGAATGTGAAAAACGGCATCGTCTTTTGCAATCGCAAAACCGAAGTCGATATCGTCGCCAAATCGCTCACCCAGCACGGATTTAACGCCGCGCCCATCCATGGCGATCTCGATCAGAGCGTGCGCACGAAAACGCTCGACCGCTTCCGCGCCGGGGAGCTGACCCTACTGGTCGCCAGCGACGTCGCCGCGCGCGGCCTCGACATTCCCGATGTCGGCCACGTTTTCAATTTCGACGCGCCGCGCCACCCAGAAGATTACGTGCACCGCATTGGCCGGACGGGCCGCGCTGGCCGCTCCGGTCAAGCCTTCATGATCATCGGCCCGGCCGATGACAAGGCGCTCGCCGCCATCACCGGTCTGATCGGCAAAGCCATTCCGGACGCCCTGATCCCCGATACGCCGACGGAGCGGGTCGCCGATCCGCGCAGCGCCGGCTCATCGCGCGACGGCG
>DHHV01000151.1 GCA_002403455.1 Hyphomonadaceae bacterium UBA4763 | reverse complement strand
CGATGCGTTGAATTACGCCTGTTACCAGGACGCGCGGTTTATTTTGGTCGCGACGCCATCTGGGTTGACCTTGGGGCCGGAGGGCGGCGCGCATCAATCGATCAACCCGCCGCTGATCGGCATGGGCCAACCGGGTCTTACGGGCTATGAGCCGGCCTTTGCCGAGGACTTGGCCGAGATCCTGCATTGGGCTTTTGGCCATGTGCAGGCGCCCGATGGCGGCTCGGTTTACTTGCGTCTGTCGACCCGTCCGATGACGCCGCCGGCACGTCTCAGCCCGGATTGGCGCGCCGGCGCCATTGAGGGGGGCTATTGGCTGCGGCCGCCTCGGGAAGGCGCGGCCCTCGCCATCATCGCCATGGGCGCAATTTTGCCGGAAGCCATGGCGGCCGTTGAGGCGTTGATCGAGGATGTTCCGGAAGCGGGGCTCTTGGTGGTTACTTCGCCCGGCCGGTTGCAAAAGGACTGGCGCAAGGCGCAGGGTGCCGGTTCGGGCGGACCAAGCCCGATCGAACGATTATTGGCGCCGCTCGCGGCGGATGCGCGGCTCGTCACGGTGCTCGATGGCTCGCCCGCGGCGCTTTCCTGGATCGGTGGGGTGCGGGGCATGCGCGTTGCGAGCCTCGGCGTCGAGAAATTCGGTCAAACCGGCGATCTTCCTGACCTTTACCGCGCTTATGGGCTGGACGCTGACGCGATCCTCGATGCGGCCGCCAGCCTTTTCTGATCAACCTTCCCAGTCGCGGGCCAAACGCCGCGCCGTCAGCAAAAACAAGCCCGCCGCCAACACGTAAAAGCCTGAGCCGCACAATATTGCGTATCGCAACGCTTCATCGCCATATCGCGCCGTCCAGGCGTCCGACAGCGCCCCGATCGCCAGATTGCCAAGGCCGATCCCGATCAGATTATTGATGAACAGGAAGATTGCCGAGGCGGTGGCGCGCATCGATGGCCCGACCAAATGCTGAAAAGCCGACAGCACCGGCCCCAGCCAAACAAGGCTCAGCGCCTGGATCGCCAGAAAGGCGATAAACGCCACGCCCAGAGACGGCGCCAACACGCCCGCGACAAAGAACGGCAGGCTCGCCAAAAACGCCAAAGCCGGGATCATGGCGTAGGCGCCGCGCCGCGCCCGCCCAAAATAATCGGCCAACGCGCCGCCGCTCCAAATCCCGATAACCCCGCCGATCAACAAAATCGCGCCGTAAAAATAGGACGCATAGAGCAAAGCCGGCGGTTCTTGCGGCAATAAAAACCGCGGCAGCCAGGCAAAGAAGCCCGGCAACTCCGCGCCGAAGCTGCGCACAAAAAAAGATGGCAGCCAGAAGATCAGCCCATAGCCCATCATCGACGAGCAGGCTCCGCCGAGCGACATCAACCAAAAGCTTGGCTTGCGCGCCAAGGTGCGCAGCACCGCTGCAAACGGCGCCGGCGCGAGGCTGGTTCCCGGCGCGTCAAAGCGGCCGCGCGGCGGCTCGGCCAAGGTCAGCCGGAACAAAGGCGCGATCGCCAGCCCCATCAGCCCGACCAAAATGAACGCCGCCCGCCAACCAAGATGCGTCGTCAGCACTCCGCCGAGCACAATCCCCATGGCGCTGCCGATTGGAATGCCGAAGGAATAAACGCTCAAAGCACGGGCGCGCTGATGCGGCGGGAAATAATCTGCGATCAGCGAATAGGCCGGGGCGACGCCGCCCGCTTCGCCAATGCCGACGCCCAATCGCGCCAAAAACAATTGGATGAAGTTTTGCGACAGCCCGCATAGCGCCGTCATCGCGCTCCACACCGACAAGGCGATGGTCATGATCCAGACGCGATTGCTGCGATCGGCGAGCCAGGCGATCGGAATGCCTAAAAACGTGTAGAACAAGGCAAAGGCCAGCCCGCCCATTAGGCTTAATTGCGTGTCGTTTAGCGCCAATTCGGCTTTGATCGGCACGGCGAGAATGCCGACAATCTGTCGGTCAATGAAATTGAACGTATAAACCAGCACCAAGATGAACAAAACATAGGCGCGGCCGAGCGCGCTATCGCCGCGCGTCTCTTTCATTCGATCGGCGTCGCAATTGCAGGCGCGGCAAAGATTTGGGCCAAAAACGGCTCGACAAACCGCAGGCTTTCGGTCGGCGCCTCTTCTTGGGCGGCATGGCCAATGCCTGCCAGGCGCTTGAGCTGCGCCCCGGCAATTGCCTCTTGCAATTGCGCGCCATGCGCGACCGGGATCAGCCGATCCGCTTCGCCCCATAGGATCAAGGTTGGCGCGGTGATTTTGGCAAGTTCAGGGGCCGGATCGGGCAGCGTGAATTCCTCGACCGACTGTACCATGGCCGCGCCATTGCCGCGGCGGCGCATCATGTCCCGCAAGCGCGTCAGCTTTGCCGCGTCAATCGCGGCGGGGTCGGCGTAAACCGCTTGCGCGGCGAAGGCGACCCCCGCGGGCGGGGCGGTCAGCAAATAGGCTTTCATCGCCGCCGGCAGCGCCGCCGGCGCATCGCCAACGCCATTGATCGGATAGGCGCCCGGTGAGATCAGGATCAGGCCGGCGACGCGATAAGGATTACGCGCCGCGAAGCGCCAGGCGACCAGCCCGCCGAGCGAATTGCCGGCGACAACGGCTTTCTCGATCGCCAGCGCATCGAGGACTTCGCCCAAAAACGCCGCCCGCTCTTCGGGCGCATAACGTTGCTGCGGATCGGGTCCGGTCAGTCCATGACCCAGCAAATCATAGCGAACAACTCGATAAGTCGGCGCGAGCGCCTGCGCCCAGGCGTCGAAACTTTCCAGACTGTGCGAAAATCCATGCAGCAGGACGATGGTCGGAGCGTCCTTGGGCCCCTCGTCGCGCAAGCGAACGCGCGCGCCGGCGACTTCGACAAAGCGGTCGGCAGGCAAGGCATAACGCGCTTCCAGGGCGGCGGGGTCTTCGCCGCGTGTCGCCTGCCAGGTGACAAACCCCAGGCCTGCGATCGCTAGGACGACAAGCGCCGCCATGGCGCCGAGAATTTTGGCCCACATTTGGCGCCCTCTCAATTATCAGCGAGCCCCGCAGCCGGCGATCGCCGGCCGGGGGTAAGCTGACCCGTTACCTGTGCGCAAGCTCAGAAATTGACCTCGATCGAGCCAAAAAATTGCCGGGGCGGACCAAAGAACGCCGTCAAGACCCCGTCAAGGCCTAATTGCGGCGCGAAGGTGACGTCGTCGACGAAGTCAAAGCCGGCGACGATATATTCGGTATTGGTCAAATTCCGGCCCTGCAGCGACAAGGTCAAGCGGCCATTGTCCGACGTCCAAACCAAACCGGTGTTGAAGATCACATAGCCCGGCTGGTCAAGCGCCGCCGTCGAGATCTCAAACTGATTGGTCGTGCTGCGATAGGAGATCGTCGGCAACAGCGAAATCGAGCCGGCCAAGCCGAACAATTTCAACGGCGTCGTATAGGTAAACGTCGTGCTGAACGTGTAACGCGGCGTGTTCTGGAAGGTCGCCAAATCGGCGATGTCGTCGCCGAACGCGTTGATGAATTCCTCAAACTCGGCGTTGATATAGCCAAGCCCCCATTGCACGTTCAGCCGGTCCCCGGCCCGCAGGGCGTCTTGCAAGAGGGTGGCGTTGCCCTCGAACTCGACCCCAAAGATCCGCGCTTCGGCGGCGTTGGAGGTGATCCCGACAAAGCTGTCGAACAGGCCGTCGCCGTCGGAATCAACGCCGACCGATCCAGGGATCTGCACATTATTGTAATTGCTGAAAAAG
Organism: Hyphomonadaceae bacterium UBA4763; assembly: GCA_002403455.1. GTDB lineage: Bacteria > Pseudomonadota > Alphaproteobacteria > Caulobacterales > Aquidulcibacteraceae > UBA4763. The sequence continues at coordinate 2,574 of DHHV01000151.1, read as the reverse complement.
AAAGCAGAGCTCTGGTTCAACCGCCCGCCAAAGAACGACGATTTATAGCCGACTTCGTAGGTGGCGATCTCTTCCGGCTCGAACAGGAAGAAATCCTGCACATCGCTCGGGTCATTGGCGATACCGGTCGCGAAATTGACCCCGACAATTCCGTCGCCGTCAAAGTCAGGCGCGACCGACGCATTGCCGCGCGGGTCGAAACCGCCGCCCTTGAAGCCTTCGGCGTAACTCACATAAAGATTATGGTTGGGCGAGGGCGACCAGGCCAAGCTGACGCGCGGGGTGAACTCGCTAAAGGTTTCCTGGCCGACGAAATTGGTGTCGGTCAACAAGGGCGTCGCCGTGCCGCCGAAGGCTTCTGAAAAGCCGCCCAGCAAGGTTTGTCCGAACACCAAAGCGGTGCGCTGATCGCTGGTAAAGCGACCGCCGAATGACAAGGATAGGCTCTCGGTGATGTCAAAGGTGAAATCGCCGAAAATCGCCCAGCTTTCAGTGTCGACATCCCCCAGGGTAAACGCGTTCAATCCGGGCAGACCAACGACCGATCCCAATTGCGCCAAGATCACGTCAAACGCGTTGAACGCATTGGCGTTGATGTAGAACGCGCCGACCAAGCCGTTGAAGCGGCCGGCATTGACCAGCACTTGCACTTCCTGCGTGAATTGGTCGTCCTCAAAGATCACCGGCACGTCGACGTCGGCGGCGGGCAAGCTGTCAAAATCCTCCGGCAAGGCGGAGAAATTGTCACGATAACCGGTGATCGATTTCAGCGTGATGTTTTCGTTGACTTCCCATTCCACTTGCAAGGACAGCCCGCGATTGACGGTGTCGGCGGTCGGATTGTTTAGGCCGGCAAAGGTGTCAAAAACGCTGTCGAGCACCTCGAACGGCGCACCCGTGTCGGGATTGACTTGGAAGGCGGCGGGGATCAGTCGCGAGCCCTGTTGGAGGATCGAATTGTCATCCGTCCAATCGCCGGTAATGCGGACGAAAACATCTTCGGTCGGCAGCCATTCAAGGCTCAACCGGCCGCCCAGCACGTCGCGATTGCCGTTGTCGATGCCGAGGAACAAATTCTCGCCAAAGCCGTTCCGGCTAAAATAAGCGATCGCGCCGCCCAATCGCACATCGCCGATCGGGGTGTCATCCAGCAGCGGCAAAGCGAATTTGCCAAACGCGTCGAACTGACCAAAATTGCCTCCGGTGAGCCGCGCGGTGAATTCGGGCTCTTCGCCCAGTCTTCTGGTGACATATTTGACCGCGCCGCCGATCGTGTTGCGACCATAGAGCGTGCCTTGCGGCCCGCGCAGCACTTCGATCCGTTCGACGTCATATAGGTCCAGCACGGCGCCTTGCGGGCGATTAAAGACGATATCATCGAGATAGACGCCCACGCCTTGTTCAAATCCAGCGACCGGGTCTTGCTGACCAACGCCGCGAATAAACGGCGTCAAGGTCGAATTGGTGTTGCGCGAGACTTCAAACGTCACATTCGGGACAATCTCGTTCAGCGACGTGACATTGGTCGCGCCGATCTTTTCCAATTGATCACCGGAAAAAGCCGTGACGGCGATCGGCACATCGATCAACGATTCTTCGCGCCGCCGGGCCGATACCACGATGACGTCTTGGCGCAGCGCTTCTTCGTCTTGCGCCTGTTGCTGGGCGGGCGGGTTTTGCTGTTGTGGTGTTTGGGCGAGGGCTGCCGACGCAAACCCGCAGAGCGGCGCCAACGCGCTGCCAGCGGCAAGCGCCTGTTTCAAACCAAAACGACGTCCGATTCTCCAAGACATGCGTGTTCCCTCCTCAAGCCCAACAGGGGCGTTCTTTCCAACAGCGCGATCGGTCCGGTGGGCAGCTTAGGAAACGACTTGCGTTGCTATCCTGTTTGCTGTCTTATGATACCTGAACCAATCATCATGTTGAGATATGAACCAAGTCTCAGATAATGTCCAGTCCCCTGACCCCACGCCAAAGACGGCGCGTGGTCGCATGACCCGGCAAAAGCTGCTGGACGCCGCGGAGAACGAGTTTGGCGAGCGCGGCTTCCATGCGGCGGCGATCAATCGGATCACCGAAAACGCCGGCGTCGCCATGGGCACCTTCTACGTGCATTTTCCGAGAAAAGAGGCGATTTTCCGCGCTCTGGTCGCTCATCTTGGCCATCAGGTGCGCCGCTCGATCGCCATGCGCGTCGCAGGCGCGGCCAATCGCCTGGAAGCCGAACGGCGCGGCCTGCAGGCCTATATCGAATTCACGCGGACGCATCGCAACATTTACCGCATCGTCAACGAAGCGGAATTCATCGCGCCGGACGCCTATCGCGCCCATTATGAGAGCTTTGTCAGCGGCTACGTGACCGGCTTGCGCGAGGCTGAGCGCAAAGGCGAAATTGCTATTGGCGAGCCTGAACCGCGCGCCTGGGCGCTGATCGGGGCAAGCGTGTTCTTGGGGATGCGCTATGGCGTTTGGGACGATTCGCCGGCAACCGAGGCGGTCATCCAGACGGTCGGTGATTTGATCGAATTTGGCCTCTCATCGCGCAAGCCGGCCGCCAACGGCGGCTAATCGCCG